>JBIIHU010000016.1:0-27024 GCA_044235405.1 Burkholderiaceae bacterium
TCATCGGCGTGCCGGTGCTCACCGATGTGCACGAGGAAGCCCAGATCGCCGAGGTGGCCGCGGCGGTCGATGTCCTGCAGACCCCCGCCTTCCTGTGTCGCCAGACCGACTTCATCCGCGCGGTGGCCGCGAGCGGGCGGCCGGTCAACATCAAGAAGGGCCAGTTCCTCGCGCCCGCCGACATGAAGCAGGTCGTGGCCAAGGCCCGCGAGGCGGCGCGGCAGGCCGCCGGCGGTGATCCCGACGGTGCCGACACCATCATGGTCTGCGAGCGGGGCGTCTCCTTCGGCTACAACAACCTGGTCTCCGACATGCGCTCGCTTGCCATCATGCGCGAGACCGGCTGCCCGGTCGTATTCGACGCCACGCACTCGGTGCAGCTGCCGGGAGGGCAGGGCAGCTCTTCGGGCGGGCAGCGCGAGTTCGTGCCGGTGCTCGCCCGTGCTGCCGTCGCCGCGGGCGTGGCCGGCCTGTTCATGGAAACTCACCCCGATCCCACCCGCGCGCTGTCCGACGGCCCCAATGCATGGCCGCTGCCCTGGATGGCCGAGCTGCTGGGCACGCTCGTCGAACTCGACGCCGCGGTCAAGCGCGCGGGCTTTCCGGAGCAACGCACATGGCAGCCTACGTGATCGCCGACGTCAGCGTCCGAGACGCCGAGCAGTACCGGCAGTACCAGGCGCTTTCGCCGGGCGCGGTCGCCGCGGCCGGTGGCGAATTCGTCGTTCGCGGCGGTCGGCACGAGGTCCTCGAGGGCGACTGGCGCCCGGGGCGCCTGGTCGTGATCCGCTTCGACAGCTTCGAGCAGGCGCAGGCCTTCTACGAGTCGGCACTCTACCGCGTGGCGCGCGAGCGCCGTGCCGGCGCGACCGATGCCTTCAACATGGTGGTCGTCGAGGGCGTCTGAACCCGTCACGACCCGGCCCCCGCGAACCGTCCCAGGAGCAGCAAACGTCATGAGTTCCATCGTCGACATCATCGGCCGCGAGGTGCTCGATTCCCGCGGCAATCCCACCGTCGAGTGCGACGTGCTGCTCGAGTCGGGCGTGATGGGGCGCGCCGCCGTGCCTTCGGGCGCGTCCACCGGTTCGCGCGAGGCGATCGAGCTGCGCGATGGCGACAAGGCCCGCTACCTCGGCAAAGGGGTGCTGCAGGCCGTCGAGAACATCAACACCGAGATCTCCGAGGCGCTGATGGGCCTCGATGCGAGCGAGCAGGCCTATATCGACCGCACGCTCATCGACCTTGACGGCAGCGAGAACAAGTCGCGCCTTGGCGCCAACGCCACGCTCGCGGTCTCGATGGCGGTCGCCAAGGCCGCCGCCGAGGAGTCGGGCCTGCCGCTCTACCGCTACTTCGGCGGCTCGGGTGCGATGGCGCTGCCGGTGCCGATGATGAACGTGATCAACGGCGGTGCCCACGCCAACAACTCCCTCGATCTGCAGGAGTTGATGATCATCCCCGTGGGCGCGCCGAGTTTTCGCGAGGCCGTGCGCTACGGCGCCGAGGTCTTCCACGCGCTCAAGAAGATCATCCACGATGCCGGCATGTCCACCGCCGTGGGTGACGAGGGCGGCTTCGCGCCGAGCGTCGCGAGCCACGAGGCCGCGATCCAGCTGATCCTGAAGGCGATCGAAGCGGCGGGCTACGAGCCCGGCCGGCAGATCGCGCTCGGACTGGACTGCGCCGCCTCCGAGTTCTACCGGGATGGCCGCTACCACCTCGAGGGCGAGGGGCTGGTGCTCGCGCCGGCCGACTTCACGAATCTGCTGGCCTCGTGGGTCGACAAGTACCCGATCATCTCGATCGAGGACGGCATGGCCGAAAACGACTGGGACGGCTGGAAGCAGCTCACCGATGCGCTCGGCGAGAAAGTGCAGCTCGTCGGCGATGATCTCTTCGTCACGAACACCCGCATCCTGCAGCAGGGCATCGACGAAGGCATCGCCAACTCGATTCTCATCAAGATCAACCAGATCGGCACGCTGACCGAGACCTTTGCCGCGATCGAGCTCGCCAAGCGCTACAACTACACGGCCGTGGTGTCGCACCGCTCCGGCGAAACCGAAGATGTCACCATCGCCGACATCGCGGTGGCCACCAACGCGCTGCAGATCAAGACCGGGTCGCTGTCACGCACCGACCGCATCGCCAAGTACAACCAGCTGCTGCGCATCGAGGAAGACCTCGGCGACGTGGCCGCCTACCCGGGCCGCAGCGCGTTCTACAACCTGCGCTGAGCGATGCCCGGAACCGCCGCCCGCATTGCGGTGCACGGCGGCGCGGCTACAATCCCGCTCATGCCGCGCCTCCGGATCGCCCGCCGATGAAGACGCTCGCCGCGCTGCTCGGCGGCCTGCTGCTGCTCGTCCAGTACCCGCTCTGGCTGGGCAAGGGCGGCTGGACGCGGGTGTGGGAGCTCGAGCGCCAGCAGGAGCTCCAGGCGCAGCGCAACCTGCGGCTGTCCGAGCGCAACGGCGGTCTCGAGAGCGAGGTCCGTGATCTCCGCCAGGGATTGCTGGCGGTCGAGGAACGCGCGCGCTACGAGCTGGGCATGGTGCGCCCCGACGAGGTCTTCGTGCAGTTCCACAACGCGCCGGTGCGCTCGCGTTCCGGCGACACCGACACCGTCAAGACAGCGGCCGTTCGCTGATCCGAGGGCCGCGTTACTGGGACTGCCCTGGCGCGGTGTGCGCGGGCGCAGCGGTGAAGAGCCCGGCCGAGTCCACCGCGTCGAAGACATAGGCGAGGTTGCAGAATTCGCAGCGGACCTCGATAGAAGCACGTTCGGCGAGGATCGCCTCGATCTCGTCGCGCCCGAGCATCCGGAGCATCGAAGCGACCCGGTCGCGGCTGCAACGGCAGGTGAAGCGGCAGCCGCGCCGGTCGAAGCCGTGGAGCTTCTCCTGCCAGAACAGGCGGTGCAGCACGGTGGCCGGCGATTGCTCCAGCAGTTCGGTCTGGCCGAGGGTGTCGGCAAGGTGGCACAGCCTTCCCCATCCGTCGGTGTCGCGGGGCTGTGCGCTGGTCAGGCCACCTTCATCGGGCAGTCGCTGCAGCAGCAGCCCGCTGGCACGTGTCGCGTCGGCGGCCAGCCACAGCCGCGTCGGAACCTGCTCGGAGCGGCTCATGTAGTGCTCGAGAACCTGCGCCACCGTCTCGCCCTCGAAGGGCACGATGCCCTGGTAGGACTGCGTGCCCTCGTCGCCATGCCGGGCTTCCAGCGTCAGCACGAAGCGGCCGCGCCCATGAGCGTTCATGAGCTCGGCCAGCGTGGCCTCGGCGGGCACCGGCACGGTGTCGCGCAGTTTCACCGTGGCGCGAAAGCCGCCGCGCGCATCGCATTCGACCACGAGCAGCGCGACCGGTCCGTCGCCGTGAATCTGGAGCACCAGCGAGCCGTCGAACTTCAGCGTGGCCGCCAGCAGCAGCGCGGCCGCCGCGAGCTCGCCCAGGCGGTCGCGCACGCAGGCGGGAAGGTCGTGGCGCCCGACGACCGCGCGCCAGGCCTCGTCAAGCGAGACGATCTCGCCGCGGACCGGAGCGTCGCGCAGCAGGAAACGTTCGAGGCTGTCGGGGGTCGCGCTCATCGGCCGGTTCAGTCGAGTCGCTTCAGCCGGCTGCGGAACAGGCGGGCTCGCTCCACGTAGGACTGCACGCCGCGCTGGAAGGCGGCCACTTCCTCGTCGGAGAGTTCGCGCATCACCTTGGCGGGTGCGCCCACCAGCAGGCAGCGGTCGGGGAAGACCTTGCCTTCGGGAATCAGCGCGCCCGCACCGATCAGGCATTCGCGCCCGATGCGCGCGCCGTTCAGGACCACCGCGTGCAGGCCCACCAGCGAGCGCTCGCCGATCGTGCAGCCGTGCAGCATCGCCTGGTGACCGATGGTGACCGACGCGCCGACCGTCAGCGGCCGTCCGGGGTCGGTGTGCAGCACCGCACCGTCCTGGACATTGCTGCCTTCGCCGATCGAGATCAGGTCGTTGTCACCGCGCAGCACGGCACCGAACCAGACGCTGGTGCGCGCCGCGAGGCGAACCCTGCCGACGACGGTCGCGTTGTCGGCGACCCAGGCATCGGGGTCGATCTCGGGAATGAAGTCGTCGAGCTGGTAGATGGCCATGGGAGCGTCGAGGGGCCGGTGCCCGCGGTGGAAGGTTGCCGAAGTGTAAGGCAAGGCCGCGAGCCCGGCGCCCTGCCTGCACCGGCTCAGGTCTTGCTGCGCTGCGGCATCTATACTTCGCGCATGCGCGTCGAAGATCCTGTCGTTTCCGTTCCCTGCGTCGAGTACCTGCCGCGACGGTCGAGCACCTCGCGCTTTCCGAGCGTTCGCGGCCTGCGCTACCACCTGCGGGTGTGGGAGCCCGATCCCGGGCGTCCCGTCGACGGGGATCTATGGCTTCTGCATGGCTGGATGGATGTCTCCGCCTCGTTCCAGTTCCTCGTCGATGCGATGCGGGGCAACTGGCGAGTCTTCGCGCCCGACTGGCGCGGCTTCGGTCTCAGCGAGCGGCCTGCCGCCGACTGCTACTGGTTCCCCGACTATCTCGCCGATCTCGACGAACTGCTGCGGCAGGTGGCGGGCGACGCACCGGTAGACCTGATCGCGCACAGCATGGGTGGCAATGTCGCGATGCTGTACGCGGGCGCCCGTCCGGCGCGCGTGCGGCGCCTGATCAACCTCGAGGGGGTGGGGCTGCGCGATTCGCCCGCCGACGACGCGCCGCATCGCTACGAAGCCTGGCTCGATGAACTGCAGCGCGGTACGCGGCTGCGCGACTACGCCGACCTGGGCGAGGTGGCCGCCCGCATGATGCGCAGCAACCCGCGGCTTTCGCAGGACAAGGCGGCCTTCCTCGCGCGGCACTGGTCGCGCCCGACCGCCGAGGGACGGCGCGAGCTGCTCGGCGACCCCGCGCACCGGATCGTCAACGCGGTGCTCTACCGCGCCGACGAGGTGCTCGCCTGCTGGCGTCGCATCGACGCGCCCGTGCTGCTGGTGCTGGCGGGCGAGTCGGAGGCACACCGGGCCTTCCTGCGCGAGGAGGCATTCCAGCGACGCCTGCGGGTGCTGCGCTCGATCGAGCAGCGCACCCTCGAGGGTGCCGGCCACATGCTGCACCACGACCGGCCGCAGGCGCTCGCGGATCTGGTCGAGGCCTTCCTGGCCGGCGCACCGTCGGCGGGCGTCGCGGATGTCGACCCATGACAAGCCCGAGCCCCGGCCCGGCGGCGCGGCGCGGCGCCGCCGCTGCCGACGATCCCTGGGCGCTGAATGCCGACCTGCACTGCCATTCCGCGATCTCCGATGGCACGCTGAGCCCCGAGGCGGTGGTCGCCCGCGCGCACGCGCAGGGCGTTCAGATGCTGTCGCTCACCGACCACGACGAGCTCGCGGGGCAGGCTGCCGCCCTCGAGACGGCGCGCAAGCTCGGCATCGCCTACGTACCCGGCATCGAGATCTCGGTCACCTGGGCGGGCGAGACCATCCATGTGCTCGGACTCGGCATCGATCCCGACGACGCGGCGCTGGCAGCCGGCGTGGCCGGCGTGCGGGCTGGGCGCGAGGCTCGCGCACGCGAGATGGCCGCGCAGCTCGAGGCCGCCGGCATCGTCGCCGCGTGGGAGGGGGCGCTGCGCCACGTGCGCAACCCGCAGCTGATCTCGCGCACGCACTTCGCGCGCTTCCTGGTCGAAGCCGGGCACTGCGCCGACCTCGGCGAGGTCTTCCTGCGCTACCTGACGCAGGGTCGCCCTGGCTATGTGCCCCACCGCTGGGCGCGCCTGTCCGAGGCGGTCGGCTGGATCCTCGGTGCCGGCGGCACCGCCGTGCTCGCGCACCCCGGGCGCTACCGGCTGGGCGACGTCGGGCTGTGGGCGCTGCTGCAGGAGTTTCGCGAGGCGGGCGGCTCGGCGATCGAGGTGATCTGCGGCAGTCACACCCGCGATCAGTACGCGCGCTTCGCGCGGATGGCCCGCGAGTTCGACTTCCGGGCTTCGCGCGGCTCGGATTTTCACGGGCCCGGCGAAAGCCGGGTCGAGCTCGGTGCGCTGCCGCCGCTGCCCGACGCGGTTGTGCCGGTCTGGGCTGGCTGGGCCGCGGCCATCGACGCCTGATGACGGTGGCGACATGACGCAGCGCTTCGTCGTCCATCCCGCCTCGCCGCAGCCACGCCTGCTGCGGCAGGCCGCGCAGCTGCTGCGCGGTGGCGGCCTGCTCGCGATACCCACCGACGCCTGCTACGTTCTCGCCTGCCCGCTCGACGACAAGTCGGCGGTCGACCGGCTGCGCGCGCTGCGCGGGATCGACGAGCGCCACCTGCTCACGCTGATGTGCTCGGACCTCTCCCAGGTGTCGGTGTACGCGCAGGTCGACAACCGCGCCTACCGGTTCCTGCGCGACTGGGCGCCCGGACCCTTCACCTTCGTGCTGCCGGCCACTCGCGAGGTCCCCCGCCGGCTCTGGCACCCGTCGCGGCGCACCATCGGCCTGCGCGTACCCGACAGTCCGGTGGCTTCGGGCCTGCTCGAGGCACTCGGCGCGCCCGTGATCTGCGCCAGCCTGGTGCTGCCTGGCGAGGCGGATCCATTGCACGACCCCGACGATATCGCCGAGCGCCTGGCCCGACGCATCGATGCCCTGATCGACGCCGGCGGCCAGTCGATGGAGCCCACCACGGTGGTGGACATGACCGGCGAGACGCCCGTGGTCACGCGGATCGGGCGCGGGCGGGTCGAGGGCCGGATCGCCAGCGCGTTGCCTTGATAGAATCCGCCGGGTCCATGCTACGCCGCGCCGGTCACCCCACGCGGACCCTGCCCGATGTCTTCCGCGATGTCTTCCGAACTGGTCGTCTCCGGCATGCGCCCCACCGGCGCGCTGCACCTCGGCCACTACCACGGCGCCCTGAAGAACTGGGTGCGCCTGCAGACCGGGCACCCGTGCTTCTTCTTCGTCGCCGACTGGCACGCGCTGACCACCCACTACGATTCGCCCGATGTGATCGAGGCGAGCATCTGGGAGATGGTCATCGACTGGCTGGCGGCGGGCATCGATCCGGCGCAGTCCACGCTGTTCATCCAGAGCCGCGTGCCCGAGCACGCCGAGCTGCACCTGCTGCTGTCGATGGCCACGCCGCTGGGCTGGCTCGAACGCGTGCCCACCTACAAGGATCAGCAGGAAAAGCTTGCCGATCGCGATCTCGCGACCTACGGTTTCCTCGGTTATCCGCTGCTGCAGTCGGCCGACATCCTGATGTATCGCGCCGCATGGGTGCCGGTCGGCGAGGATCAGGTGCCTCATATCGAGCTCACGCGCGAAGTCGCCCGGCGCTTCAATCACCTGTTCGGCCGCGAACCCGGCTTCGAGCAGAAGGTCCGCGACGCCGCGGCCCGGCTCGGCGGCAAGGCATCGAAGCGCTACTTCGAACTGCGCACGCGCTACCAGGAGCAGGGCGACGCCGCCGCGCTCGACGAGGGCAGGGCGCTGCTGCAGGCGGCGGCCAGCCTCGGTCAGGCCGATCGGGAGCGTCTTGCGGGCTACCTCGATGGCAGCCGCCGGCAGATCCTCGCCGAACCGCAGGCCCTGCTGACCGAAGCCTCGCGCATGCCCGGCATCGACGGCCAGAAGATGAGCAAGAGCTACGGCAACGCGATCGCGATGCGCGAGGACCCGGCATCGGTCGCGCGCAAGATCCGCACGATGCCCACCGACCCGGCGCGTGTGCGTCGGACCGACCCCGGCGAGCCTGAGCGCTGTCCGGTGTGGCAGCTGCACCAGGTCTACTCACCCGAAGAAACCCGCTCGTGGGCTGCGGCTGGCTGTCGCAGCGCGGGCATCGGCTGCCTCGAGTGCAAGCAGCCGGTCATCGAGGCCATCGGGCGCGAGCAGCAGGGCTTCCTCGAGCGCGCGCAGCCCTACCTCGACAGCCCGGGCCTGGTGCGCGACATCATGGCCGACGGCTGCACCCGGGCGCGCGCGGCCGCGGCCGAGACCATGCGCGATGTCCGCGAAGTGATGGGGCTGGCCTACAAGGGGCTGTCGGTCTGAGGCAGAGGTCGCGCCTCAGTCGCGCAGGTCGCCGTCCACGTAGAACCAGCGGCCTTCTTCGCGCACGAAGCGGCTGATTTCCTGCAGCCGGTTCGCTCGGCCCGCCAGCTTGCTGCGTGCCACGAAGCTCACCTCGCCGCGGTCGCCGTCCTGCCGGTGCGCGCGCACCTCCAGGCCCAGCCAGCGCAGGCCCGCGGGGGGCGGCTCGATCGCAGCCGGGCGGGTCGACGGATGCCAGGTGTCCAGCAGATAGTCGCGCCGGTCCAGCACAAAGGCGCTGTAGCGCGAGCGCATCAGGGTCTGCGGGTCGGGCGCCTGCAGGCGCTCGGCGCCGTCGTGCCAGCGTCCGCAGCAGGCCGCGAGCGGCCGCCCGCTGCCGCAGGGGCAGGGTGCCGCGGGCGAGCCGGCGGCATCCGCCTCAGGTGCCTTGCGCGCCGCCATCGCGTACCAGGTGCATGCGCCGCACCTCGGGCAGGGCCGCCAGGAAGGCTGCCAGCCGCGCGAAGGGCATCGGCTCGGCGATCAGCGTTCCCTGCAGCCGCTCGCAGGCGAGCGAGCGAAGCGCCTGCAGTTCCTCCGGCGTTTCGACGCCCTCGGCGATCGCGCTCAGTCCGAGCCGTTCGCAAAGCGTGGCGATCGCCTGCACGATCGCCGCGTTGCCGCGGTCTTCGGGCAGGCCGCGCACGAAACCCTGGTCGATCTTCAGCCCATCCACCGGCAGGTTCTTCAGGTAGGACAGCGACGCGTAGCCAGTGCCGAAGTTGTCGATCAGCACCCGCACGCCGAGCCGCCTGAGCTCGCCGATGACCGCGACGGTGCGCTCCGGGCGGCCGATGAAGGCGCTCTCGGTGAGTTCGAGCTGCAGGAGCCGCGGCGGCATCGCCCGTTCGTTGAGCATCGCATTGAGCGGACCCAGGAAGCCGTCCTCGGTGAATTGCCTTGCCGAGATGTTCACCGAGACTGCCGCGTCCGGGTGCGCGTCGACACCGAGCGTCATGCGGTCGTCGATCGCGCGACGCAGCGCCCACAGGCCGATCTCGCGGATCAGGTTGCTCTGCTCGGCAGCCGCGAGAAAACGCTCCGGCCGCAGCAGGCCGCGCGTCGGGTGCTGCCAGCGCAGCAGGGCCTCGAAGCCGAGCACGCGCCGATCGCTGACGTCGAGGATCGGCTGATAGTGCAGATCGACCTCGCCGCGCTGCAGCGCGAGCGGCAATTCGCCGGCGAGCGCGAGCTGGTCGCTGCGCTCGTCGGACAGGGTGCCGGTGAAGAACCGGATGTCGTTGCGGCCTTCCGACTTCACCCGGTACATCGCGCTGTCGGCGCACTTGATCAGCAGCGCCGCGTCGTTGCCATCGTCGGGCGCGATCGCCACGCCGATGCTCGCCGACAGGAACCATGCGCGATTCATCAGCACGAAGGGTTTCTCGATCGCGGCAAGCACGCGGCGGGCGATGCGTTCGATCTCGCCCCGGTCGGCGAGCTGCGACAGCAGGATGATGAACTCGTCGCCGCCCATCCGTCCGGCCACGTCCTGCTCGCGGATCGCGTCGCGCAGGCGCTGCGCGACCTCGACGAGCACCTGGTCGCCGACCGAGTGTCCCAGCGTGTCGTTGATGATCTTGTAGCGGTCGAGGTCGATGTAGAGCAGCGCGGCCGCCTCGTTGCGCGCGATGCGGGTTTCGAGCTGGTGGGTCAGGTAGATGCGATTGGGCAAGTCGGTCAGCGCATCGTGCAGCGAACGGTGCGTGAGGCGGCGCTCCGCGCCCTTGCGCTGCAGGAACAGCGACAGCGTGCTCGCCACGATGCCCGCGGTCTGGTCGAAGAAACGCGGCGCCCTGACCGGCGCCTGCGACAGGCACACCAGCATCGACGCGACGCGACCACCCTCGTCGATGATCGGCACCAGGAAGATCGCGCGCGCCTCGAGCGCCGCGGTCTGGTATCGACCGGCCAGCGCGCCATCCTCGTCCAGGTCGATGATCCAGCGCGAGCGCCCGCTTTCCCAGGCGCCCCCCTCGGCACCTCCCAGCGGGATCGGCAGCGTGGGCGGCAGCGCAGCGACCATCTGCAGGAAGGGGGCGCTGCCCCAGCACTCGAGGGCCGAGCATGCCTGCTGCGCGCCGGCGACGCGTTTCAGGTGCACGCCGCCGATCCATCCCATGATCGTGCACAGTTTCGCGAGCACCGCCGACACCACGCTCTCCGGGTCGCCCTGCTCGCGCACGAGCGCGGCGATGTCGCTCTCGATGCGCAGCAGCAGCCGCTGCTGCTTTTCCTGGGTGATGTCGCGCCCGATGCCGCGGTAGCCGGTGAAGCTGCCGTCGGTGGCGAAGATCGGCTTGCCGCTGATCGCGACAAAACGCAGCTGCCCGTCGGGCGCGATCATCGGGTACTCGAAATCCTCGATCGGCGCGTGCTCCTCGACCCTCGTTCGGAGGCGGTTCCAGTCGGGTTGCTCGAAGGCCTGCGGTCCGGGTGGCGGCTCCCACAGCGGCTGCCCGGGCAGCGACTGGATCCATGCGCCCAGCGCCGCCCCGGCGCCTTCGGCAAGGTAGGACCAGCGAAGCTGCGCGTCGGCCTCCCAGATCCAGTCGGAGCTGAGCTGCGTGAGTTCGCGGAACTTCGCTTCGCTGGAGGCGAGGCGCTGCTGGATCGAGCGGATGCCGGTGATGTCCTGCACGACGCCGCCCAGCCTGACGATCTCCCCGCCGGCCGAGCGCTCGGCGCGGGCGATCGAGCGGATCCAGACCGGATCGCTGCCCTTGCCCAGGAAGCGGTACTCGATGCGCGCCTCCCCGCCGTAGCGCAGCGCACGGCGGTGGATCAGATGCCAGCGATCGCGGTCCCCCGGGTGGATGCGTTCGAGGAAGCGCGCGAGTCGGGGTTCGCCCTGGTCGACGGGCCAGCCGAACAGCCGGAAGCAGCCGGCGCTCCAGGTGAGGCGAGCGCCGCGTTCCTCGCCGGCGCGGCGCTCGAGCGTCCAGGTGCCGGAGGCGCCAAGCTGCTCGGCGAGCTGGTGGCGGATGTTGGAGGCTCGCGCCCGGGACAGCTCGGCGTGCAGGCGGGCCCTGTCGTCGCGGTCGCGCCGCAGCCCCGCCGCGGTCGCCAGCAGCGCGGCGATCGCGCAGGCGGTGGTCGCGCCGAAGGCGGCCGGCCAGGCGAGCCACCCGCCGGCCGACAGCGCGAAGAGCGCGATCGCGACGACGAGCCAGGCGAGCGTCGGCCAGGGATGGCGCACGAGCGAAGACCCGGACGACGACGACGCGCCGACCGGGCTTTCGCTAGACTGCGCCGTTTCCTGATCCGTCGCGCGCATCGACATCGAGCATCATGACCATCGCCACCGGAAGCCCAGTATCCCACCGGCCGGGGGCCGCGCCGCTGCCGAGCGCCTGGTTCGCCCGATGGATGGTCAGTCTCGGATCGTCGGCGCGCGTGCTCGATCTGGCCTGTGGCAGCGGACGCAACATCGGACTGGCGCTCGAGCGCGGCGCCCGGGTGCTGGGCATCGATCGCGATCCGGCGGCGCTTGCGAGGCTGCCCGACGCGGTCGAGGCGGTTCAGGGGGATCTCGAGGCGGGCGCCTGGCCGGCGCAGCTCGATACCGATGCCGCCTTCGACGCGGTCCTGGTGGGCAACTACCTTTTCCGGCCCCGGCTCGACTTCCTGCCCCCCCTGCTCGCGCCTGGCGGACTGCTGCTCTACGAGACCTTCGGCGAGGGCAACGCCCGCCATGGCCGACCGGCGAACCCGGACTTCCTGCTGCGTCCGGGTGAACTGCTCGCGCTCGCGCAGCGGCATGGCCTGCTGGTGCTCGGCTACGAGCATGGCTTCGTCGCCGGCCCCGGCCCCGGTGGCGCGATCGTGCAGCGTATCGCCGCCGCGCGCCCGCCCTTCGAAGTCGAGCGGCTGCCGCTCGCGATACGGGCGCTCGGGCCCGGCGCAGTGGGCTAGAATCGCGGCTTCGGCCCCCGTATCGCCACCGTCAGGATCCCCTCATGATCAAGGGAAGCATCGTCGCCATCGTGTCCCCGATGCACGAGGACGGCAGCCTCGACTTCGACAGCTATCGCAGCCTCATCGACTGGCATATCGCCGAGGGCACCGCCGCCATCGTCGCGGTGGGCACCACCGGCGAGTCCCCGACCGTCGATGTCGAGGAGCACCACGACCTCATTCGGGTCGCGGTCGAGCATGCGGCCGGGCGTGTGCCGGTGATCGCCGGCGCGGGCGCGAACGCCACCCGCGAGGCGATCGAACTCAGCCGCTACGCGGCGAGCGTGGGCGCGGCGGCCACGCTGCAGGTCGTGCCCTACTACAACCGTCCTACCCAGGAGGGCCTGTATCGGCACTTCAGGGCGGTTGCCGAAGCGGTCGACCTGCCCCAGATTCTCTACAACGTGCCGGGCCGCACGGTCGCCGACCTCGCCAATGACACCGTGCTGCGTCTTGCCCAGGTGCCCGGCATCATCGGCCTAAAGGATGCCACCGGCGACCTGCCGCGTGGCGCCGATCTGCTCGCCAAGCTGCCGCCCGATTTCGCCGTCTACAGCGGCAACGACGACTCCGCGCTCGCGCTGATGGCCGTTGGCGGGCACGGGGTCATCTCGGTGACCGCCAACGTCGCGCCCGGCCCGATGGCGCGGCTTTGCGCCGCCGCGCTCGCCGGTGATTTCGCGACCGCGCGCGCGATCAACCGCGAACTCATCCCGCTCCACATGAAGCTGTTCGTGGAGGCCAACCCGATTCCCGTGAAGTGGGCGTTGCAGCAGATGGGGCGCATGCCCGGCGGCATCCGCCTGCCGCTCACGCCGCTCTCGGAGGGGTTGCATCCGGTGGTCCGCGAGGCATTGCGCGCCAGTGGAGTGCTGCGGTGACCGGCCTCGTTTCACGGCTGACGCTCGTCGTCGCGGCGGCGCTGGTATCGGGCTGCTCGGCCATCGATGCCCTGAACAGCGCCTCGCGCATCGACTACAAGTCGGCCGGCAAGCTGCCGCCGCTCGAGATCCCGCCGGATCTCGTCACGCCGCGCGGCAACGAGCGATTCACCATTCCCGAGCGGGCGCAGCCCCAGACACTGTCGGGTTTCCAGTCGGCGCGCGCCGCGGAGCGTCCCGGTGGCGAGGCCGCGCGCGTGCTGCCGGGTACCGACGGCGTCCGCATGGTGCGCAGCGGCAACCAGCGCTGGCTGAGCGTCGATCTGCCGGCCGACCGCGTCTACCCGCTGGTGCGCGAGTTCTGGCAGGAGGCCGGCTTCATCATCGGCGCCGAGCAGCCCGCGGCGGGCATCCTAGAGACCGACTGGGCCGAGAACCGCGCGAAGATTCCCCAGGATGTCATCCGGGCCACGATCGGCCGTGTCTTCGATGCCGCCTATTCGACCGGCGAGCGCGACAAGTTCCGCACCCGGCTCGAGACCGCCGAGGGCGGTCGCACCGAGATCTTCGTCACGCATCGCGGGCTTGCGGAAGTTCACACCGATCGCGACCGCACCAGCACCGTCTGGACGCCGCGACCCTCCGATCCCGAGCTCGAAGCCGAGTTTCTCAGCCGCCTGATGGTCAAGCTCGGCGCCGACCAGGAGCGCGCTCGTGCCAGGAGCGCCCCGGTGGCTGCCGGGGCGGCCGCTGCGCCAGGAGCCGCGACGGCCGCCGTCGCGGAGCCTGCGAGGGCGCGTCTCGAGGCCACGCCCGACGGGCAGGTCGTCATCGTCGCCGAAGCCTTCGATCGCGCCTGGCGTCGGGTGGGCCTGGCGCTCGACCGCGGTGGTTTCACCGTCGAGGATCGCGACCGTTCGCAGGGTGTCTACGATGTCCGCTACATCGATCCCGAGGTCGAGGCCCGCGGCTCCGGCAAGCCCGGGGTGTTCTCGCGGCTGTTCGGTTCGGGCGACAAGCGCGCCACCTCGGCGCAGCAGTACCGCATCCGGGTCGCGGGCCGTGGCGAAGAGACCACGATCGCGGTGCTGCAGCGCGACGGCAAACCGCTGCGCGCCGATACCGATCGCCAGACCGGCTCGAAGATCGCCAGCCTGCTGCGCGATCAACTGAAGTAGCGCACCGCGCGCGCGGGCTGCGGGCGGTGCGCTTCGCCAGCCTGGGCAGCGGCAGCGAGGGCAACGCGCTGGTCGTCGAGGCCGGTGGTGACTCGACCGCTGCTCGTCGCATTCTGGTCGACTGCGGCTTCGGGCTTGCGAAGGCACGACAGCGTCTGGCGCGCCTGGGGCTCGGTGTCGAGGACCTCGATGCGATCTTCGTGACCCATGAGCACGGCGACCACCTCGGCGGGGCAGTGAAGCTCGCGCTGACAGCCGATGTCCCGCTGTGCATCACCCGCGGGACGGTGGCGGCAGGCCTTCGCGAGCTTCCCTCGCGGCTCGTGCTGCGTTTCATCGAGGCCGAGCAACCCGTCGTGCTGGAGGCCCTGCGCATCGAACCCGTCCCGGTGCCCCACGACGCGCGCGAGCCCGTCCAGTTCGTGATCGACGACGGCGTCTCGCGACTCGGCGTGCTCACCGATCTGGGCCAGTCGACGCCTCACCTCGTGCGCTGCATGACACGGCTCGATGCGCTGGTGCTCGAGTGCAACCACGATGCCCGCATGCTGCAGGAGGGCCCCTACCCATGGTCGCTGAAGCGGCGCATCGCGGGTCCCTGGGGGCACCTTGCCAACGATGCCGCTGCGGCGCTGCTCGCCAGCCTCGACCAGAGCCGCCTGCGTACCCTCGTGGCAGCGCATCTCAGTCGCAGCAACAATCGGCCCGAACTCGCCCGGGCCGCCCTCGCCGCCGCCTGGGCCGGCGCCCACCCCGATGATGTCCTGGTCGCCGACCAGGACCTCGGCACGGGCTGGGTCACGGTCTGATCGCACCGCGCCGCGCGAACCTCGCGCGGCCGAAAAAAAAACCGGCCCATCGGGCCGGCTTTCGGTTCCTCGCGAGGAGGATTACTTCTTCTCGCCGTCCTTGGCTGCATCCTTGGCGGCGTCGGCGGCGCCCTGGGCCGCATCCTTGGCGGCGTCGGCGGGGGCGTCGGCCTTGGGCGGCTCGGCGGGGGCCGGGGCGGGAGCGGCGGCCGGAGCGGGCGCCGGCGCGGGCGCGGGCTCTTCTTTCTTGCCGCAGGCAGCGACGGCAACGGCGATCAGGGATGCGACGAGGAGCGACTTGGTCATGACTCAGTCCTTGGGGTTAGCTTAGGGTGGAAGACAGGATGGTGAAGAGACTTCGTGAGCGGGAGGCGGGGTCGTCTGGCCATCGGTGCGCGCGCTTGCATACCGACAGCTCGGGCTCTTGGGAGGCCCGGCGTCCTTGGGAAGACGCCACGCCCCAACTCCATCAAGCCCGCGAGTATAGCAGTCGTAACCTCTTCAGGCTTGTTGCGTCCGCACTGATGCACCAGCATGCGGCATCGAAGCCACACCTGCGGTGCGTGCTTTGACCGCCGCGCGTCGGGCGCCAGCCGCCGTCCGGGGTCTTCAAAGCCCCAGCGTGGTGGCTGGCAGGCACTCGGCCGACTCATCCCAGGCCGCGGCGAGGCGGTCGGCCTGGCCTTCGGCTGCCGAGGGCATCGCGATCACGAGCCGGGCCCGGCGGCTGGCAGGATGCGCCCTGCGCACGAGGTGCTGCCGATCCGCGACGAGCGTGGATTCCTCGAGATGCAAGCCCGCAGGCAGCTGTCGGATCGCGCTCAGCGCCGCGTGACGACGGTGCAGCGCGAGGAAGCGGTCGGCGTGCGTGGCCAGCCAGCCGGGATCGCCCACGAGCATCCGCAGGCGCACGCCGCGCTGCAGCGCCGCCCGCAATGCCGCGGCGCCCTCGCTACCAGCGAGTGGCCAGCCGCTGAAGTCGGGATCGACCAGCTGCAGTTCGTGGCGGGCGAGTTCGATGACGCGGATGATCGCCCGCAGGAAGGCGTCGCGCCCCTCGAGCAGCTCGTCGACGGGCTCCCTCACGCGATGGGGCGCGCGCTGTGGCGCGCGAAGTAGAACCACTCCCGACCAGGCAGGGCGTTCGGGTTCGGGAACACGATGTAGCCGTCGGCGGGGGCATGAAGGCTTTCACCGCTGGCGCGGGTGCCGATCGGTTCGCCGGCCGCGACCCGGTCGAAGGAGCGCCAGCTCCTGGCGAAGCTGTCGCCCGGATCGCGGCGATCGTGCACTTCGTGGAGCTCGATCACTTCCTTGGGACCACTGCTGGCGGGCTTCGGCGCGTCGACGAGCCCGAGGTGCGCGATGGCCCGGCAGATCGCCTGGTAGGCGACCTCGGGTGCCGCCGGGTCGGCGTGGTTGCCGCATTCGAGCGTGACCGCGCAACCCCCGCGCGAGCGCATGTACTCGGTGGTGCCCACGCCGTAGGCGACGCTGTCGTTGATCGCGGAGCCCGTCGTGCCGCGCGCGCGGCGCGCCGCCACGCCGGCTGCGAAGGCCGGCATCCAGCCGTGGACGATGCGCCGTGGGCCGAGCACCGCCGCGAGCGCTTCCTCGCGAGCCGCCTGCGCGAAGGGCTCGAGATCGCCGTCATTGTCGGATGGGCCGACGAAGACGAAGGCTTCGCCCTGCGAGGCGAAGGAGTGCAGGTCGAGCAGCACGTCGTGGGCGGCGAGCAGCGGCGCGAGATGGTTCGCGATGCGGTCTTCGGCGGTTTCGGGCGAAACCACCTCCCGGAAATCGCGATTCAGATTGCGATCGCCCTCGCGGCGTCCCAGGGCGAAGGCGACCGGGTTGGCGACCGGCACCAGGGTGAGGGTGCCTCGTGCGATCGAATGTCGGCCCGCGGCGAGTTCGCCCGCGAACCGACGGATGGCCGCGGCGCCGCAGTGTTCGTTGCCGTGCACGGCGCCCAGCACGATCAGGCGCGGACCCCGCTGCAGCGAGCGGTACTGGAGGATGTCGAGGGTGCTCATGACCGTGGATTGTAGTTCGCCCGCAGCGCCCAACGGACCAGCACGCCGGCGAGCAGCCCCCAGAAGGCCGAGCCCACGCCCGCGAGGCTCAACCCCGAGGCGGTGACCAGGAAGGCGATCAGCGCGGCTTCGCGGCCGGGCTCGTCGGCCATCGCCTGGGCGAGGCTCGCGGCGATCGTGCCGAGCAGCGCGAGCCCCGCGAGGCCGATCACCAGTTCGCGCGGCATTGCCGCGAACAGCATCGCCACGCTCGCACCGCCCAGGCCGACCAGTGCATAGAAGGCGCCCGCGGCCACCGCGGCGGTGTAGCGGCGTGCGGGATCGGGATGCGCACCCGCACCGGTGCACAGCGCCGCCGTGATGGCCGCGAGGTTCAGCGCGAAGGCGCCGAAGGGGGCGAGCACGAGATTCACCAGGCCGATCCAGCCGAGTGCTGGCGACACCGGGGTCGCGTAGCCGCTGCTGCGGATCACGGCTGCGCCCGGCATGTTCTGCGAGGCCATCGTGACGAACAGCAGCGGGATCGCGACGCCGATCGTGGCGGCGAGCGTGAACCGGGGTGTGGTCCAGATGGGCTGCGCCCAGCGCCAGGCGAGCGCCCGCGTATCGAGGCCGCCCTGCACCAGCGCCGCCCCCAGACCCGCCACGAGCACCAGCAGGATCGCGTGACGCGGCAGCCAGCGCCGGCCGGCAAGCCACACCACCGCCATGATCGCGACCAGGCCCGAAGGCGCGGCCAGCGCGCCGAAGGCCTCGAGTCCGAAACGCAGCAGCACGCCGGCGAGCATGCCGGCGGCGATCGACACCGGGATGCGCCGCACCAGACGCTCGAAGGCGCCCGAGAACCCGATCAGGGCCGTGAGCGCCGCGGCGACGATGAAGGCGCCGGTCGCCTCGGCCATCCCCACGCTGCCGCCGGTGCCGATCAGCAGCGCGGCGCCGGGCGTCGACCAGGCCGTGACCACCGGCTCGCGCCAGCGCAGCGACAGGCTGATCGAGGTGATCGCCATGCCCAGCCCGAGTGCGAGCAGCCAGGAGCCGGTCTGCGCCGCGTCGGCGCCGAGCGTGGCTGCGGCCTGCAGCACGATCACGGCCGAACTCGCGAAGCCCACGAGGACCGTGACGAAGCCCGCGGTCAGCGTGCTCGGGGCGAAGTCGGCGAGGAGCTTCATCGCGCCGGCCCGGGCCGGCTCACCAGGTGCCGGGCACCAGGATGCTCGCGTCGATCTCGGCCAGCTGGCGATGGCCGCAAAAGGCCATGCTGAGGTCGAGTTCCTTGGCGATGATCTCGAGCGCCTTGGTCACGCCGGCCTCGCCCATCGCGCCCAGGCCGTAAAGGAAGGCGCGGCCGATGTAGGTGCCGCGCGCGCCCAGCGCGACGGCCTTCAGCACATCCTGGCCGCTGCGCACGCCGCCGTCCATGTGGACCTCGATGCGGTTGCCGACCTCCGCGACCACCGCCGGCAGCGAGGCGATCGAGGACAGCGCGCCGTCGAGCTGCCGACCGCCGTGGTTGGAGACGATGATGGCATCGGCGCCGGTCTGCACGGCGAGTCGCGCATCCTCGACGTCCTGGATGCCCTTGAGAATCAGCTTGCCGCCCCAGCGCTTCTTGATCCACTCGACGTCGTTCCAGTTCAGCGTGGGGTCGAACTGGGTGGCGGTCCAGGCCGACAGCGAGGACATGTCGGCCACGCCCTTCACGTGGCCGACGATGTTGCCGAACTGCCGGCGCGACGTGCCCAGCATGCCCAGGCACCAGCGCGGCCGGGTCATCATGTTCAGGATGTTGGGCAGCGTGAGCCTGGGCGGCGCCGACAGGCCGTTCTTCAGATCCTTGTGGCGCTGGCCGAGGATCTGCAGGTCGAGCGTGAGCACCAGCGCACCGCAGCCCGCGGCCTTCGCGCGGTCGATCAGTCCCTCGATGAAGGCGCGGTCGCGCATCACGTAGAGCTGGAACCAGAAGGGCTTCGTGGTGTGGGCCTTGACGTCCTCGATCGAGCAGATGCTCATCGTCGACAGCGTGAAGGGCACGCCGAACCTCTCGGCCGCCCGCGCCGCGAGGATCTCGCCGTCGGCATGCTGCATGCCGGTGAGACCGGTGGGGGCCAGCGCCACCGGCATCGCGACATCGACGCCGACCATCGTGCCGCGGACCGAGCGGTTCTCGAGGTTGACGGCCACGCGCTGGCGCAGCTTGATGCGCTGGAAGTCGCTTTCGTTGGCGCGGTAGGTGCTCTCGGTCCACGAGCCGGAGTCGGCGTAGTCGTAGAACATCCGCGGCGCGCGTGCGCGGTGCAGTCGGCGCAGGTCTTCGATGCAGGTGATGACGGTCATGGTGGGTTCTTCTCCTCCAGGCCGATCTTAACCATTCGGCGTGCCCTCGGGTCAGCGCCCGCCGCCCGTGACCGGGGTGCGACCCGCCTCGGCGTGTCGCGACGGGCATTCCGGGGCGCCGGCTGCCGATCGGCGCACGGGACGATCGGCGGGTATGCTGCACCGATCGGACATGGAGAGACGACATGAAGGATGCCTTCGACGACGAACTCGGCTTCGCGGCCTGGAGCACGCAGCCGATCCGCTACATCGACCGCACCCACGCCTGGTACGACGCGCTGGGATATGGCAATCCCTATCGCTACGCACAGTACGCACAGGTGCCGTTCGCGCCCATGCGCAAGCCGCTCGCGCAGTCGCGCGTGGCGCTGCTCACCACCGCCGCGCCCTACCAGCCCGACAAGGGCGACCAGGGGCCCAACTCGCCCTACAACGCGGCGGCCAAGTTCTACGAGGTGTACTCGGGCGACACCGCCTTCGACCACGACCTTCGGATCTCGCATGTCGGCGTGCACCGTGCCTTCATGTCCGACGATGCCGGCTGCTGGTTCCCGCTGCCCGCCCTGCGGCGCGCGGCCGCGTCGGGTCGTATCGGCGGGGTCGCGGCGCGCTTTCACGGCGTGCCCACCAACCGCAGCCAGCGCCATACGCTCGACACCGACGCGCCCGAGGTGCTCGAGCGCTGCCGGGCCGATGGCGCCGATGTCGCGGTGCTGGTACCCAACTGCCCGGTGTGCCACCAGACGATGGCGCTGGTTGCCCGCTACCTCGAGGCGGCCGGCCTCCCCACGGTCGTGATGGGCGCGGCCAAGGATATCGTCGAGCTGTGCGGCGTGCCGCGCTTCCTGTTCAGCGACTTCCCGTTGGGCAACGCCGCCGGCCGGCCGCGCGATATCGCCTCCCAGGACGCCACCCTCGAGCTCGCGCTGCGCCTGCTCGAGACCGCGCCTGCGCCGCGCACGACGGTGCAGAATCCGCTGGTCTGGTCGGGGCCCGCCGACTGGCGCGACGACTACCTGAACCTGGCGCGGCTCAGTGCCGAGGAGATCGCGCAGCGGCGCGCCGAGAACGACCGCATCAAGCAGGTCGCGCAGGGCGTGCGCGACACCACGCTGGCGGCTGCCGGCACCGCGTCGTGAGCGCCGCGCAGACCGCCGCGACAGCGGCGGGACCGGTCGGATCGGGGCCGCAGGGGGCCGGGACGCCGCCGCTGGCGGGCGTGCGCGTCCTCGACTTCACCCACTACCTCGCCGGCCCCTACGGCACCTTCCAGCTCGCGATGCAGGGCGCCGAAGTCATCAAGATCGAGCCCCTGGACGGCGACGACATGCGGCGCAACCCCCTGGACGCCACCTGGGCAGAGCGCGGGATGTCGCCCTCGTGGATGGCCGTGAACGCCGGCAAGCGCAGCCTGACGCTTGATCTCGGCCGGCCCGAGTCGGTCGAGATCGTCCACCGGCTGGCGGCAACCTGCGACGTGGTCTGCGAGAACTTCCGCCCCGGCGTACTCGAGCGCAAGGGCATGGGCTGGTCGCAGCTGTCGGCGGTCAATCCGCGGCTGATCTACTGCGGGCTGTCGGGCTTCGGCAGCACCGGCCCCGAGGCGCGCACCGCGAGCTTCGACGGCAAGATCCAGGCGATGTCGGGCCTGATGTCGATGACCGGCGATGCCGACAGCGGCCCGATGCGCGCCGGTTTTGCCGCCGCCGACGTCACCACCGGGATGATGGCCGCCTACGCGGTGATGACCGCACTGTTCCAGCGCACCCACACCGGCCGTGGCCAGTTCGTCGACGTCGCGATGCTCGATGCGATGCTCAACGTTCTAAACGGCCAGATGGCCGAGTGGCAGGTGGTGGGCTACCGGCATCCGCCGCTGGGCAACGGTTCCGTGAGCCGCAAGCCGACCGCCGACCGCTTCCGTTGCGGCACCGGCCATATCGTCCTCGCGGTCCTCACCGACCGGCAGTTCGAGAACCTGCTGCGCGCGATCGACCGCGCCGACGCGCTGGCCGATCCGCGCTTCGCCGACTGGCCTGCGCGCACGGCCCACATCACCGCGCTGCGCGCGCTGATCGAGGACGGCATGGCGCAGGGCGACCCGAAGGACTGGGAGCGGCGCCTCACCGCGGCCGACGTGCCCTGCGCGACGGTGCACAGCCTGGCCGAGATCGCCGAACACCCCCAGGTCGCGCACCGCGAGCTGCTGCGCGAGGTCGATACCCCGCACGGTCCGGTGCGGCTGGTCGGCCCGGCCTTCCGGCTCGCGCACGGCAACGGCGACATCGGCCCGGTGGCGAGCGTCGGCGCCCACACCGATGCGATCCTGGGCGAGCTCGGCTACGACGCGGCCCGCATCGCCGGCTTGCGCGCGGCGAGGGTGGTGTGACGGCACCCGGGGATGCGGCGACCCCCACGAGGGCGGGCGGGCACGGCGCCGGCGATGCCGGCCTCGCCGAGCCGGCGCTCGATGCTCGCGAGCTGACCGCCTCGCACTGGGGCACCTGGCAGGTGGTCCGCGAGGCCGGTCGACCGGTGGGGCTGCGGGCGTTGGCCGAGGACCCCGATCCGCCGCCGATCGGGCCGGCGATGTGGGACGCCTACCGAACATCGTTGCGCGTGCAACGACCCGCTGTGCGCGCGGGCTGGCTCGAACGCCACCGCCGCGGCGAGCATGGCCCGCACGAGGGTCGCGGCCGCGAGCCCTTCGTCGAGGTCGCGTGGGACGAGGCGCTCGACCTGGTCGCGGGCGAGCTGCGCCGCGTGATCGACGCCCACGGCAACACGGCGATCTTCGGTGGCTCGTACGGCTGGTCGAGCGCGGGGCGCTTCCACCACGCGCAGAGTCAGGTGCACCGCTTCCTCAACGTGCTGGGCGGCTATGTCCGTCATCTCGACAGCTACAGCCTGGGCGCCGGCCGCGTGCTGCTGCCGCATGTGGTCTGCTCGATGGACTGGCTGCTGGGCCAGCACCACGACTGGGGCGTGCTCGAACGCCACACGCGGCTGTTCGTGTCCTTTGGCGGAGCCCCGGTCAAGAACGCGCAGATCGGCCAGGGCGGCTCGTCGCGACACCTGGCTCGCCGGGGCCTCGCGCGGCTGGCCGCGGCGGGCTGCCGCTTCGTCAACTTCAGCCCGGTGCGCGACGACCTGCAGGCCGAGGGGGCGCAGGTCGAGTGGATCCCGATCCGGCCCGGAACCGACACCGCGGTGATGCTCGCGCTCGCGACCGAGTGCATCCTCGCCGGCCTGCACGACCGGGATTTTCTGGCGAGCCACTGCACCGGCTTCGAGCGCTGGGCCGACTACCTGACCGGCAAGGCCGATGGCATCGTGCGCGACGCGCAGTGGGCCGCGCCGATCGCGCAGGTGCCCGCCGAGCGGCTGCGCGCGCTCGCCCGCGAACTCGTCGCGACCCGCAGCCTCGTCAACTGCGCGTGGGCGCTGCAGCGCGCCGACCATGGCGAGCAGCCCTTCTGGGCCTGCGTCGGGCTGGCCGCGGTGGTCGGGCAGATCGGCCTGCCCGGGGGCGGGTTCGGTCTGGCCTACGGGCCCACCAACGGCATCGGCGCCGGCGGCCGCCTGATGGCCGGGCCCACGCTGCCGCAGGGCGAGAACCGCGTGCGCGAGTTCATCCCGGTGGCGCGCATCGCCGACATGCTGCTCGACCCCGGGGGCGAGTTCGACTACAACGGCGCCCGCCACCGCTACCCCGACATCCGGCTGGTCTACTGGGCGGGCGGCAATCCCTATCACCATCACCAGGACCTCAACCGGCTCGCGCGGGCCTGGCGCAAACCCGAGACCATCGTCGTCCATGAACCCTTCTGGACGGCGGCGGCGCGCATGGCCGACATCGTGCTGCCGGTCACCAGCACGCTGGAGCGCGAGGATATCGGGCATGCCACCCGCGACCCGATGCTGGTCGCGATGAAGCCGGTGTGCGATCCGCCGGGCGTGGCGCGCGACGACTACGCGATCTTCACCGAGGTGGCCGCGCGGCTGGGCCGCGAGCATGCCTACACCGAAGGGCTCGACACCCGCGGCTGGCTGCGGCGGCTCTACGACGAGGCCGCACGCGCCAACCTCGAGCGCGGCGTGCGTTTTCCCTCGTTCGACGCGTTCTGGGCGAGTGGCGGCTTCACCTTCCCCGACAATGACAGGCCGGTGGTGCTGCTCGCCGAGTTCCGCGCCGATCCGAAGGGCAACCCGCTGAGGACACCGAGCGGGCGCATCGAGCTATGGTCGGAGCGCATCGCGTCCTTCGGCCTTGCCGACTGCCCTGGGCACCCGACCTGGCTCGAGCCTCGCGAATGGCTGGGCGCGCCCGGCGCGCGGCGTTTTCCGCTGCACCTGCTGTCTGACCAGCCCCACACGAAGCTGCACAGCCAGCTCGACCACTCCGCGGTCAGCCTGGCGAACAAGGTGGCCGGCTGCGAGCCCGTGCTGATCCATCCGCTCGATGCCGCCGAGCGCGGCATCGCCGACGGCGACCGGGTGCGGGTCTACAACGATCGGGGCGCCTGCCTGGCGGGCGCGCGGCTGAGCGACGGCCTGCGCCGAGGCGTGGTCAAGCTCTCGACGGGCGCGTGGTGGGATCCCGACCGGCCGGGCGAGCCCGACGCGCTCGATCGCCACGGCAACCCCAACTCGGTGACCCGCGATGAGGGCGCCTCACGCCTGTCGCAGGGGTGCGCGGCGCAGAGCTGTCTGGTGGAGATCGAGCGCCACGATGGCCTGGCGCCCGTGCTCAGGGTCTTCGAGCCGCCGTCCTTCGTCAGCGTCCGCTGAAGGCCGCCGGGCGCTTCTCGACGAAGTGGGCGACGCCCTCGCGGAAGTCGTCGCTCGAGAAGCTTCCCAGCATCTCGCGGTTGCCGATCTCGATCGCCTGGCGCAGCGGCACCTGGCCGACCTCCCAGAGCTGGCGCTTGATCACGCCCATCGAGCGCGGCGACACGTTGGCGGCGAGGTCGGCGGCGTAGTCGCGCACCGCGCTCATCAGCTGCTCGCCGGGCAGCACCCGGTCGACCACACCCAGGCGCAGCGCCTCGTCGGCGTCGAACTTGCGTGCCGACACCAGCAGATCGAGCGCGGCGGCGTGGCCGGCCACGCGCGCCAGCGTCCAGCTGATGCCGTGCTCGGCGATCAGGCCGCGGCGGGCGAACGCGGTGGTGAAGCGCGCCTCGCGCGCCGAAAAGCGCATGTCGCAGTAGAGCGCATAGACCATGCCAAGGCCGGCGCAGGCGCCGTTGATCGCGGCCAGCACCGGCTTGGGCACGGCCGGGAAGTAGGAGTGCTGAGTCTGGAAATCGGGGCTCGAGTTCGGGTCGAAGGGCGCGCCCGCGGCCGCCTCGGCGGCATTGCCGCTGGCGCCCTCGCTGCGGCCGCGGCTGCTGATCGTGTTCAGGTTGTTCATGTCGGCGCCAGCGCAAAAGCCCTTGCCCGCGCCGGTCAGCACGATCACGCGCACGCCGGGGTCGTCGGCGGCGCGGCGCATCGCGGCGCGCATCTGTTCGCCCATCGAGGGCGTGTAGGCGTTCAGCCGGTCGGGCCGGTTCATCGTGATGGTCGCGATGCGTTCGGACACGTCGTAGAGGATCTCGTCGGCGCTCATGGCGGTCTCCTGGGGGCGGTGTGGGTGCAGCGGGCCTGCGGTCGATCGATCGGTCGGTCGGTCGGTCGGTCGGGGTGTCGTCGTGGGTGTCGTCGTGGGTGGCGGCATGGCGGCGCGCAGGCCGGATCTCACCAGGTGTCGACGCTGCGCTTGCGGGTCGTGCGCGGCGCGGGCCGCGGCAGCGAGCGCAGGCCGCGCACGATCCAGCGGCGCGTGTCGGCGGGGTCGATCACGTCGTCGATCTCGAGGTGGGCGGCCATGTTGAGGGCCTTGCCCTCGCGGTAGGCCTCGGCCACCTTGGCCTGGAAGAAGGCCTCGCGCTCGGCCGGGTCGGCGATCGCCTCCATCTCCTTGCGAAAGCCCAGCCGCACCGCGCCCTCGATGCCCATCGCGCCGAACTCGCCGCTGGGCCAGGCCACCGTGAAGAAGGGAGCGGTGAAGCCGCCGCCGGCCATCGCCTGCGAGCCCAGGCCGTAGCCCTTGCGCAGCACGACGGTGAAGAGCGGCACGGTCATGCTTGCGGCCGCCACGAACATCCGCGACACGCGCCGCACCGCGGCCTCGCGCTCGGACTGCGGGCCGACCATGAAGCCCGGCGTGTCGCACAGCGAGATCACCGGCAGGTCGAAGGCGTCGGCGAGCTGCAGGAAGCGCCCCGCCTTCTCGGCGGCTGCCGCGTCGATGGCGCCGCCGAGGTGGCGCGGGTCGTTGGCGATCAGCGCGAAGGGTTCGCCCTCGATGCGCACCAGCGCGGTGACGATGCCCGTGCCGTAGCCGGCGCGCAGCTCGAGCACCGAGTCCTCGTCGCACAGCAGCCCGATCAGGCGGCGGATGTCGTAGACGCGCAGACGGTTCTCGGGGATCGCATGGCGCAGCTCGCGCGGGTCGGCGGCGCGCCAGTCCGGGCGCGCGCCCTGGAAGTACGACAGGTAGCGGCGCGCGACCGCGACCGCCTCGGCTTCGTCGGCCACCGCGACGTCGACCACGCCGTTGGGCACCTGCACCGACATCGGGCCGACTTCCTGCGGCCGGTAGCGGCCCAGGCCTCCGCCCTCGATCATCGCCGGCCCGCCCATGCCGATCGAGCTGTTCGCGGTCGCGATGATCACGTCGCAGCAGCCCAGCAGCGCGGCATTGCCCGCGAAGCAGTAGCCCGAGGTGATGCCCACGCGCGGCACCAGGCCCGACATCCGGGCGAAGTGATGGAAGGTGGTGAGGTCGAGCCAGGCCACGCCCGGCCAGTCGACATCGCCGGGGCGCCCGCCGCCGCCCTCGGCGAACAGCACGATCGGCAGCCGCCACTGCTCGGCGAGCTGCAGCATGCGGTCGGTCTTCTTGTGGTTGTAGGCGCCCTGCGTGCCGGCCATCACCATGTAGTCGTAGGCGAGCACCATGCAGCGGGCGCGCTCGGCGTCGCAGTGCGTGGCGTTCACCGTGCCGATGCCGGTGACGATGCCGTCGGCCGGCGCGTTGCGCTGCAGGTCGTCCATCGAGCGCCGGCTCCACTGCGCGGCGATCGCGAGCGCCCCGTACTCGACGAAGCTGTCGGCGTCGACCAGATCGGCGATGTTCTCGCGCGCGGTGCGCGAGCCGGTCGCATGGCGCCTGGCCACCGCCGCGGGCCGGTTCTCGTCCAGCCCCAGCGCATGGCGGGCGATCGACTCGGCGAGGTCGGGGCGGATGCGGTCGGGATCGCGATCGGTGTCGGCGCCGCCGATCGCGCCGGTCACCTGCGCAGGCTCGATCAGCGCGAGCACCTCGCCGTCGGCCACGGTGGCGCCCACCGTGGCGCGTACCTCGACCAGCCGGCCGCCGACCGGCGCCTCGACGACATGCTGCATCTTCATCGCCTCGAGCACGATCACCGTCGTGCCGGGCGCGAGCAGGCTGCCGGGTTCGGCCTCGATCGCGACCACCGTACCGTGCAGTGGCGCGGTCACCGCGGCGCGGCCCTCGAGGTCGGGCTGGGGCGCGGCGACGGTTGCGGTGGCTTCGGCAGGCACGAGCGCCGCGGCGTGGGCCTCGATGAAGCGGGTGTGGATCGCGCCGCTGGCGAGCTCGGGCCGCGCGAGCAGCGCGCGCAGCAGCGGCAGCGAGGTCGCTACGCCTTCGGCCACGAACTC
>JBIIHU010000413.1:0-2572 GCA_044235405.1 Burkholderiaceae bacterium
GGTCGACACCTGCGAAGCCTCCGCTGGCCGGCCCCGCCGCGTTGACCCACAAGCCCCCGGCGCTTGCCGCCCACCAACCGGTTGCGGCCAGCGCGGCCTGCAGGTGCATCGACACCATCACCTCGGCTGCGGGCGCGAGCTCCTCGATGATCAGGCGCAGCAGACCGACGTCGGAGTCGGGCGCACCCGACGCAGCCGCGGTCTGCTCAAGCCCGGCGATTCGCGCCGATCGGGTGAGCGCTTGCCCATCCGGACCCGACTCGAGCGCGAGTACTGCGAACACAGGGGCGCCGCCCAGGGCCGCCAGCGTGGTGCCCTGCGCGGCGGGCTCGGCATCCGCCGGATCGGCCTTCGTGGCATCCGAGGCCACGAGAAGCGGCGCCGAGCGCACCGAGGCCTGGGCCGCGTCGGGAAGGCCGTCGCCGTTTCCGTCGCCCAGGCGCGCCGCGCTCGTACGAGCCGGCGCGAGGGACTCCAGCCAGTCGGGCGCTCCGTCGGCGTCCCCGTCGGGAAAGCTTTGCGACGCCGGGCCGAAGGCGAAGCGCAGCAGCAGCGCCTCGCCGAGCCCGGCCCCGAGACGGCTCCAGTCGCCTGCGGGCAGGTTCCCGACCGCATCGCGCAGCAGCCACTCGCCCGCGGCACTGCCTCCGCCCAGCGGCAGCTCGAGGAGATTCGCCAGCCGGTCGGCCGCATCGTAGAGCTGCGCAAGTCGCTCGCCGCGCTCGCGCAGCATCGACTCATCGAGCCGCTCGAGCAGCCCGTTGCGCAGCTCGCGCCAGAGGCCGCGCAGCGCCAACGGATCGAGGGCATCGAGCAGCCCCGCTGCCGCCTGAGCGTCGAGCGCGCCAAGGAGCTCGTCGCCTTCGATGCCGACGAGACCACGCAGCAGCCATGCGCCGGCCTGGGCGGCGAACCAGCCATCGGGCGCGGCATTCCAGATCGCGACGAGCTCGTCGTTGCCGAAGAGGGACTCCACGGCATTCAAGCGCGTGAGCTGCCCCGCTGCCCCGAGCCCCTCGATCAGGCGCACGCGAACCGCCAGCGGCAGCAGCGCGAGCTCGGGCAGCGCGATCGCATCCATGATCGCGGCAGCCTGCAAGCGTTGTGCCGCCTCGCCGAGCGCCAGCACGTCCTCGCGGCTGTCGAGCACGTCGATCAGCCGCACCGTGACCGGCTGCTCGAGCCAGAGACCGGTGCTGTCGGTGACACGCACCACCAGGGATAGCTCGGGGCTTCGCTCGTGGTCGAGCTGCGCGCCCCCCGCGACGAGCATCTGGTTTCCAACGATTTCGAAGGACATGGCTGCAACCTGATTCGCGGCATCGACGCCGCCCAGCGAAAAGACGAAGCGCTCGTCACGATCCGCATCGATCGCCGACAGCCGCAGGACGACGGTCCCCGTGCCCGCGTCCTCGCGGACGAGCCCCCCCTCGACAAGAAGCGCCGACGGCGGATCGTCGGCGCCGCGGATCTCGACCTGCCACTCGCGCGCCGACGAGCCAGCCGCGTTGCTCGCACCGACCACAAAGGTGTCGACGACCGAATCGCCGGTGCGCAGCGATTCCACGGCATCGGTATCGGCCAGGTAGCGGTAGGCGCCGGTCAGCGGATCGAGCAACAGCCGCCCCCATGCGCCGCCCGCAACCAGCAAGCCGGCGTCGTCGCCCGCGCCGGCGCTGCCGCCCGCCAGCGACCACGTCCAGGTCGACGCAGACGAGTCGGTGCCCGCGACGAAGGAGCCGCTCAGGCCGGGAGCGAGCGTCTCGTCGGTGCCCGGCAGTTCGGCAATCTGCCCGGCCGCCGGGTTGAGCAGCGGCGGCGGTCGTGGGGGTTCCAGCACGACCACGGTGGTGGTCGCCACCGGCAGCAGCGCCGGCGAATCGGAGGTCGCGTCGCCGACCAGCACGGTCACCACGCGCGTGCCGGGCGTGGGCTGCGGCGCATCGTTCGCATAGCGAAGCCCCTGGAGCGCGAGCTCGAGCGCGGCGGCGTCACCTCCCGAGAGCACAAGCTGCTGCGGGCTGTCCTGCGGACGGGTGATCACGATCCCAGTGCCCGCAAGGGCTGCCTCGACCTCGGGCGCGAGGAACACAGCTTCGTGGTTCCCATCGGGCAAGCTTCCCTGCCCTTCCCCGCCAAGGATGACGGTCACCGAGCGCGCGCTGCCATCGGGATCGGTCACGCTGGCGCCCGGTGCGATCGGCACCGAGCCACCCGGATACGGTGACCAGGCATGTGGTTCGTCCGGCGTCGCCTCCGGCGGCGCAAGCACGACGACCGGGACATCGTCCACGGCCCGCACATCGATGCTCAGCCAGCGCAGGACCGGGTCGAGATCAATGCCACCGCCAATCGCACCGCCGTCGTCGCGCAATCGGAAACCGATCGCCGCGATGCCCGAACCGCTCTCGTCGCGCGGCGGCAGATAGCGAAGGCGGCCTGCAGCAAGGTCGGCAAAGGAGATCTCGGAGCCTGCCGCGACGTCGGCATCGCCGAGGCGCAGGATCCCGCGCTCGGGAAGGACCTCGATACGCACCGCCAGCAGGGCGTTCCCCGGACTGTCGAGCGGATC
>JBIIHU010000164.1:0-8652 GCA_044235405.1 Burkholderiaceae bacterium
CACGCAGGAACGCGCCCGAGACCATCGTGACTCCGAGCGTGTGGTCCGAATCGGGCATCGCCGAAATCAGCACCCGCTGCGCGAGGCGCGACGCGGATACCTTGCCTGGCGGTGCCTCGATATGACCGATGTCCATCGCGAGCTGCTGCAGCCGCCACACCGCGACCGTGACCTCGGAGAAGTCGCAGGCGTCGGTTTCCCAGAATTCGCCGAGGCGGCGCGCGGCCCGGGCCAGCACCACCTCGCAGGCCTGATCGATACCGA
Organism: Burkholderiaceae bacterium; assembly: GCA_044235405.1. Classification (GTDB taxonomy): domain Bacteria; phylum Pseudomonadota; class Gammaproteobacteria; order Burkholderiales; family Burkholderiaceae_E; genus Quisquiliibacterium. The sequence goes on from JBIIHU010000164.1 coordinate 265, forward strand.
TCTCGCCGCTGCGCACCGCCTGCTCGAGGCGCTCGCAGGTGTGCTCGTCGTCGCGCAGCAGGTTCTGCACGAAGGTCTCGCTGTCGAGGAGCGGGGCGAGGGGTTCGGCATGCGCCGACGAGGTGCTGGCACGCGGCAGGATGCGGTGCGCCATCATCAGCCGCGGGACGACTTCGGTGCGGATGGTCTGCGCCAGGCTAACCCGGCGGCTGCCGGTGCGCTCGGGGGCGTCGTCTTGGACAGCATGGCTGTCGCGGTCTCCCGATGGCCGGGACGACCATCCTGAGGGCTCGGGAGAATCCCGACCGGACCGTTCCATGCTTCCTCCTTGGCCGGTTCCCGCTGCGCGGGTTCCGACAACCGTCGCCGGCAGACCGGCAGCACCTCGGCGGCTCCTCGACAGGGAAGAGCCGTACGCTCGCGAAACCCGACGCCGACCGAGGTGATCCGCTTCCGTGACGAGCCAATGTAGTGTCACGGCGGACGATCCCGAGTGTCAAGTCCCTGATGACGATCCGAGATTAGTGTCATCGAGAAATTACGTCAAGCCAGATTGACAGCGAGGGTGGTCGAGACTAGATTGCGCTCATGGACAGTCATCCGAGAGGTGCCGGCCAGGTTGGCGACTCCCCGTCGCAAGCGCCGGCGAGGGGGCTCTACACCGAAGCCGAGCGGCGTCGCCGCGATGCCTCGCGCTGGACGCTTGTCCAAGGCATTCTGGCGCCGCTCCAGTTCCTGGTCTTCCTCGTCAGCCTGCTGCTGATCGCCCGTTTCCTCGCCACCGGTGAAGGCGCGCAAGCGGCGACCATCTCGGTGATCGTCAAGACGGCCACGCTCTACGCGATCATGGTCACCGGCTGCCTCTGGGAGAAGGATGTCTTCGGCGTGTACCTGTTCGCGCCGTCCTTCTACTGGGAAGACGTCGTCAGCATGGCGGTGATCGCCCTGCATACCGCCTACCTGGTGGCGTTGGTCACCGAGGCGCTGGTCGTGCGCGACCAGCTGCTGCTGGCACTTGCCGCCTACCTCACCTACGTCGTCAACGCGGCGCAGTTCCTGCTCAAGCTGCGCGCCGCCCGCCTGCAGGCGCCGGTGCGCATGGGCGCCCCCGCGCGAGGAGAGCCGGCATGAGCGCCGTGATTCCCATCCGTTCGGCGCCCGCCGACTGCGCCGAGCGCCCGGTGCTGCGCGAGCGCGGCCAGCGTGAGGTCTTCTGCGGTCTGACCGGCATCATCTGGCTGCACCGCAAGATCCAGGACGCCTTCTTCCTCGTGGTCGGCTCGCGGACCTGCGCGCACCTGATCCAGTCGGCCGCCGGCGTCATGATCTTCGCCGAGCCCCGCTTCGCCACCGCGATCATCGACGACCGCGACCTCGCCGGCCTCGCCGACGCCAACGACGAACTCGACAGGGTCGTCACGCGGCTGCTCGAGCGTCGCCCCGAGATCCGCATGCTCTTTCTCGTGGGGTCGTGTCCCTCCGAGGTCATCAAGCTCGACCTGTCGCGCGCCGCGCAGCGGCTTTCGCAGCGCTTCTCGCCCGAGGTCCGGGTCCTCAGCTACTCGGGCAGCGGCATCGAGACCACCTTCACGCAGGGCGAGGACGCCTGCCTGGCGGCGCTGGTGCCCGGCATGCCCGCCGCCGCGCCGGGTGACCAGCGCCTGCTTGTGGTCGGCGCGCTTCCCGACATCGTCGAGGATCAGTTCCGCCGCCTGTTCGACGCGCTGGGCATCGGGCCGGTCGATTTCCTGCCGCCGCGGCGTTCGCGTGAGGTGCCTGCGGTCGGTCCCGATACCCGCTTCCTGCTCGCGCAGCCCTTCCTGGCCGACACCGCGCGAGCCCTCGAGGAGCGCGGCGCACGACGGCTCGCGGCGCCTTTCCCCTTCGGCGAGGAAGGCACCACCGCCTGGCTGCAGGCTGCCGCCGCTGCCTGGGGCGTTTCCGCCGGGCGTGTCGAGGCAGTCACCTGCGCGCCGCGCGAGCGGGCGCGCCAGGCACTCGCGGCCCACCGTACGCGGCTTGCCGGGCGCACCGTGTTCTTCTTTCCGGACTCGCAGCTCGAGGTGCCGCTCGCCCGCTTTCTCGCGCGAGAGCTCGGTATGCGTCCCCTGGAGGTCGGTACCCCCTACCTGCATCGCCAGCACCTCGCCGAGGAACTCGCACTGCTTCCCGAGGACGCCAGGCTCTCCGAGGGCCAGGATGTCGAGCGCCAGCTCGAACGCTGTCGCCACGAGCGGCCCGACATCGTCGTCTGCGGCCTTGGCCTGGCCAATCCGCTGGAGGCGCAGGGCATGACCACCAAGTGGTCGATCGAGCTGGTCTTCACGCCGGTGCACGGCTACGAGCAGGCTGGCGATCTCGCCGAGCTCTTCGCGAGGCCGCTGGTACGCCGCGAGCGACTCGCGGTCTGAGCGCCGGCAGCCACGGAGATCACGATGCAGCTCACGCTCTGGACCTACGAAGGCCCGCCGCACGTCGGTGCGATGCGCGTGGCCACCGCGATGCGCGACGTCCACTATGTGCTGCATGCGCCGCAGGGCGACACCTACGCCGACCTGCTCTTCACGATGATCGAGCGGCTGCCGAGTCGGCCACCGGTCACTTACACCACCTTCCAGGCGCGCGACCTCGGCGGCGACACCGCCGAGCTGTTCAAGAACACGGCGCGCGAGGCCTACGAGCGTTTCTCGCCGCGAGCGATGCTCGTGGGCGCGTCGTGCACGGCGGAGCTGCTGCAGGACGATCCCGGCGGCCTTGCCGCGGCACTCGATCTGCCGGTGCCGGTCGTGCCGCTCGAATTGCCCTCGTACCAGCGCAAGGAGAACTGGGGCGCCGCCGAGACCTTCTATCAGGTGGTGCGTCGGCTGGCGGTCGCGCAGGAACGCGGTGAGCGGCCGGTCGGCGTACGCCCTTCATGCAACCTGCTCGGGCCGACCGCGCTCGGCTTCCGCCACCGGGACGATGTTCGCGAGATCACGAGGATCCTCGATGAGCTCGGCATCGACGTGAACGTGGTCGCGCCGCTGGGTGCGAGCCCTCGCGATATCGCTCGCCTGGGCCTGGCCGACTTCAACGTGGTGCTCTATCCGGAGACCGCGATGCCGGCGGCGCAGTGGCTGCGTCGCAGCCTTCGTCAGCCGATGACGCGCACGATTCCGATCGGCACTGCCGCCACGATCGCCTTCGTGCGCGAGGTTGCCGATCTCGCCGGCATCGATCCCGAGCCCTTCCTGGCCGCGCAGCCCGCACGCGCGGCCTGGTACAGCAGGTCGGTCGATGCCACCTACCTGACCGGCAAGCGGGTGTTCGTGTTCGGCGATGCCACCCACGCGATCGCCGCGGCCCGCGTCGCGGCCACCGAGCTGGGCTTCACGGTGGTCGGGCTTGGAACCTATGCCAGGGAGTTCGCGCGCGAGGTGCGCGACGCGGCCGCGTTCCACGGCATCGAGGCGCTCATCACCGATGACTACCTCGAAGTCGAGCAGCGGGTCGCCGAGCTGCGACCCGATCTCGTGCTCGGCACCCAGATGGAGCGGCACATCGCCAAGCGCCTGGGTCTGCCCTGCGCGGTGATCTCCGCGCCGGTGCACGTGCAGGACTTCCCGGCTCGCCAGTCGCCGCAGATGGGCTTCGAAGGTGCCAGCGTCCTGTTCGACACCTGGGTGCAGCCGCTGATGATGGGACTCGAGGAGCACCTGCTCGGGATGTTCCGCGAGGACTTCGAGTTCCATGCAGCGGCGCCGGCCTCGCACCTAGGCCGCGCGATGCCGCATTCCCCGGCGGTCAATGACGCCGCCGCTTCGCCGGATGCCGACGAGGCTCCCCGACGCGCTGCCTCGGCGGGCGTGTCCGCATCGGAGGACAGCCCCGCGGAGCCGCCTTCGCTCGCGGCAGTGCCGGCAGGCGAGGGCTCGCCGATCTGGGCCAGCGACGCGCTGGCCGAGCTGCAGAAGATTCCCTTCTTCGTCCGCGGCAAGGCGCGCCGCAACACCGAACGCTTCGCTCAGGAGCGCGGCGTCCCCCGGATCACGGTGGAGACCCTCTATGACGCCAAGGCGCACTTCGCGCGCTGAGCCGGCCGCGCTGTCCGTCGTCATCGTGACGATGGACACGCACCTGGCGAGCGCCACCGCGCGCGCCGCGGCGGCGTTGCGCCGGCAAATGCCCGGGGTGTCGCTGCGCCTGCATGCGGCGTCGGAGTGGAGTGCTCATCCCGCGGGGCTCGAGCGCTGCCTCGCCGACATCGAGAGCGCCGACATCGTGGTCGCGACGATGCTCTTCATGGAGGAGCACTTCCTGCCATTGCTGCCGGCGCTGCAGGCGCGGCGCGAGCGCTGCGACGCGATGCTCTGCATGATGTCGGCGGCCGAGGTCGTGCGGCTCACTCGACTGGGCCGCTTCGACATGGCCAGGCCCGCTTCCGGCCCGATCGCGCTGCTCAAGCGATTGCGCGGCGACAACCGCGACAAGGCGGCCACCGGGGGCGCGGCGCAGATGAAGATGCTGCGTCGCATTCCCCAGATGCTGCGCTTCATTCCGGGCACCGCCCAGGACGTTCGAGCCTATTTCCTCGCGCTGCAGTACTGGCTTGGGGGGTCCGAGGAGAACGTGCTGAACCTGGTGCGTTTCCTCGTCGATCGCTATGCCGACGGCGAGCGACGCGCGCTGCGCGGCACGCTGCGGGCCGCCGATCCTGTCGACTATCCGGACGTTGGTGTCTACCACCCGCGGATGGCGGGGCGCCTTGCCGAGCGGGCCGACGCACTGCCGGGCGGCGGCGCCTCCGGTACCGTGGGGCTGCTGCTGCTGCGCTCGTATCTGCTGTCGGGCAACGCCGGCCACTACGACGGCGTGATCGCGGCGCTCGAGGCGCGTGGCCTGCGCGTGATCCCGGCATTTTCCGCCGGGCTCGATGCGCGTCCGGCGATCGACCGATTCTTCATGAAGGATGGCCGCGCGGCGGTCGACGCGGTGGTCTCGCTTTCCGGCTTCTCGCTGGTCGGTGGTCCTGCCTACAACGATGCCCGGGCCGCCGAGGATGCGCTGGCGCGGCTCGATGTGCCCTACGTCGCGGCGCACCCCCTCGAGTTCCAGACCCTCGGTCAGTGGGGCGGCTCCGAGCGCGGGCTGCTGCCCGTGGAGAGCACCATCATGGTCGCGATCCCCGAGCTCGACGGTGCCACCAGCCCGATGGTGTTCGGTGGCCGCCCGGGCGCGGCCGGATCCACCTGCACCGGCTGCGCGCGCGGCTGCCGCTTCGGCGAGGGCGATACCGCCCAGGACATGCAGCCCTGCCCCGAGCGCGCCGAGGCACTCGCCGCGAGGGTGGCGCGGCTGGTCGCGCTGCGTCGCGTCGAGAGGGCGAACGCGCGGGTCGCGATCGTGCTCTTCAACTTCCCGCCGAACGCCGGCAACATCGGCACGGCGGCGCATCTGTCGGTCTTCGAATCGCTGCACCACACGCTGGCCGCGATGAAGGCTGACGGCTATGCGGTCGAGCTCCCCGAGAGCACCGATGCGCTGCGCGAGGCGCTGCTGCGCGGCAATGCCGAGCGGCATGGTGCCGACGCCAATGTTCACGTCACGATCCGCGCCGACGAGCACGTACGCCGCGAGCCGTGGCTGGCCGAGATCGAGGCGCAGTGGGGTCCCGCGCCCGGCCGCCAGCTCGCCAACGGCAGTTCGATCCTCGTTCTCGGACAGCGCTTCGGCAACGTCTTCGTCGGCATTCAGCCCGGCTTCGGCTATGAAGGCGATCCGATGCGGCTGATGTTCGAGAAGGGCCTGGCGCCAACCCACGCCTTCTCGGCCTTCTACCGCTGGGTGCGCGAGGACTTCGGCGCGCATGCGGTGCTGCACTTCGGCACCCATGGCGCGCTCGAGTTCATGCCCGGCAAGCAGGCCGGCATGTCGGGCGCCTGCTGGCCCGACCGCCTGATCGGCGATCTGCCCAACATCTATCTTTACGCTTCGAACAATCCCTCCGAGGGCGCAGTCGCACGCCGGCGCGCCGGCGCCACGCTCGTCAGCTACCTGACGCCCCCCCTGGCGCAGGCCGGTCTCTACAGCGGCCTGCACGACCTGAAGGCCTCGATCGAGCACTGGCGCGTCATGCCACCGGAGGCGAGCGCGCAGCGCGACGATCTCGCCGCGCTGATCCAGTCGCAGGCCGCCGAGCTCGAGCTCGCGCCCGCCGAGCCGGCCTGGGGCGCGGCGTCCGAGGCGCAGGCGCGGGTCGACGAGCTCGGCCGGCGCATCGTCGAGCTCGAGCACACGCTGATCCCGCACGGCCTGCACGTCGCCGGTCGGCCGGCGAGCCCGGCGCAGCGTGTCGAACTGCTCGCGGCCATGGCCGAATCGTCGTCAGGCGAGCGACCCGCGCAGGCGGCCATCGAGGCGCTGGTCGCGGGCCAGTCGCCGGAGCGGGCGGCCGCGCTCGGTGGCGCGACCGTCGACGACACGCGGATCGCGCTGTTCCGTGAACTCGCGAAGGCCAGTCGGATGCTCGCCGAGGACACCGAGGTGCCGGCGCTGCTGCGTGCGCTGCGCGGCCGCTTCATCCGGCCCGCGCCGGGCGGCGACCTGCTGCGCAAGCCCGAGGTGCTGCCCACCGGCCGCAACCTGCACGGCTTCGATCCTTTCCGAATCCCGAGCGCCTTCGCGATGCGCGACGGGGTGCGTCAGGCCCAGCGCCTGCTCGATCGCAGCCTCGCCGACGAGGGGCGGCTGCCGGAGTCGGTGGCGCTCGTTCTCTGGGGAAGCGACAACCTGAAGACCGAGGGCGGGCCGCTGGCGCAGGCACTCGCCCTGCTCGGTGCCCAGCCGCGCTTCGACAGCTACGGGCGAGTCGCTGGGGCCACGCTGCTGCCGCTCGAGAGCCTCGGTCGGCCTCGCATCGATGTGGTGGTCACCATCTCGGGCATTTTCCGCGACCTGATGCCGCTGCAGATCCGCCTGCTGGCCGAGGCCGCCTTCCTGGCCGCGTCGGCCGACGAAGCGCCGGAGTGCAACTTCGTGCGCAAGCATGCGCTCGCCTACCAGCGCGAGCATGGCTGCACCCTCGAGGTGGCGGCGCTGCGCGTCTATGGCAACGCCGAGGGCGCCTACGGTTCTCATGTCAACAGTCTCGTCGAGAGCAGTCGCTGGGAGGCCGACGACGAACTCGCCGAGACCTGGTCGCGGCGCAAGGGCTTCGCCTACGGACGCGCAGGCCAGCCGATCCAGCACGCGGCGCTGCTGCGCAGCGTGCTGGCCGATGTCGAGCTCACTTACCAGAACCTCGATTCGGTCGAGCTCGGCGTGACCACCGTGGACAACTACTTCGACACGCTCGGCGGCATCACCGGCGCCGTCAAGCGGGCGCGTGGCGGCCGCGTGCCCACGGTCTACATCGGCGACCAGACTCGCGGCGAGGACACGGTGCGCACGCTCGACGAGCAGGTCGCCCTCGAGACCCGAACCCGCATGCTGAACCCCAAGTGGTACGAAAGCCTGCTCGAGCACGGCTACGAGGGTGTGCGCCAGATCGAGACGCATGTCACCAACACGATGGGCTGGTCGGCGACCACCGGGCAGGTGCAGCCCTGGGTCTACCGGCAGCTCGCACGCACGTTCATGCTCGACCCGGCGATGCGCGACCGCCTCGCCCGTCTCAATCCCACCGCGTCGGCGCGGGTGGCCAGCCGGCTGCTCGAGGCATCCGAGCGCGCTTACTGGGACCCCGAACCGCAGGAGCTCGAGGCGCTTCGCCGCGCGAGCGAAGAACTCGAGGACCGACTCGAGGGCGTCTACGAAGGAGCTTCCGCATGAATGTCGCCAGCGTTCCCGTCACCGAAATCCGGCGTCCCGTGCGTCGGGCCGACGGCGAGGGCAGTGTCCAGGTCCAGATGGAGCCGGTGAAGATCGGCAACGCGAAGGTCTTCGCGGTCTACGGCAAGGGGGGGATCGGCAAGAGCACCACGTCGTCGAACCTGTCGGTCGCGTTCTCGAAGCTCGGCAAGCGGGTGCTGCAGATCGGTTGCGATCCCAAGCATGACAGCACCTTCACGCTGACCAAGAAGCTGATGCCCACGGTGATCGACGTGCTCGAGTCGGTCGATTTCCATCCCGAGGAGCTGCGGGTCGAGGACTTCGTCTACGAGGGCTACAACGGGGTGCTCTGCGTCGAGGCGGGCGGCCCGCCGGCAGGCACCGGCTGCGGCGGCTACGTGGTCGGCCAGACGGTGAAGCTGCTCAAGGAGCACCACCTGCTCGAGGACACTGACGTCGTGATCTTCGATGTCCTGGGCGATGTGGTCTGCGGGGGTTTCGCCGCGCCGCTGCAGCATGCCGACCGTGCGCTGATCGTCGCCGCCAACGACTTCGACTCGATCTTCGCGATGAACCGGA
>JBIIHU010000165.1:0-8644 GCA_044235405.1 Burkholderiaceae bacterium
GAATGATATTTCTTGTTTTTTCTATACCGTCATGGCCTGATTCGGCCTGACGGTAGAAGTTTCGGGGACCCTGGCCGCTCAGGATCTACCGCCAGAACTACCGTCAATCTGAACCTCATCCCCCGATAGTCCTCGATAGACCTCGAAAGCAATTTACCTATACAGGACAACAATTTAGGTCGCTTTTTTGATCGCATTCGATAGTCCCCGAAAGACGCCGAATCATTCCCACTCGATCGTCGCCGGCGGTTTCCCCGACACGTCGTACACCACCCGGTTGATGCCACGCACCTCGTTGATGATGCGATTGGACACCCGTCCAAGCAGCGTGTGTGGCAGGTGCGCCCAGTGGGCGGTCATGAAGTCCTGGGTCTGCACCGCGCGCAGCGCGACCACGTGCTCGTAGGTGCGGCCGTCGCCCATCACGCCGACCGAGCGCACCGGCAGGAACACCGCGAAGGCCTGGGAGGTGAGGTCGTACCAGCTCGTGCCGGCATCGCCTTCGGCGGCCAGCCCCGCGGCCACGTCCTGCTCGGTGGCCAGCGTGGCGCGCAGCTCGTCGATGAAGATCGCATCGGCGCGCCGCAGCAGGTCGGCATGCTCGGCCTTCACCTCGCCCAGGATGCGCACGCCCAGCCCCGGCCCCGGGAAAGGATGACGGTAGACCATCTCGCGCGGCAGTCCCAGCGCCACGCCGAGCTCGCGCACCTCGTCCTTGAAGAGTTCGCGCAGCGGCTCGAGCAGCTTCAGGCGCATCGACGCCGGCAGGCCACCGACGTTGTGGTGCGACTTGATCGTGTGGGCCTTCTTCTTGGCGCCGGCCGACTCGATCACGTCGGGATAGATGGTGCCCTGCGCGAGCCAGCGGGCATCGGTCAGGCGGTCGGACTCGCGCTGGAAGACCTCGACGAACTCGGCCCCGATGATCTTGCGCTTGGCCTCGGGATCGCTCACGCCGGCAAGCCGGCCCATGAAGGTTGCGCTCGCATCGACATGCACCACCCGGACCCCGAGATGCTGCGCGAAGGTGCGCATCACCTGCTCGCCCTCGTTCAGCCGCAGCAGCCCGTGGTCGACGAAGACGCAGGTGAGCGGCGCGCCGATCGCGCGATGGATCAGCGCGGCGGCGACCGACGAATCGACGCCGCCCGACAGGCCGAGGATGACCTGATCGTTCCCGACCTGCGCACGGATGCGGCCGACCGCCTCGTCGATGAAACCGGGCATGGTCCAGTCGCCCTGCGCGCCGCAGATCTCGCGCACGAAGCGTCGCAGCATCGCCCGACCCTGACGGGTGTGGGTGACTTCGGCGTGCCACTGGATGCCGTAGAGCCGGCGTTCCTCGTCGGCCATGCCGGCGATCGGGCAGCTGTCGGTCGACGCCATCAGCCTGAAGCCCTCGGGCATGCGCACGACCTTGTCGCCGTGGCTCATCCACACGTCGAGCAGGCCATGGCCCTGGTCGTTGCGCAGGTCCTCGATGCCGTCGAGAAAACTGGTGTGGCCGCGGGCGCGCACGCGCGCGAAGCCGAACTCGCGCACCGCGCCGGCCTCGACCGCGCCACCGAGCTGCTCGGCCATGGTCTGCATGCCATAGCAGATGCCCAGCACCGGCACGCCGGCTTCGAAGACCGCCGCCGGCGCCCTCGGCGAGCCCGGTTCGGTGACCGACTCGGGCCCGCCGGACAGCACGATGCCGCGCAGCGATCCGTCGGCGCGCCAGGCCTCGAGCACCGGCTGTGCCTCGTCGAACGCGTGGATCTCGCAATAGACGCGCGCCTCGCGGACGCGTCGCGCGATCAGCTGGGTGAGTTGCGAGCCGAAGTCGACGATCAGGATGCGTTCGTGCACGGCGCGCTCAGTCGCTGTGGTAGTTGGGCGCTTCCTTCGTGATCTGCACGTCGTGCACGTGCGATTCGCGCATGCCGGCCGAGGTGATCTCGACGAAGGAGGGTCGGGTGCGCATCTCGTCGATGCTGCCGCAGCCGCAGTAGCCCATGCTGGCGCGCAGCCCGCCACACAGCTGGTAGACGATGGCGATCACCGAGCCCTTGTAGGGCACGCGCCCTTCGATGCCCTCGGGCACCAGCTTGTCGACGTTGGCCGAGGAATCCTGGAAATACCGGTCGGCCGCTCCCTCCTGCATGGCACCCAGCGAGCCCATGCCGCGGTAGGCCTTGTAGGAGCGGCCGTGCAGCAGCACGACCTCGCCGGGCGCCTCTTCGGTGCCCGCGAACATCGAGCCCATCATCACCGAGTCGGCCCCGGCCGCGATCGCCTTGGCCACATCGCCCGAGAAGCGGATGCCGCCGTCGGCGATCATCGGCACGCCGGTGCCTGCGAGCGCGCCCGAGACGTCGGCGATCGCGCTGATCTGCGGCACGCCCACGCCGGCGACGATACGGGTGGTGCAGATCGAGCCCGGACCGATCCCGACCTTGACGGCGTCGGCGCCCGCCTCGACCAGCGCGCGCGCGGCCTCGGCCGTGGCGATGTTGCCGCCGATGACGTCGATGGCGGGGTACTGGCGCTTGATGTCGCGCACCCGGTCGATGACGCCCCGGGTGTGGCCGTGGGCGGTGTCGACGACGATGACGTCGACACCCGCCCTGACCAGGCGCTCGACCCGCTCGTCGCTGTCGCCGCCGACGCCAACCGCCGCGCCCACGCGCAGCTTGCCCTGCGCGTCCTTGGCGGCGTGCGGGTGCTCGGTGGCCTTCAGGAAGTCCTTCACGGTCACCAGCCCACGCAACTCGAAGGCGTCGTTGACGACCAGCACCCGCTCGAGCCGGTGCTTGTGCATCAGCGCCTGGGCCTCGTCGAGCGAGGCGCCTTCGCGCACCGTGATGAGACGCTCGCGCGGGGTCATGATGGTGCTGACCGGCTCATCGAGCCGCGTCTCGAAACGCAGATCGCGGTTGGTGACGATGCCGGCCACCTTGCCGTCGGCAATCACGGGCAGGCCCGAGATGCGGTGCTGGCGCGTGAGCGCGATGACGTCGCGCACCCGCATCTCGGGCGTGATGGTGATGGGGTCGGACAGGATGCCCGACTCGTAGCGCTTGACCCGCAGCACCTCCGCGGCCTGCGCGGCGGGCGGCAGGTTCTTGTGGACGATGCCGATCCCGCCCTCCTGGGCCATGGCGATGGCCAGGGGCGCTTCGGTGACGGTGTCCATCGCGGCGGACACCAGCGGGATGTTCAGCGGGATGCGGCGCGACAGCCGGGTCCTGAGGGAGGCGTCGCGCGGCAGCAGGTCGGAGTAGGCCGGAACGAGCAGGACGTCGTCGAACGTCAGGGCCTTCTTGGTCAGTCGCATGGCTTGCCAGGCTCCCAAAACCGCATTATATCGCCGGCCTCGGGCTTCCCCTCCGGGCAGCCCCCGGGGCCCGGTTGTCGGGTCGCGTGCGGCCGCGCGCGCGAGCGCACGCAGACTGGCCAGCATGACATCCGACACCAGCCAGGCCCCGCTGCGCGCCCTCGTCGCGGGCATCCTCGCCGCCGGGGGCCTCCTGGGCACCGCGGTCGCACACGCGCAGTACAAGTGGATCGACGAGAACGGCCGCGTCGTCTATTCCGATCGTCCCCCGGTCTCTGCGCCGAGCCAGATCACGACCCTGCGCCCACTGCCGCGCCCTCCCGCGCAGCCCGCCGCAAGTCCGGCCGAGTCACCCGCCGCCGCGCCGACATCCGCCCCCCCGGGGTCCGACGTCGATGGTCGGGCGGTCCGTGAGCCCACTGGCGGGCGTACGCTCGTCGAGCGGGAGCAGGCGATGCGCAAGCGACTCCAGGAACGCGAGAAGGCAGAACGCAAGGCCGAGGACGATGCACGTCGCGCCGCCGAACTGGCTCGGGCCTGTCAGGACCGTGCGGCCGACCTGCGGGTTCTCGAAAGCGGCATGCGGGTCGTGACGGTCGATGGGCGCGGCGAGCGCAGCTTCATGACCGACGAGCAGATCGCCGGGCGCGTCGAGGCCCTGCGCAAGGCGATCGGCGACGAGTGTCGACGGGGCGGCTAGTCGCGACCGGCCATCCGCCGCTGCTGCACACGACGCGCCCGCGCGACCTTGGGGTCGACGAGCAGCGGCCCGAGCAGTTCGATCCGATCGCCCTCGTGAAGGACATGATCCGGCTTGCGCAGGCGCCCGAACACGGCGCCCCGCGTCTGCGGGTCCGCGACGACGGCGGCAGGAACCCGCTCGCGGGCGACCGCCTCGACGAGCGCCTCGCCGAGCCGGGTTCCGGCGGGCACCGTGAGCGCCACGGTGCGCACCCCGCCGGCCTCCACCCAGGCGATCACGACGCCGATCGGGCCGGTCTCAGCCGGCCGCATGGACCTGCTCGGCCCGACGCACGAAGGCATCCACGAAGGAGCGGGCGATGTGGTCGAAGACCGGAACTAGCGTCTGGCCCAGCAGCCCGCTCTTGAATCGGTAGTCGAGCCGGAACTCGACCTTGCAGGCGTCATGCCGCAGCGCATGGAAGTGCCAGACCCCGTCGAGCGCCGAGAACGGTCCGTCGCGCAGCGTCATCGCGATCCGGTCGGGCGCATGCAGCGTGTTGACCGTGCTGAAGGACTGCCGAATACCCTTGAAGCTGATGCCCAGGGTCGCCACCATCCGTTCGCTGGAGCGTTCGTGGATCGTGGCTGACGAGCACCACGGCAGGAAGACCGGGTAACGCTCGACATCGGCGACCAGCTCGAACATCTGTTCGGCGCTGTAGGGAAGCAGGACCGTCTTGTGAACCGAGGGCATCGGAGGGTGGGCGCACGGCGTTGAGCGGCGCGGATTGTATCCTTGCGCCCATGAGCATCGTCGAAAACAGGAAGGCCCGCCACGACTTCTTCATCGAGGAACGTCACGAGGCGGGACTCGTCCTCCAGGGCTGGGAGGTCAAGGCGATACGCGCCGGCCGCGCCCAGCTCAAGGAGGCCTACGTCATCATTCGCGGCGCCGAGCTCTTCCTGATCGGCGCGCACATCACGCCGCTGAACTCGGCCTCCACCCACATCCATCCCGACCCCACCCGCACCCGAAAGCTGCTGATGCACGAGGGCGAGATCGCCAAGCTGATCGGCAAGGTGGAGCGCGCGGGCCACACGCTCGTGCCGCTCGACCTGCACTTCACGCGTGGCCGCATCAAGCTGGCCGTGGGCCTGGCCAAGGGCAAGCGACAGTACGACAAGCGTGCCACCGAGAAGGAACGCGAGTGGCAGCGCGACAAGCAGCGGCTGCTGAAGAACGCCGGCTGAGGCCGCTCCCGGCCAATCGGCATCGCCCCACCCACTCACCGCCCCACTCACCGCCCCAGCCAGCGTGCCTCGTCGATGCGGCGCCTCACGCCGCTGGGGCTTCGCTCGCCCGCCGGCAGCCGAGCCAGCAGCCGCGCGAGCATCATCGCCGTGGCCAGCGCGTCGCCGATCGCGTGGTGACGCTGCTCCACCGGAATCGCCAGCACCGTCAGCCATTCATCGAAGTCGCGAGCCTTCGCATGGCCGACAAGCGCCCGTGCGAGATCGGCCACGTCGATCCACGGGTTGCCGATCGCCGGCAGGGCACAGTGCTCGACCAGGCGCCCGAGGAAGGCGCGATCGAAGGTCGCATGCCAGGCCACGATCGGCGAATCGCCCAGATAGTCGACAAGCGCGGCAGCCGCCACGGGGGGATCGAGCCCGGCGCGCTGCGCCTGCGCGCCGATGCCGTGCACGAGGATGTTGTCGCGTCCGCTCGTTCGCTGCGGGCGCACCGCGAGCTCGAGACTGTCGGCGACCAGGATTCTTCCTTCGCGCAGGGCGACTGCCCCGATCGCGATCACCTCGTCGCGCGTCGGGTCGAGCCCCGTGGTCTCGACGTCGAGCACGACCCATCGTGCTGGGGCGGCGCCCTCCTCCTCGCCGATCCGCCGGCCTCGCCGCCACCGTGACCACCAGCCAGGTGTCACGATTCCTGTCGCGACCGACGTATCGCGCGCATCGAGGTCAGGGGTAGTCGATCGCAAGCCGCTGCTGCAGCTTGCGCGCCTGGTGGAAGGCCTCCCGGAGGACCCGACGATCGAGCTCGGAGAGGGTCTCGAGCGACACGAGGTTGGCCGAGCGCCCGCGATGCCCGGTCTGCTGCTGGGCGCGCAGACGCAGGCCCTGCAGGAACTGGAAGGCATCGACCCACCCGCGTACCTCGGCAGCGCCAACGAGACCTCGCGCCGCAAGCCTCTCGAGCCGCTGCGCGGTGCCGGTTGCGGCGATGCCATGGGCCAGCGCGAGCACCCTAGCGCCGTCGACGAAGGGAACCGTGCCCTGCATCTTGAGATCGATATCGCCCCTGGCCGCACCCAGCCAAGGCTCGAGCAGCCCGCCGGCGAACTCCCGCGGTGGATGGTTCGCGAGCGCGTTATCGCTCATCTGTTTCAGGAAACGCGGCGTCGTGCGTGCCATCTCGCGTACTGCGGCGGCGAGTTCGTCGGCCAGTGCGGCGCGGCCGTGAATCGCCCGGAAGTCGAAGAAGATCGCCGCATTCAGCAGCGAAGGCGGGTCGCCGCGCGCGATCCAGTCGTCGAATCGCGCCACCCAGGCCGGCAGCTCGAGGCAGCACGCCGGCCGGCCGGCCATGATTCCCCCCTCGCACAGCGGAAAACCGCAGGCATCGAGTTCGCGATTGACCGCATCGCCAAAGGCGAGCATGGCATCGCGCGAGACCTTGCCGTCGGGCGCAAGGATCATCGCGTTGTCCTGATCGGTCGCGATCGTCTGCTCCTCGCGCCCCTCGCTGCCGAGCGCCAGCCAGCAGTAGGCTCGCGGATCGATGCCGTGCGCCTCCCCGACAAGGCCGAGAAGCCGCGCGGTCAGCTGATCGTTCAGCCGGCTGATCAGCCGGGTGATGAAGGCGGGCGACACGCCCTGCGCAACAAGCGCGAAGGACCATTCGCGGATGTCCTGCGCCGCCTGTCGAAGCGCCCCGCCGCCCCGTGCCCCGCGAATCGTATCGGCGATCTGCCGCAGTCCGCGGCGCTGCAGCACGAAGAGATCGCGTTCCGTGACGATGCCGGCAAGGGTGCCGCCGGCATCGATCACCGGGACATGCCGAATGCCCTTCTCGGCCATCAGCAGCATCGCATCGGCGACCGAGTCGGTGTCGCGCAGGCAGCGCACCGGCGTCGACATGACCGCTCCCACGGGTGTATCGAGGCTCATGCCGGCAAGCACCACCCGCCCGACCACATCCTGACGGGTGAAGATGCCGCTCACCGGCGGGGACGACGCGGCGGTGGGCTCCGACGCAGGCGTGTCGCCGACCACGACGATCGAGCCGACCGCACGCGCCTCCATGCGCTCGAAGACCGCGCGCAGCGGTTCGCCGGGGCCGCAACTGAGCGGGCTGCGGCGCATCACCTCGGCAAGCGGCTGGTCCATTGCGCGGGACTGCGCCACCCTGACGGCGGAACTCGCCTGCAGCGCCTCGCGCGAGAGATCAAGCAGCGCGGCCAGCCGCCGCCGGCAGAAATCGAGAAAGACCTCGCTGCGCTGCGCGAGCTCATCGAAGGCGGTGCGCGGCAGGCGCCAGCAGAACACATCGCCGTGCGCCCGGTAGGTGCTGCTCACGGCCCGACGGGCCAGCAGCGCACCGGCGGGGAAGATGTCGCCGGCCCCGAGCTGAAGTGGCGCCTCGGAAACCGCCAGCGGCTCGGCACTCGCCACGCCGCGCCCACCGCCATGCGCCGCGCGCATTCCCTCGACGATACCCTGGCGGATGATCCAGCAGGCATCCGGCACCCCGTCGTCCGGCGAAACGATGCGCTCGCCATCGGCGAAATAGGCGAGTTCGAGCCGCGCGACGAGGTGGTCGAGATCGGCCTGCGACATGCGCGAGAACGGCGGATGATCGGCGAGGAAACGCCGCACCGACGCGACAAGCGTGGCCGACGGCTGCGCCATCGCATGCGCTCCGACAACCGGCGCGAAGCCGTTCAGGCGTCGCGCCGACCGCCGTCGCGGGCCGAGACAGCGGGACCGACGCTTGCCGTGCGGCTGCCGATCACCTGAGATACCGAGGCGACAAGACTTGCCAGATCGCCGAGATTGGCCGGGACGATCAGGCTGTTGCCTTGCCGCGCGAGGCCGGCGAAGGCCTCGATGTAGCGCTCGGCGACCCTAAGGTTGACCGCCTCCATGCCGCCTTCGTGCCGCAGGGCCTGGGCGATGCGTTCGATGGCCTGGGCGCTGGCGTCGGCCACCGCGGCGATCGCGGCGGCTTCGCCGAGCGCCCGGTTGACCTCCGCCTGGCGCTCGCCCTCGGAGCGCTGGATCTGCGCCTCGCGCTCGCCGGTGGCGATGTTGATCTGTTCCTGCTTACGCCCCTCCGAGGCCGCGATCAGGGCGCGCTTTTCGCGTTCGGCCGTGATCTGGGCCTGCATCGAGCGCAGGATCTCCTGCGGTGGCGTGAGGTCCTTGATCTCGTAGCGAAGAACCTTGACGCCCCAGTTGAGCGCCGCCTCGTCAAGCGAGGACACGATGCTCGCATTGATGTAGTCGCGCTCCTCGAAGGTGCGATCGAGCTCGAGTTTGCCGATGACCGAGCGCAGCGTGGTCTGCGCTAGCTGCGTGATCGCGAGCACGTAGTTCGACGAGCCGTAGGAGGCGCGAACCGGG
>JBIIHU010000414.1:0-2542 GCA_044235405.1 Burkholderiaceae bacterium
TGAGTTCCTGCGGGCCGAGTTCGCGCGTGTGCTGCTTGCGTTCCTTGAAATCGGCGACCCGTCCCGCCAGAAAGTCGTCGTTGCCCTGCAGCGCCGCGCGTCCGGAACTGATCTGCGCCAGGCGCGCACGACGGGCGCGCGCCCATCCCGGTTCCCGCGACCATGCAGCGATCTCCTCGGGAGTGGTGGCGCGCTGGTCGCGCACGTCGATGGTCGAGGGCGTGCGCTGGAACACCACGAGCTCACCGGCCACCTTGGCCAGCTCCGGGATGACCTGCACCGCGGTGGCTCCGGTACCGATGATGCCGATCCGCTTGCCGGCAAGGTCGACGGAGTAATCCCAGCGCGACGTGTGGAACGAGTGCCCGCGGAACCGCTCCATGCCCTCGATGCGCGCGAGCTTGGGCGTGGTGAGAATGCCGTTGGCCAGCACGACGAAGCGCGCGCGCATGCAGTCGCCGCGATCGGTACGGACGATCCAGCAGCCGCTCGCCTCGTCCCAGTCGGTGCGCTCCACCGTGGTATGGAACAGGCACCGGTCATAGAAGCCCGAGCGCTCGGCGATCGTCTGGCAGTACTCGAGGATCTCGAAGCCCGAGGCGAACTTCATGGTCGGGAAGTAACCCATTTCCTCGAGCAGCGGCAGGTAGCTGTAGGACTCGACATCGCAGGCGATGCCCGGATAGCGGTTCCAGTACCAGGTGCCGCCGACGTCGCCCCCCTTCTCGCAGAAGCGCACGTCGCGAAAACCCGCCGCGCGCAGCTTGTGCCACAGCAGCAGGCCACCGAATCCCGCGCCCACCACGAGCACCTCGCAGGCGTCATCAAGGCGTTCGCGCGCCACCGGCGGGGCCGAATAGACATCCTGAAGGTAGCGGGCGAACTCGCCTTCCATCGCCATGTAGTCGGCCGCGCCGCGGCGAGCCTCCTTGAAGGCGCGGTATTTCGCCTGTTCCTCGGCATCGAAGACCGCGCCGGGCGGCGCCGGAGGCAGCACCTTGTAGGCGTCGTCGACGACCGCGGAGTAGCCCTGCCCGCGGATGCGGTCGCTGGCCTTCGCCGCACGGGTGTCGAAGCACTTCAGGCCGGTGGCCGGGTCGATGCGGATGGCGGCAGTCATGGGACCTCGGCACGGATGAGAAACGACGGAAACGGCCGCGTGCGCTAGCGCGGGCACCCGGCGCATCGATGATAGACAGTGGTCGACAGGCCTGCCAGCGGCCGGCGTTCCGCCGCCGAGCACTCGCACTCGCCGGGCGCATCCGGTGGCGGAATCGGTACGCGGCCGACGAGCCGGGTAAACCCTGATATGCGTATGGTCATCACCTGCGTTAGCCTTGCGCACTGCAGCGTTCCCTGGTGATCCCGCCGTCTCTCCGCTAGCGTCCCCGGCCCCGGGCGTACGCGGCTGGCGCCTTCGCCGGCCATGTGTCGGGGCTTCCGAGGATCCGCCCGTGAAGTCCCTGTTGGCCCTTGCCAGGGCTATCGACGCTCTCAACGACGGTTTCGCCGTGATCGCGAAATGGGCGGTCTTCGCCGCCTGTTTCGTCAGCGCGGCCAACGCCTTCGTTCGCTACGGCTTCGACTACTCGTCGAACGCCTATCTCGAGATCCAGTGGTACCTGTTCGCCGCCTGCGTGATGTTCGGCGCCGCACAGGTGCTGCGCGTCAACGAGCATGTCCGCGTCGACCTGCTCTATGCCCGCTATCCGGCGCGCGTGAAGGTGCTTGTCGACCTGATGGGGCTGACCCTGTTCCTGTTGCCGATGGCGGTGCTGATCCTGTGGCTGTCGTGGCCGATGTTCGTCGACCAGTTCATGTCCGGCGAGCGCTCGAGCAACGCGGGAGGCCTGGTTCGCTGGCCGGTCACCGCGACCATCCCGCTGGGCCTGGCGCTGCTGCTGCTGCAGGGTCTCGCGGAGATCGCCAAGCGCATCGGCTGGCTGCTGGACGTCCACGAGATGGACATGCACTACGAAAGGCCACTCCAGTGACCGCCGAGAACTTTGCCCCGGTCATGTTCGCCGGGCTGATCATCATCATGCTGATCGGCTTCCCGGTGGCTTTCTCGCTCGCGGCACTCGGCCTGGTCTGCGGCTTCATCGCGATCCAGGCCGGCTGGTTCCCGGCAGCCTTCATGGGCAACCTGCCGCTGAATATCTTCAGCGTGCTGTCCAACGACCTGCTGCTGGCGATTCCCTTCTTCACACTGATGGGCGCGATCCTCGAGAAGTGCGGCCTGGCCGAAGACCTTCTCGACTCGATGGGCCAGCTCTTCGGGCCGCTGCGCGGCGGCCTCGGCTACTCGGTGATCATCGTGGGATTCATCCTGGGCGCGATCACCGGCACCGTTGCGGGCCAGGTGATCGCGATGGCGATGATCTCGCTGCCGATCATGATGCGCTACGGCTACAACATGCGCTATGCGACCGGCGTGCTTGCCGCGTCGGGCACGATCACGCAGCTGGTGCCGCCGTCGCTGGTGCTGGTGGTGATGGCCGACCAGCTCGGCAAGTCGGTGGGCGACATGTACAAGGGCGCC
>JBIIHU010000166.1:0-8559 GCA_044235405.1 Burkholderiaceae bacterium
GACGTGCCGGGCGATGCCTTGTTTCCGGCACTCGACGAGCGCAGCTGGCAGCCGGCGCATCGCGACCCGCGCGTGGCCGCCGACGGAACGGCGTTCGCGATCATCGACTGGCGCCCCCGGGCGGATGCCGCCGACACCGCCCCGACGAACGCTGACCGGCGGTAGCAGCCGGAAGACTGCCCTGGCCGCTGCTCCGGTAGAATCGCGCCGGGCCTCCGTAGCTCAGTGGATAGAGCATCCCCCTCCTAAGGGGAGGGTCGCACGTTCGATTCGTGCCGGAGGCGCCAGGCCCGCCCAACCTACCGCAAGCCCGGGGAACATGGCCGACACCACCGATCGCGACAAGCCCCAGCCACTCGGCGACGCCCAGCTGCGCCTCGGGGTCTACGTCTGGATCGATCGTCCCTGGGTCGATCACTCCTTCCTTCGGAACAAGTTCAAGCTCACCACCGAGAAGCAGCTGCGCGAGGTGCGGGCACTCGGTTCGCGCGGCATCTACTGGATCCCCGGGCTGAGCGACGTAGCTCCCACAGCCCCCGAACCCGCGCCGGCGATTCCCGATCCCGTATCGCCGCCTGCCGCCCCCGCAGCCCCCGATCCGATCCGCGAACGCGAGCAGAAGCTCACCCGCCAGCGCGAGAGCGCCGCGCGCGCCCGGCTTCAGTGGGAAAAGGCAGGCCAGGTGCTTCGTGACGGCCTGAAGGCGCTGCGCGACAACCCCCGGCAGGCAGGGGCGGCGCTTGGAGGCTTCGCAGCCTCGGTGGCCTCGCAGATCGAAGGTCGCAAGGGGCTCCTGCATCTCATCGACCAGCAGGGCAACGAGGGACTTCATTCGCACGCGCTGAGCTGCATGACGCTCGCCACGCTGGTTGCCAGGGAACTGAAGCTGAGCGGGGAATCCCTTCGCGACGTCAGCACCGGCGCACTGATGCATGACGTGGGAAAGCTGTCGATCCCGATGCGCATCCTCAAGAGCGCCCAGCGCAGCCAGGTCGAGGAAAACGCCTACCGCGACCACTGCCGGGCGGGGGTCGACATCGCCCAGGCCAGCGGCGCATTTTCCGATACCGTGCTCGCCGTCATTCGCGACCACCACGAGCACCTCGACGGCACCGGCTTTCCGGCCCGAGCCCGAGGCAACGCCATCGGCCTGGCCGCACGCATCGTCGCGGTCGTCAACCGCTACGACAGGCTCTGCGGCCCCGAATCGCCCGACCGCCCCACGATGCGCCCGGCCGACGCCCTGAAAAAGATGTGGCGCGACGAGCGCACGCGTCTCGATCCTCAGGTGCTCGCCGCCCTCGTCAAGGTGCTGGGCGTGTACCCGCCCGGCACCGTGCTGCAACTCTCCGACGGCCGGTTTGCGCTGTCGGTGAGCCCCGGTGCCAAGCCGCTGCTGCCCAAGGTCATCGTCTACGACGCCTCGCGCCCCAAGGAAGAGGCCGATCTCGTCGCGCTCGCCGACGAGCAGCAGGCCGGCCTCACCGTCGCCCGGGCGCTGAATCCCGAGGAGGTCGCGCCGCAGGTGCTGGCATGGCTGAATCCGCGCGAGCGACTCGTCTACTACTTCACGGCCGACGAAGAGTGAGCGCGCGCGCCTGATCGCGCCACCGGCCGGCGATCACCACAGCCCCATCGCCAGCCCCTCGGCCATCGCCTCGCCCAGGCTTGAGGCTCTCGCAAGCGCCGGCCCGTCGATGCGCTTGGGCGCGCCGATCGCCTCGGGTGTCTGAGCCCCGGTGACAACGATCATCGGGGCATCGATCCAGCGAAGTCGCCAACCGGTCACGATGCGCTCGACCTGCCGCGCCGCACCGGTGCCATCCGAGCCCGCGCAGACGATCAGCGCGCATGGCCTGCCCGCGATCCGATCGAGGAGCGGGTAGTAGGTCCGCTCGAAGAACTCCTTCATGCGGCCGGCCATCGAGCCAAGCATCTCGGGTGTGACGAACAGCAGGCCCGCCGCCGTCACGAGATCGGCCGCCTCGACATCCGGCGCAGCGAGCAGACGAACCGTGGTGGCACGACTGCGAAGGGCCCCTTCGAAGGCCGCGCGCGCCAACGCCTCGCTGCCGCCGGTGACGCTCCACCAGACGATCAGCAGTCCCTGCGGCGGCGTCTGGTCCATCCGTTCGCAGGCGCCGCTCAGGGGGCATCGCCCGCGAGCAGCGCCGCCGGCACCTCGACCGGCATCGTCAGCAGGACCTGCGCGTAGGCCTTGGCAAGGCTGTCGGTGTGCAGCGAGGCCATCCCGCCACCGCCGAGCACATCGTGCAGCAGCAGATTGATCGCATCGAAGCCCGGCAGGTCGAAGCGCTCGACCCGCGAAGGCTGATTGTGCGCGAACCACGCGGCCACCCTTTCCGGCGTGATCAGCGACGACAGGTAGGGCAGATACGCCGGACGACGCGCGATCAGCCCGATATTGGCCTTGTTGCCCTTGTCGCCGGAGCGTCCGTGAGCGAGGCGGATCAGGGGCACCTCGATGCGCGGACCCGCAGGCCAGTCGGCCGACGGATGACTCCGCTCGGGCGGCAGGTCGGAGAGCGGCGCAGCCGACCCCTGGGGCAGCACGACGGACATGCGCCGACCCTCGATATCGATCTCGACCGGCACCTCCGCCTTGGGCACCAGGAACGAGAAGAGCCGGATCACCGGCGAGGGCGTCGGGCGGCCGCCCATCAGACCGGTGGTCCCCGGCGCCATCGAGGTACCCGCCGGCGCGAACTCGCGCGCGAACAGGTCGAGGCTCGATTTCGACGGGCAACGTACCGCGATCTTCAGCACGACCTCCCGCGCATCGGTTCGGGCAGCGGCCCCGAACATGTTCTCTGCCCCGAGGACCTCGATCCGGGTCTCGGTGTAGCCCGGCAGGCCGAGTTCGGCGAGCATTCGCGAGGTGCGCGCAAGAATCGCCTCCCCGGTTCGGCGAGCCTTGGCTGCGGCATCCTGACCGCCGATCACCAGCACCGCCATGTTGCGGAAACCGTCGGCGAAGGTGGCGCTGACCTTGTAGGTGTCGGTGGGCACCCTACCCCGCGCGCCGCTGACGCGCACACGGTGTTCGCCGACCTGCTCGAAGCGTACCCGGGTGAAGTCGCAGCAGACATCGGGCACGAGATAGGCCCGCGGATCGCCGATCTCGTAGAGCAGCTGCTCGCAGACCGTGGCCGGGGTCACGAGACCGCCAGTGCCCTCGGGCTTCGTGATGACGAAGGACCCGTCGGCGCTCGCCTCGAGAACCGGAAAGCCGATGTTCTCCCAGTCGGGCACGGTATCCCAGTCGGTGAACAGCCCACCGGTGCACTGGGCGCCGCATTCGATCAGGTGCCCGGCGAGGGTGCCCTGGGCCAGGAGGTCGTAGTCGGAATCCCGCCAGCCGAACTCGTGCATCAGCACGCCAAGCGTGACGGCGGAATCGACACAGCGGCCGGTGATCACCACGTCGCAGCCCTCGTCGAGCGCGCGGGCGATCGGGATGCCGCCGAGATAGGCGCTGACGCTCACGAACGAGGGCGGCATCGGGGCGTCGCTGAACATCTCGCGCACGCCACGCTCGCGCAGCGCGGGCACGCTCGCGGAAATCTCGTCACCCAGCACCACGCCGATCTTCAGCGACAGGCCGAGTGCCTGCGCGACGCGGGCCAGCGCGTCGCGACACGCCAGCGGATTGACGCCGCCGGCGTTGGCGACCACACGAATGCCCTTGGCCTTCAGCTCCGGCAGCAGCGACTTCATCGTGATGTTGACGAAGTCGGTCGCATACCCGGCCGCCGGGTCCTTCAGGCGCTGGGCGGCGAGGATCGACATCGTCACCTCGGCGAGATAGTCGAACACGAGATAGTCGATGTCGGCCCCGCGCACCAGCTGCGGCGCCGACATCGCGGTGTCGCCCCAGAAACCCGAGGCACCACCGATGCGAACCACGCGATCGTTCATTCACTGCTCCCTTTCTGTTCGAGGCCTGCCTCGGTGGGGTCGATGCGTCGGGATGGCAGGCTCGTCGGCACGGTTGCGCCGCTGCAGGCCCAGCCGTCGAGCAGCAGCCCGACGAGCCGGTCGGCAACCGCCGCCGGATCGAAGCTGCGTCGCCGTCCGCGTTCATTGAAGGTCCAGTGCTCGAGGCCGCCAAAGACCAGGTCGCGCGCCATGGCCGGGTCGAGGTCGGGCCGCAGCTCGCCGCGGCGCACGCCATCCTCGAGCGTCTCGAGCAGAAAACGACTGTAGCGCCTGTTCAGCGCGTGGAGCTTGGAACCGAAATACGCGCCCGGGCTGCGCGCCTCGCGCACCACGAGCGCACCGAGCCCCGGGTCGTCGAGGGCGATCCGGAGGTGTCGCTCGATCAGGAACCGGATGCGGTCGCGCGTGGCGTGGATCAGCGTGATGCGCGGCTCCACGTCGGCCACGAGCCGGTCGAAGAAGTCGGCGAGCACGGCATCGAAGAGCTCGCGCTTGTTCCGGAAATAGGTGTAGATGGTGCCTTCGACGCAGCCCGCCGCGGCGGCGATCTCGCTGATCGACGTCTCGTCGTAGGGGCGCGCAGAGAAGCAGTCGCGCGCCGCGGCAAGGATTTCGCTGCGACGTGCCGCCTTGCGACGCCGCGGCAGGCCCTCGCGGCGGGGGCGTGGCGCCCCGGACGCGATGGCGGCTTCGGCAGCGGGGGCGGGCATCTGCGGTACGGCGCTCGTTGACCTGTCGCGGTCAGTAAAGCATATTAATGAACGACGTTCAATATCAGGATCGCCCCGGTCCCATGGCACGCCTCGAATCCCAACTCGACACGCAGGGCGAGCGTTTCGCCAGCCAGCGGGCTGGCATGCTCGAACTCGTCGCGCAGTTGCGCGCCCTTGAGCAGCGCACCGGCGCCGCCTCGGCACGCGCCAAGCCGCTCTTCGACCGTCGCGGCCAGCTGCTGCCGCGCGAACGGGTCGCCCGCATCCTCGACCCGGGCGCCCCCTGGCTCGAACTGTCGACCATGGCAGGCTACTGCCTGGATGACCCGGACCCCGAGCGCAGCGTTCCCGGCGGGGGAGTCATCGTCGGCATCGGCTTCGTCGGCGGCGTGCGCTGCGTGATCAACGCGAGCGATGCCGGCATCGACGCAGGCGCCATCCAGGCGATGGGTCTTGAAAAAATCCTTCGTGGCCAGCAGGTCGCGCTGGACAACCGGCTGCCCTACATCCAGCTGATCGAGTCGGCGGGCGCCAATCTCCTGAAGTACAAGGTCGAAGGCTTCATCGAGGGCGGGGCCATTTTCTACAATCTGGCTCGCCTGTCGGCGGCCGGCCTGCCGGTCATCGCGGTGGTCCACGGCTCGTCCACCGCCGGCGGCGCCTACATGCCCGGTCTTTCCGACTACGTGATCATGGTCCGTGGTCGCGCCAAGGCCTTCCTCGCGGGCCCGCCGCTGCTGAAGGCCGCGACCGGCGAGGTCGCCTCCGACGAGGAGCTCGGGGGCGCCGAAATGCACACCAGCATCTCGGGAGTCGGCGAATATCTCGCGGAAGACGACACCGATGCGCTGCGCATCGCGCGCGATCTGGTCGCCAGGCTGGGCTGGAACCGGCTCGGCATCGCCCCACAGTCCGCGCTCGACTCGCAGGCCCCTGCCCCCGCCTTCGACCCCGAGGAACTCGCCGGTGTGGTGCCGCTCGACTTTCGCCAGCCCATCGACATGCGCGAGGTGATAGCCCGCATCGCCGACGACTCGGATTTCCTCGTCTTCGGGGCCGACTACGGCCCGCAGACCCTCGTCGGGCACGCACGCATCCACGGCATGCCGGTGGGCATCATCACGAACAACGGACCGATCGATCCGGCAGGCGCCAACAAGGCGACCCACTTCATCCAGAGCTGCTGCCAGGCGCGCATTCCGCTGGTCTACCTGCAGAACACCACCGGCTACATCGTCGGCAAGGCAAGCGAGCAGGCCGGCATGATCAAACACGGCTCCAAGATGATCCAGGCGGTGAGCAACGCCAGCGTGCCGTCGATCACGATCCACTGCGGCGCGTCCTTCGGCGCCGGCAATTACGGCATGTGCGGTCGTGCTTTCGGCCCGCGCTTCGTGCTGTCGTGGCCCAACGCCCGCACGGCCGTGATGGGCGGCGAGCAGGCCGCGCTCACGATGCGGATCGTCACCGAGGCGGGCGCCAAGCGCAAAGGCCTGCCCGTCGACGAGGCGCAGCTCGGCGCCCTCGAAAAACGCATCGTCGAGAACTTCGATCGCCAGTCGGGAGCGCTCTACACGAGCGCCCGCCTGCTCGACGACGGCATCATCGATCCGCGCGACACCCGCAAGGTGCTCGGCCTGCTGCTCGCCACCTGTGCCGAGGCCGAGGCCCGCACGGTGCAGCCGATGCAGTTCGGCGTGGCTCGCCCCTGACGCCGCGCCCCCGATCCAGGAGCTTCCGCATGAACTACACCGAGCAGCACGTCCAGCTGCAGGACACCCTGAAACGCTTCATCGACAGCGAGATCAATCCGCATATCGACGAGTGGGAAGCGGCGGGCACCTTCCCCGCGCACGAGGTCTTCCGCCAGATGGGCAAACTCGGCCTTCTGGGGGTGAACAAGCCGGTCGAATACGGCGGCCTCGGCCTCGACTACTCGTATGCGATCGCCGCGGCCGAGGCGCTGAATCACATGAACTGTGGCGGCATCCCGATGGCCATCGGCGTGCAGACCGACATGGCCACACCCGCGCTCGCCCGCTTCGGCTCCGACGAGCTGCGCCGCGAATTCCTCGCGCCGTCGATCAGCGGGGACTACGTCGCGTGCCTCGGCGTATCCGAAGTCGGCGCCGGATCCGATGTCGCCTCGATCCGCACCACCGCGCGCAAGGATGGTGACGACTACGTCATCAACGGCGGCAAGATGTGGACGACCAACGGCACGCAGGCCGACTGGATGTGCCTGCTCGCCAACACCGGGGAAGGCAACTCCCACCGGAACAAGTCGCTGATCTGCGTGCCGATGAAAACCCGCGGCGTGTCGGTGGCGCGCAAGCTGAAGAAGGCGGGCATGAACGCCTCGGACACCGCGCAGATCCACCTCGACGATGTCCGCGTGCCGCAGCGTTATCGCATCGGCGAGGAAGGCATGGGTTTCGTCTACCAGATGCAGCAGTTCCAGGAGGAACGTTTGTGGGCCGCCACCGGCTGGTTCGCGAGCGCCCGCATCATCCAGGAAACCATCGATTACCTGCGCAACCGCGAAGCCTTCGGCAAGCCTCTGTTGAACAACCAGTACATCCACTACAAGCTGGCCGAGCTCCAGACCGAGGTCGAGGCAGTGCGCAGCATGCTCCACCGGGCGGTCGACCTCTACATGGGCGGCACCGATGTCACCCAGCTTGCCTCGATGTGCAAGTTAAAGGGCGCGCGAGTCGCGCGCGAGGTTGCCGACTGGTGCGTGCAGTTCTGGGGGGGCATGGGTTACATGGAGGAGACCCGGGTCAACCGCTTCTGGCGAGATACGCGCCTGGGCTCGATCGGCGGGGGGGCCGACGAAGTCATGATGGGCATCATCGCCAAGACCATGGGCATCATGCCTCGATGACAACGACCGTTGCCATGTCACGCTTCGACACCCTGCTGATCGCCAACCGCGGCGAAATCGCCTGCCGGATCATCCAGACCGCTCGCCGCCAGGGGCTGCGCACGGTTGCCGTCTGCTCGAGCGCGGATCGCGATGCGCGGCACGTGCGAATGGCCGATGCCCATGTCGAGATCGGTCCGCCGGCGGCCGCCGAAAGCTACCTGCGGATCGATCGCATCCTCGAGGCCTGCCGGCGCAGCGGCGCACAGGCTGTCCACCCGGGTTACGGCTTTCTCTCCGAGAGCGCCGAGTTCTCGCGCGCCTGCCGCGATGCCGGCATCGTCTTCGTGGGCCCCTCGCCGGAATCGATCTCGGCGCTCGGAAACAAGTCTGCCGGCAAGGAAGTCGCCCGATCCGCGGGCGTGCCCTGCCTGCCCGGCTACAACGGCGAGGCTCAGGACACGGACACCCTGGTGCGGCGGGCTCGCGAAGTCGGCGCGCCGCTGATGATCAAGGCTGCAGCGGGCGGGGGCGGCAGGGGCATGCGCCGCTGCGACAGCCTCGACGACGAGGCGGTGCTGCGCGAACTGCTCGAGGCCGCGCGCCAGGAGGCGGCCGCCTCGTTCGGCAACGGCCAGCTGCTGCTCGAGCGACGGGTGCTCGATGCGCGCCACGTCGAGATCCAGATCTTCGGCGACAGCCACGGCAACTACGTGCATCTGGGCGAACGCGACTGCTCGACGCAGCGGCGCAACCAGAAGATTCTCGAGGAAGCGCCCGCCCCGGGTGTCGATGCGAAGCTGCGCGATGCGATGGGCCAGGCCGCGATCACACTTGCGAGAGCGGTCGCCTACGAGGGAGCGGGAACCATCGAGTTCCTGCTGGCGCCAGACGGGCAATTCTATTTCCTCGAGATGAATACCCGTCTGCAGGTCGAGCATCCGGTCACCGAGGCGATCACCGGCCTCGACCTCGTCCAGTGGCAGCTCGAGGTCGCCCAGGGTCATCGCCTGCCGCTCG
>JBIIHU010000415.1:0-2536 GCA_044235405.1 Burkholderiaceae bacterium
CCGTAGTTGACGAAGCAGGCCTCGAGGCTGGGCTCGACGCGGGTGATGACGCCCTTGTAGATGTTGCTCTTTCGAGACTCGTGACCGGCCGACTCGATGTCGATGTCGATGAGCTTCTGGCCGTCGACGATCGCGACCCGCAACTCTTCCGAGTGGGTCGCGTTGAACAGCATGCGTTTCATGGGTAATTCCGCTCCAGAGCGCCGGAGGCGCAGCCCGGCGGGGCTGGCGGAACTTACCCCGCGCAAGCGGGGCCGACGGTCGCGAAGCGCGCGACCCAGGAGCTCAGGCGTGCCTGCGGGCCTGCACTCGGGCAACCGGCAGACAGGACGCCGGAAGACCG
Source organism: Burkholderiaceae bacterium (assembly GCA_044235405.1). Taxonomy (GTDB): domain Bacteria; phylum Pseudomonadota; class Gammaproteobacteria; order Burkholderiales; family Burkholderiaceae_E; genus Quisquiliibacterium. The sequence continues at coordinate 344 of JBIIHU010000415.1, forward strand.
CGGCAGTGCATCCCGATGCCGAAGCGGCCGCCGCGAGGGGGGCGGGCTGGGGCAGGGTGGCAGGCCACGGGCAGGGAGCGTCGCATTCGTCGGGTGGCCCTGCCGGCGAGGTGTCGCCGGCAGCGGTCCTGTATGAACTCGCGTTCGTCGGGGGTTCCGCGCTCCCGATCGGCGGGAGCCGCGTCTTTGTTCTCGGTGCCGCGCGCCGGCGATGGGGCCGGGCCGATACAATGGCGACATGAATCGGCAGGCGGACGGCAAAGTATAGCAACATGAAAGCCTTAGCGGCAGAAGCTGATGAAAGGTCTGCGCACGGGCCGGCTGCCGCTCGGGCACAGGACTCCCCGGCGGCGCGGATCCTCACGGTCGGCGAGGACGAGGGCGCGGGGCAGCGCCTCGACAATTTCCTGATGCGCCAGTGGCGCGACGTGCCCAAGGCGCATGTCTACCGGGTCATTCGCAGCGGCGAGGTGCGCGTCAACGGCGCGCGCAGCCGCCCCGACGACCGCCTCGTCGTCGGCGATCGGGTTCGCCTGCCGCCGCTGCGGCGCGCGCTGCCCTCGGAGGGTGCGGCCGATCCGGCGCCGCCGCCGCCTGCGCCGCTCGAACTGCCGGTGCTGCTCGACGACGACTGCCTGCTCGTGGTCGACAAGCCGGCGGGGCTCGCGGTGCACGGGGGCAGCGGGGTTGCCCACGGCGCGATCGAGCGGCTTCGGGCCGCCCATCCGCAGGTGAAGTTTCTCGAGCTCGCTCACCGTCTCGACCGCGAAACCTCCGGCGTCCTGGTAGTCTGCCGGCGCCGTGCGGCGCTGATCGAACTGCATCGCCAGTGGCGCGAGCGTCACACCGGCAAGCGCTACCTCGCCATCGTGCGGGGTCGATGGCCGCTGCGCACGCGGACGCTGCGCGATCCGCTCGAGCGCTACCTCACGGCGGCGGGCGAGCGTCGGGTGGCGGTTCATCCCGAGGGGCGCGAGGCGATCTCCCGGGTCACCGGCCTGCGCAGCTTCGTCGTTGCGGGGCTCGGCGAGTTCTCGCTGGTGTCGGTCGAGATCGAGACCGGGCGCACCCATCAGATCCGCGTGCACCTCGCGCACGCCGGCTTTCCGATCGCCGGCGACGACAAGTACGGCGACTTCCCGCTCAACCGTGAACTCGTGCGCCGAGGCCTGCGTCGCATGTATCTGCATGCGGCGCGCCTGGCGTTCGCGCACCCGCGCGACGGGCACGACTGCGTCGTGGAGGCGCCTGCGCCGGAGGCGTTCACGCGCTTCTGCGAGGCCGCCGAGCCCGGTTCGGTGCGCGTCGCCCCTGCGACAGGTGCTCACCCATGAAGGCGGGCCTCTTCGACGCGGTGGTCTTCGACTGGGAGGGAACCCTCGCGCGCGTGCCGACGCATGGCGGCGGCCTGGTCGATCCGGTGCCCGGCATCGCCGACCTGCTCGAAGAGCTCCACGCGCTCGGGGTTCCGCTCGCGGTCGCCACCGGCAAGTCGCGCAGGGGGCTCGAGCACGCGCTCGATGCGCTTGGCTGGCGCAGCCTCTTCGCCCAGACCCGAACCGCCGACGACGGGCCCGGCAAGCCTTCGCCCTGGATGCTCCAGGAGCTCGCGTCGGCGCTGGCAGTCGATCCCGCGCGGCTGCTCATGGTCGGCGACACCACCCTCGACGCCGGTATGGCGAGAGCGGCAGGCGCCACGGCGCTCGGGGTTGCATGGGGTCTCCAGAGGCCCGAGACGCTGCTGGCCGCGGGAGCCGAGGCGGTGGTCCACGACGTGGCGGCGCTGACCCGCTGGCTGTGGCCGCGCCTCGTGCTGGCGCGCGAGGGACTCGAGGGCGAACTCGTCTGGCGGTCCCTGTGCGGCGAGCGCCAGCTGCGCGAGGGCGGCGAAGGCCTGCGCTTCACGTGGCAACGGCGGCGCGGATCGGCGGTCATCGACGAGCCGGCCTTCGCGATTCGCCATGCGGGGCGGGCGCGAGCCTATCTCAATCGCTGCGCCCACGCGCCGGTCGAGCTCGACTGGCCCGCCGGCCGTTTCTTCGACGAGTCCGGCCTATACTTGGTCTGCGCCTCTCACGGGGCGCAGTACCGCCCCGACGACGGTCGCTGCGTGGCAGGGCCCTGTCGAGGGCGCGCGCTGACCCCGCTGCGCGTGCGCGAGCACCGCGGTCGCATCTGGGTTGCGCATCCCAT
>JBIIHU010000416.1:0-2535 GCA_044235405.1 Burkholderiaceae bacterium
TCGGCGGCGGTGGTCGCGAGCAGCTGCCCCGAGCAGGCGCGGTTGGCGCCGTTGCGGGTGTACAGGATGCGGCCGGTCGCGTTGGAGAGATCCGTCCAATCCGGGAAGCATGCCGGGTCGTTGCGGCAGCCTGTGAGCGACTGCGCCGCCTCGCCGGCGAAGACATCGCGGTAGCCATGTGCGTACTCGACGCCCGCAAAGGGCAGGCGCGACACGACGTGACCGTCCGGCACGAACCATTCGATCTCCGCGACAGGACCGGGCGAGAAGACGCCCCAGACCTCGCCGTCATCGCGTTCGCCGCGACCGGTGATCGGTCCCACCACGCTCGCTGCGTCGCCGGGCGACCGCACGAAGAGTTCCTGTCCTTCGGCGAGCGCCATCCCCTGCAGGTGCAGGCGCGTGTTCATCGAGCCGAGCGCCTCGACACGGCAGCGCCACAGTCGGCCGCCGTCGACATCGATCCACTGGCCTTCGTCAAGCGACAGCGAGACAGCCCGCTGGATGCCGAAGCGCATGGGCTCGTTGGCCGCGTCGGTCTCGTCCTCGAACAGCAGCTCCGCTTCGTCGATCGGGCCGAGCAGCGTGGCGGGCGGCTCGATGAACTCAAGACCCAGCCGCTCGGTGTGGCTCTGCACAGCCTGCATCGGGGCCAGCGGACCCTTGCGAGCCCGGTGCCCAAGCGCCGAACGGGAGGGCGGTGCACCCAGAGCCACAGCCGCCGCGGAAAGCAGCACGGCGCCCTGCGAAAGCAGGATGTGGAGCGGGCGTACGGACATCGGATCTCCCTGAATAACTGGCTTTGGAACAGTACAACTCTCGTTGCCGTTTCCAAGTGAAACGAGTGGTTTTCGGCCCTGTGAGACGAGCGGCCCCCGCAAGGTCGGATTGCAGACTCCGAGAACCATCGGTCGGCGGATTCGGGGAGGGGAACGACGGAATATCTGACCTTGCCGGATCGCTTCGGGACCGCGGAGGGGCGCCACCGTTACCTTCGCCCTCATGCAGGCACCGACCGCCTCGGCCCCCGCGCAATCCACCTTTCGCACCGTCTTCGCCGGTCTGTTCGGCAACCTGCTGGAGTGGTTCGACTACGCCGTGTTCGGCTTTCTGGTGGGCCCGATCGGGGCGGCGTTCTTCCCGGCAGACAACCCTCAGGTCCAGACCCTGAAGGCCTGGGGCCTGTTCGCGGTGGGCTTCTTCGCGCGTCCGATCGGCGGCATCGTGCTGGGGCGGATGGGCGATCGGAAGGGCCGCCGCTGGCTGCTCACGGTGTCGGTCTCGCTGATCGCGGTCAGCACCCTGGTGATCGGCTGCCTTCCAGGCTACGACCGCATCGGCCTGTTGGCGCCTGCGCTGCTGGTGGCCTGCCGACTCACGCAAGGTTTCTCGCTGGGTGGGGAGTTCACCGGCAGCATGGCCTACACCACCGAACACGCGAAGCCGTTCATGCGCGGCCTGATCTCGAGCAGCACGGCTCTGGGCACGAGCCTGGGCTTCCTGACCGGGTCGGCGGCGGTGATGGTGCTGGATCAGATGCTGACCAAGGACCAGATCGCCGCCTGGGGATGGCGGCTGCCCTTCCTGTTCAGCGTGGTGATGGCGCTGTTCGGCTGGTGGCTGCGGCGCAGCCTGCATGAGAGCGAAGCGGGCGAGAGGGCGAAGGAGATCGCCGAACGGCCACCCGTGTTCTCGGCCATTGCCGCGGACTGGAAGCCTTCGCTGCAGCTCTTCGCGATCGTGGCCTTCTCGAACGCCCTGTACTACTACGTGTTCAACGCCGCGGTCATCTCGGCCAAGTCCGCCGACGCCGCCAACGCGGCCGCCTTCCAGACCTCCAACACGGTCGCCCTCATGTTCGTGGCGGTCGGCAAGGTGCTGGGCGGCTGGATGAGCGACCGCATGGGCCGCCGGGGCAGCGCGTTGGTCTTCACCCTGTGGGGGCTGGCGGTCATGGTGCCCGGCTGGCTCGCGATGACGCACATGCCGATCCAGCCGAGCGCATTCCTGAGCGCGCAGCTGCTGATGGGCATCCCGATCGCGATGGCCTTGGGCATGCAGGGAGCCATGTTGGTCGAGATGTTTCCGGTCGCCAACCGGGTGGTGAGCATGAGCTTCGCCTACAGCGTGGCCATGGCGCTTTCCGGCGGCATCATGCCCATGCTCGACAGCTGGTTCACCAACGAACTGAAGCGCCCGGGCATCACGATGGTGTGGATCGGCGGCCTTGGCGTGCTGGCCACCTTCGTGCTGTTGCGCATGCGCGACACCACGGGGCGTGACCTGAAGACCTGAGCCGGGTCGCGCCTGAAAAACTTTCAGGTGGATTCAAGGCGCGCATCGCACCCGGTCGATGACGACCCGCTTGCCTTTCGTTCGGCAAGCCCGTCCACAACTCGCACCTCCGACCAAGCGCCTTCGGATGTCCCGTGGACATGCCGTGGGCCTGGAGCCCGTCATGTCCGAACAGACAACCGTACCCGTCCGCCGTCGCTGGCTCAGTTCGAGCGGTTTCGGCATGCTCGCCCTTGGTGC
>JBIIHU010000417.1:0-2501 GCA_044235405.1 Burkholderiaceae bacterium
CACGAAGATCCAGGCTCGGGGGCGCTGGGCACGGTGCCGGACGAAGGTGTCGGCTACCGACAGCGGCGTCGCATGCAGGCTGAGGCCCCCAGCGCCGATCTCGACCCAGGGAATGCGTATGCCATCGCCTGCGGTGTCCTCGACCTCGACTCCGACCGGGGCGGCCGAGTCGGGATCGGCCACGACCGATGCCAGGGTGTCGCTCCCGGCCGCGAGTTCCCGCGGCGAAACCAAGCCGGGATCGACGGCGCACTGCCATCGCCGGATGGCAGCCTTCAGTTCGAGCGCGCGCATCGCGCAGCGCGCGACTTCACGGCCGCGCTCGGCACTCGCGCGCAGCACATCGCGGAGCGCGACAACACACGCGCAACAAGTCTCGACGGCCTCGAGCAGCGCAGGATTCGAGCGCACGGCCTGCGCGTCGAGGCGCGCCGGCGGCCCACCCGCCAGACGCAAATCGCGAACGGCCTGCTCGAGCGCCGACGCCAGGCTCATCCAGTCGGCGGCATCGCGAGCCTCGGCATGGCCCGCACGCATCGCGTCGCGAGCGAACTCGACCAGCTTGCGCGTTGACACCGACAGCCCGAAGAAACCGGTCGCGACCTCGGGAAGCTGGTGCGCCTCGTCGAAGATCAACGCATCGGCTGTGGGCAGCAGATCGGCGATGCCTTCGTCGCGCAGCGCGAGGTCCGCGCAGAACAGGTGATGATTGACGACGACGAGGTCGGCCTGCTGCGCCGCCTGCCGCGCCTTGACGACGAAGCAATCGCCGAGATCCGGGCATTCCTGGCCCAGGCAGTTCTCGCGGGTCGAGGTGGCCAGCGCCCAGGCCGGCGCATCCTCGCTGACGCCGGGCGCCGCCGAGCGGTCACCGGTCGGCGATATCGCGGCGAAGCGATCGATGCGCCGCAGATCGACGATGTCCTCGCGACGGGCGAAGCGCCCATCGGCAAGGTTGTGACGCAGGTGGTATCGGCAGACGTAGTTGGCTCGACCTTTCAGCACCGCGCACTGCGCGTGCACACCCAGCGCGCGCATCACCTCGGGCAGGTCGCGCTCGAAGAGCTGATCCTGCAGCGTACGCGTCCCGGTCGAGACGACGACTCGCGCGCCTGACAGCAGCGCGGGAGTCAGGTACGCAAAGGTTTTGCCGGTGCCGGTGCCGGCCTCGGCGATCAGCGTGGAACGCGTGTCGATCGCATCCCCGATCGCGCTCGCGAGCTCCAGCTGGCCCTCGCGGACACGATAACCGTCGACACGCGCGGCAAACGGTCCGTGTTCGCCGAGCGCGGACCGCGCCGCGGCTCCCAGCGAGCCGGGCTGCGTCGAGGACGTCACGGCTCAGGCGGGCTGGTCGGGAAACAGTTGCATCTGCAACAGCGTGATCGAGTCCTTGATCTGCAACTTGCGCTTCTTGAGCCGGCGCAGCTGGAGTTCGTCGAAACGCCCCTGCTGCCCGATGGCCTCGATCATCGCGTCGAGGCCGCGGTGCTCGAGCTGCAGTTCGGCGATGCGGCGGCGGATCGCTTCGGGATCTCTCATGGTCGGGGCCGGATGCGCCCGCCGCAGGGCGAGCCGGGAATTGCCACGGCCGCGATGATATTCCGCGCACCGCCCGGGGGATAGCCCATCGCGCGCATCGGCCGGATGACCGACCCGCGACGCGCGGCCGGATTGGCTCGCCCTCGCCCTGCCGCGGGAACGCGCCGGTCACGGGGCACGCCGCGGATCCTGGTCGGCGCGCTGCTGCTCGCGGGACTGCCGCTGCTCGGCGCGCGCCGCAGCCCGCGTCGCCCGCTGCGCCGCCTCGCGCTCGCGATCGGACTGCGCCTGCTCGCGGGCGGCCTGTCGCGCCTGCCGCTCGGCGGCGCGCGCTCGCGAGGCAGGCTCGGCATCGCGCGCCGCCTGCACGCGTTCGGCCGCCTGCGCATCGCGCTCGGCGCGCGCGGCCGCTTGCTGCCGGTTGCGCTCCTCCCGCAACAGTTCGCCGGCTCGCAGTTCGACGACGCGCAGACGCTGAGCGAGCTGGCGATGCGCGCTCTCGACCTGCTCGCGGCACCGGTTCGAGAAGACGCGCTCCGCGCAGTCGCGAAGCGCCCGATCGCGATCGTCGCTCGCCATCCGTCGCCATCCATCGAGCCGGTCGAGCACCTGCTGCGCGTCGTCGGGCGTACCGATCGACTCGGGCTCGGGAACGCTGTTGATCCACGACGCGGCGTCAGCCGCCGGTGCCCCTCGCGGCGCGAGCGCCAGGCCGATCAGCAGGCAAGCAAGGTACAGCGCGAGCAGCGATCGCGAGCCGCCACGCGGCCTCGCCGCGGCCTGCGCAAAGGCTGGCGTCGCGGTCATCGCGATCAGCCGAGCACCCTCGCCACGCCACGCCGCGGCGCCTCGAGGTACTCGCGCGACTGCATCTCGACCAGGCGGCTGACGGTGCGATGGAACTCGCCTGCCATCGCACCGGCCGTGTAGAGCTCCTCGGGCGGGCAGTCGGCCGAGAC
>JBIIHU010000167.1:0-8437 GCA_044235405.1 Burkholderiaceae bacterium
GAACGGCGCAAGCAGGTCGGCGAAGATGCCGCAGAACAGGAAGATCAGGAACACCACGCCACCGGCCGCACCGAGCGGCTTCGTGCGGAACAGTCGGCCGAGGAAACCGGGCGCCCTGGGACGCACGACCGCGGTGACCGGGGAGCTTGCGACGGCGCTCATCAGCGAACCCTCACGCGCGGGTCGAGCAGGCCGTAGCTCAGGTCGACCACCAGGTTGATCAGCATCACCGCCAGACCGGTCACGAGAAACACGCCGGTGATGATCGGGTAGTCGCGCTGATTGACCGCGTCGAGCAGCAGCGTGCCCATGCCGGGGATGCCGAAGATCTGCTCGATGATCACCGCGCCGCCGATCACCAGCGGCGCCTGCAGGCCGATCAGCGTGATCACCGGGATCAGCGCGTTGCGCAGCGCGTGGCGGAACACGACCAGCCGCTCGGGCAGTCCCTTGGCCGCCGCGGTGCGGATGTAGTCCTGGCGCAGCACCTCCAGCATCATCGTGCGGGTCATGCGCATCGTGACCGCCGACAGCGCCGCGCCAAGCACCGCGGCGGGCACCAGCATCTGCTGCAGGTTGCCCCACGGGTCTTCGGTGAACGGGATGTAGCTGACCTCAGGCGACCAGCCCCAGAAGATCGACGGGATCACCACGACCATCGTGCCGAGCCAGAAGCTCGGCACCGCCAGCAGCAGGATCGAGAAGGAGCGGGCGATGTAGTCGCCGGCGGTGTCCTGGCGGATCGCCGAGTAGATGCCCACAGGCAGCGCGATGCTCAGGCCGATCAGGATCGCGATCAGGCCGAGCTCGAAGGTGGCGGGGATGCGCTCGATGAGCCGGTCGACAACCGGTGTGGACTGCCACAGCGAGTTGCCGAGATCGCCGCGCAGCAGGTTACCCACCCAGGTGATGTACTGCGACCAGAGCGGCCTGTCGAGACCGAGCGCCTGCACCAGCGCCTCGCGGTCCATCTTGCCGGCGCTGATGTCGTTCTGGCTGAGCATCAGGTCGATGATGTCGCCAGGAATCAGCCGCACCGTGGTGAAGACGATGATGCTGGCGAAGATCAGCGTCGGGACGAGCGCCAGCAGCCGGCGCAGGATGTAGGCCTGCATGCCTCAGCTCCGGGGAAGGCCGCCGCCGGGGGGCGGCGAGACCCGCAGGTCGTGACGGGAGCAGGGCGTACCCGTGATTCGACCGGCCACCTCGCACGAGGAAAGCAGGGCGCTCGCGGCCCGATGGCCGGGGTCCTGGATCATCGGTCTCCTCCTGGCTTCGCCTCCGCTTCCTCGAGGAAGTCTGGCGAGGTCTCGAGTCACTGTAGAGCACAAGCGGAAGCCGGCGCAAGGCGGGTCGCCGGACTTTTCCGGGAGGGAAGCCTGCGCATACCGGAAATTCGAAATCCGGGTTCCTGGCGGATTCCGCGGGCTGCGGCCGGCCGCCCGGCGGGTTGTGGCAAGCTTTCGGCTATCCCCTGCCCGGCGGCGCGGGGCCCCCGTGGCCGTGCACCGGTCCGGGCCGATCGCCTTTTCTGGAGTCCGCGATGAACAGCGTGAGCAGCGACGCCGACAGCGAATCCCTCGACGCCTTCCGGGCGCAGTGCCGTGCCTGGCTCGAGGCCAACTGCCCGCCCGAAATGCGCCAGCCGGTCACCAGCGAGAACGACACCTGCTGGGGCGGTCGCAACTTCGTGTTCCAGTCCGAGGCGCAGCGCACCTGGATGCTGCGCATGGCCGAGCAGGGCTGGACCGTGCCCGACTGGCCGCGCGAGTACGGCGGCGCCGATCTGTCGAAGGCGCAGGTCAAGGTGCTGCGCGAGGAGATGCGCGCGCTGGGTTGTCGCTCGCCGCTCGACAGCTTCGGCATCTGGATGCTGGGGCCCGCGCTGCTGCGCTACGGCAACGCCGAGCAGAAGGCCGAGCACCTGCCGCGCATCGCGCGCGGCGAGATCCGCTGGTGCCAGGGCTACTCCGAGCCCAACGCAGGCTCGGATCTGGCCTCGCTTGCGACGCGCGCCGAACTGCAGGGCGATCACTTCGTGGTCAATGGCCAGAAGATCTGGACCTCCTACGCCGACAAGGCCGACTGGATCTTCTGCCTGGTGCGCACCGACTTCTCGGCGAAGAAGCACGAGGGCATCAGCTTCCTGCTGTTCGACATGGCCTCGCCGGGCGTCAGTACCCGGCCGATCCTGCTGATATCGGGCAAGTCGCCGTTCTGCGAGAGTTTCTTCGACGATGTGCGGGTGCCGCGGCGCAACCTGGTTGGCGAGCTCAATCGGGGCTGGGAGATCGCGAAGTACCTGCTGACCCATGAGCGCGCCTCGATCAGCGGCATGGGCACGCGCAGCGCCGGTCGCGGGCTGTCGGAGGCCGCGATCGAGGCCGCGGGCACCGATGCGCAGGGCCGCCTCGCCGATCCGCTGCTGCGCGCGCAGCTCGCGCAGTTCGAGGTCGACGAAGCCGCGTTCGCGCTGATGCTCGAGCGTACTGGCGACCTCGCTCGGCAGGGTCAGTCCGACCCGGCCTTCTCGTCGGTGCTCAAGTACTACGGCGCCGAGCTGAACAAGCGCCGCCACGAGCTCGCGATGCAGGCCGGTGGCAGCGACGTGCTCGAATGGGAGAGTGAACGCTCCGACGACGGCGCGCTTGCGCGCAGCTGGCTGCGCACCAAGGCCAACTCGATCGAGGGCGGCACCAGCGAGGTGCAGCTGAACATCGTCGTCAAGCGCATCCTCGGGCTGCCCGGCGCCTGAGCTGCCGACCGCGCCCCCTCCGACCGATGGCCCGGCCGGCTCGCATCCCGCGCGCGCCCGCCGACCCGAACCCTGCAAGGACCCCCATCATGGCCCTGAGCCTCGACGAATCCCAGCGCCTGCTGCTCGACTCGGCGCGCAGCTTCATCGGCGAGCGCGCCCCGATCGCCCACCTGCGCCGGTTGCGCGACACCCGCGACCCGGACGGCTTCGACCGCGAGCTCTGGCGCGAGTTTGCGCGGATGGGTTTTGCCGGCGTGCTGGTGCCCGAGGCGCACGGTGGCCTGGGCCTCGGCCTGGTCGAGGCCGGCATTATCGCCGAGTGCCTCGGCCGCACGCTCGCGCCGTCGCCGTTTTTCGCGAGCGCGGTGCTTGGCGTCAGCGCGCTGTCGCAGGCCGACGAGCCCGAGCGCTTTGCCGGCGAACTCGCGGCGGTCGCTGGCGGCGAGCGGCTGCTCGCGCTGGCGGTCGACGAGGCGCCGCGTCACCGTCCCGAGGGCTTTTCGTGTCGCGCGACGCCGGCCGGCGACGGCTACGTGATCGACGGCAGCAAGACCTTCGTCGTCGACGGTCATGTCGCCGATCTGCTGATCGTTGCGGCCGCAACCGCCGACGGTCGAACGGTGCTGCTCGGCGTCGAGCGCACGCAGCCCGGCGTCGCTGTCGAGCGCACGCTGATGGTCGACGCGCACAACGCGGCGCGCATCGGCTTCAACGGGGTCGCGGTCGCCGCCGCGAGGGTGCTCGTCGGCCCCGATCGCGGCCAGACCGTGCTGTCGGCCGTGCTCGACGCGGGCCGCGCCGTCGCGGCGTCGGAGCTGCTGGGCGCGGGCGACGAGGTGTTCGCCCGCACGCTCGCCTACCTGAAGGAGCGCCGACAGTTCGGCCGCGCGATCGGCGAGTTCCAGGCGCTGCAGCATCGGGCCGCGGTGCTGCACACCGATCTCGAGCTGGCCCGCGCGGCGGTCGCCAAGGGGCTGCAGGCTGCGCAGCGGGGCGGGGCGCAGGCGGCGCGCTGGGTCTCGATCGCGAAGGCCAAGGCCTGCCAGGCGGCGGGGCTCGCGGTGCAGGAGGGCGTGCAGATGTACGGTGGCATGGGCATGACCGATGCGGTCGATCAGGGCCTGTTCATGAAGCGGGTGCGCGTGCTGCAGGAGCGCTTCGGCGACGCCGCGTTCCACGGCGACCGGCTCGCCCGACTCAACGGCTACTGAGCGGGCGACGCGCAAGCCCGAGCGCACCGATCCGCCATCGACGGCCGCGCGCAGGCGCGGTGCTACGATCGCCGGCTTTCGCGGATTCCGGTGTTCACCATGCTCTGGATGCGTTTCTCGCGCGATGGCCGCGTCGGCTTCGGCCGGCTCGACGGCGATCGCATCGCCGTGCACGACGGCGATCTCTTCGATGCGCCGCGACCCACCGGCGAGGTCCTTCCCGCCGATGCGGTCACGTGGCTCGCGCCCTGCGAGCCACGAAGCTTCGTGTGCCTCTGGAACAACTTCCATGCCGCGGCCGCGAAGCAGTCGCTCGCGATTCCGGCCGAACCGCTGTGGGTCTTCAAGGGGGCGGCAGCGCTGTCGGCGCACGAGCGCCCGATCATCGCGCCATCGCCGCAGGTCTACGACGGGCGGGTGGTTTTCGAGGGCGAGCTCGGCATCGTCATCGGACGCGACTGCCGCGACGTCGGCGAGGCAGCAGCCGCCGATTGCATCTTCGGCTACACCTGCGTCAACGATGTCACCGCGCTCGAGCTGATCGGCCGCGATCCCGCGTTCGCGCAGTGGACGCGCGCCAAGAGCTTCGAGAGCTTCGGCCCCTTCGGCCCGGTGATCGCCACCGGCCTCGATCCGATGACGCTGACGGTGCGCACGCTGGTGGGCGGTCGCGAGCGTCAGAACTACCCGGTGTCCGACATCGTCTTTTCGCCTGCGAGCATCGTCTCGCGGCTATCGCGCGAGTTCACGCTGCGTCCGGGCGACCTGATCGCCTGCGGCACCTCGGTGGGCGTGCTGCCGATGCGCGACGGGCAGGTGGTCGAGGTGACCATCGACGGCATCGGCACGCTGCGCAACACCTACCGGAGCACTCCATGAAGATCACCATCGTCGGTGCCGGCGCGATCGGCGGCTATCTCGGCGCACGGCTGGCGCTGGCCGGCGAGGATGTCACCTTCGTCGCCCGCGGGCCCAACCTCGCGGCGCTGCGCGCCGACGGCATCCGCCTGATCGAGGAGGACGGCACCGAGCGCGTCGCGCACCCGGTGCGCGCGGTGCAGTCGATGGCCGACGCCGGCCCCCAGGACTTCGTACTGCTGACGTTGAAGGCCCATCAGGTCGAGGCGGTGGCGGCCGACATGCGCGGCCTGTTCGGCCCCGACACCGCGGTCGTCACGATGCAGAACGGCATTCCGTGGTGGTACTTCCATCGCCTCGGCGGCGAGTTCGACGGCCGGTCCGTCACGATGGTCGACCCGCGCGGCGTGATCGCCGCGAACATCGAGAACGAGCGCATCATCGGCTCGGTGGTCTACCCGGCGAGCGAGCTCGTCGCGCCCGGCGTGGTCAAGGTCATCGAGGGCAACCGCTTCTCGCTTGGCGAGCCCGACAACAGCCGCAGCGAGCGCGCGCTGCGGCTTTCCGAGGCCATGACCCGCGCCGGCTTCAAGTCGCCGGTCTCCACCGACCTGCGTGGCGAGATCTGGCTCAAGCTCTGGGGCAACCTGACCTTCAACCCGGTGAGCGCACTCACGCACGCCACGCTCGCCGGCATCTGCCGCTTCCCGCTGACGCGCGAGCTGGCGGCCGGGATGATGCGCGAGGCGCAGGCGGTCGCCGAGCGCCTGGGCGCACGGATGCGCGTGTCGATCGACAAGCGCATCGCCGGGGCCGAGGCGGTCGGCGAGCACAAGACCTCGATGCTGCAGGATGTCGAGCGCGGGCGCGCGCTTGAGCTCGATGCGCTGCTGGGCACGGTGGTCGAACTCGCACGCATGACCGGCATCGACACGCCGCGTATCGACGCGATCTACGCTTGCGCCTCGCTGCTCGCGGCCACGCTCGGGCAGCAGCAGGGCCGGCTCGAGATCCAGCGCGCAGGCTGAGCCGCGCGCGAGGCGTCGGTGATCATCGGCCCGCGGGTCAGGCGCCCCGGGGATCACCCCGGGGCATGGTTCAGGCTGTCGCCCGTGCTCCGCCGCGCAGCGCACGCATGCCGCGGCTGATCGGCTGCCAGAACAGCATCGCCAGCCCCAGCGTCATCAGCGAGCCGACGAGCCCATTGGCCCAGAAGATCGACAGGCTGCCCTGCGACAGCAGCATCGCCTGGCGGAAGCTCGATTCGGCCATGTCGCCGAGCACCAGCGCGAGCACCAGCGGCGCAAGCGGGTAGCCGAGCTTCTTGAACAGATAGCCGAGCACGCCGAAGAACAGCATCAGCGCGACGTCGAACAGCGCGTTGTGCACGGTGAACGCGCCGATCGCGCAGATCACCAGGATGACCGGCGCGATGATCGCAAACGGAATGCGCAGGATCGCGGCCCACCAGGGCACGGTCGTGAGCACGACCAGCAGCCCGACGATGTTGCCGAGGTACATGCTCGCGATCAGGCCCCAGACGAAGTCTTTCTGCTCGACGAAGAGCAGCGGGCCCGGCTGCAGTCCCCAGATCAGCAGGCCGCCGAGCAGCACCGCGGCGGTCGGCGAGCCGGGAATGCCGAGTGTGAGCATCGGCAGCAGCGCGCTGGTGCCGGCCGCGTGCGCGGCGGTTTCCGGCGCGACCACGCCCTCGATCTCGCCCTTGCCGAAGCGTTCGCCGTTGCGCGAGAAGCGCTTGGCGATGCCGTAGCTCATGAACGATGCCGGCGTCGCGCCGCCGGGCGTGATGCCCATCCAGCAGCCGATCAGCGTGCCGCGCAGCGCGGTGGCCCAGTAGCGCGGCAGCTGTTTCCAGGTGTCGAGCACGACCCGCGCGCTGATGCGGGCCCGGCCGCCGCGAAAGGCCAGTCCCTCTTCCATCGTGGCGAGGATCTCGCCGACCCCGAACAGGCCGATGACCGCGACCAGGAAGTCGAAGCCGCGCAGCAGCTCGGGCTGGCCGAAGGTCAGACGCAGCTGCCCGGTGACGGTATCCATGCCGACCGCCGCCAGCGCGAAGCCGAGCATCATCGCGGCGATGGTCTTCCAGGCTTTCGCCTGGGTCATGCCGACGAAGCTGCAGAAGGTGAGGAACTGCACGCCGAAGAACTCGGCGGGGCCGAACTCGAGCGCGAATTTCGCGACCACCGGCGCAAGGAAGGTGACCATCAGCACCGCGAGCAGCGCGCCCACGAAGGACCCGGTGAAGGCGGCGGTCAGGGCCTCGGCGGCGCGGCCCTGCTGCGCCATCGGGTAGCCGTCGAAGGTGGTGGCCACCGACCAGGGTTCGCCCGGGATATTGAACAGGATGGACGTGATCGCGCCGCCGAACAGCGCCCCCCAGTAGATGCACGACAGCATGATGATCGCGGTCGCCGGCGGCATCGTGAAGGTCAGCGGCAGCAGGATCGCCACGCCGTTGGCGCCGCCCAAGCCCGGCAGCACGCCGATCAGCACGCCGAGCAGGATGCCCAGCAGCATGAAGCCGAGGTTGGGGAGCGTGAGCGCGACCGAGAAGCCGTGCAGCAGATTGCCGAGTTCGTCCATCTAGAACCCCAGCAGGCGCTCGAGCGGGCCCTTGGGCAGCGGCACGAGAAACCAGCGTTCGAAGAGCATGAAGAGCATCAGCGGCACGCCGAGTGCCACCGGCAGGGTTCGCGACCAGGCGAAGCGACCGTGGCGGCGCATGAACCAGCCGATGAACAGCGCCGACGCGACATAGATGCCGGCGACATAGATCGCGGCGACGTACAGGCAGGTCGGTACGAACACCTGGGCGACCCGGGCGAGTTGCTCGCGGGTGGCGAAGGCCTGCGCGCCCGCCGCGGCGCGCTGGCGCAGCGCGTCGAGCAGGCCGACGAGGCCGGTCGCGCCGAGCGCCAGCCCGATGTAGAAGGGGAAGTAGCCCGCCTGCGGGCCGTCGTCGGCCCAGCCCGCGCCGATGCGCAGGCTGTCGATGGCGACCACCGCGCCGACGGCGAGGAAGAACAGCGCGGTCAGCCCTTCGGCGTGCCAGGTGCGCAGGCGCGACGGGCTTTCGCCGGGATCGGATCCGGACATCGGGGCGCTCCGGTCAGCGGGCGATGAAGCCGGCTTCCTGCATCAGCGTGCGATGCGTCGCCTCCGCACGGGTCAGCCACTCGGTGTACTCCTTGCCGGTCATGAAGCTGTCCTTGAAGGCGCCCTTCTCGACGAACTCCTTCCAGTCGGGCGTGGCACGCACCTTGCGGAAGAGTTCGACATAGAAGCCGACCTGCTCGGGCGTCGCGCCCGGGGGCATGAAGATGCCGCGCAGCATCAGGTAATCGACGTCGACGCCGGCTTCCTTGCACGAGGGAATGTCGTTCCAGGACTGGGTCTCGGTCACCTTCGCCTTGAAGGGCATGCGTTCGTCGTCGAGCACGCACAGCGGCCGCAGCTTGCCGGCGCGCCAGTGCGCGACCGCCTCGATCGGGTTGTTGACCGTGGAGTTCACGTGCTTGCCAACCAGCTGCACCGCGACGTCGCCGCCGCCCTTGAAGGGCACGTAGGTGAACTTGCGGCCCGCCAC
>JBIIHU010000168.1:0-8428 GCA_044235405.1 Burkholderiaceae bacterium
GAGCGGATGCGCCGAGTATGTGTAGCCGTGGAAGAACTCGATCGCGGTCTGGGGGCCCTGCATGAAGGCCTCGTAGATGCCTTCGCGCGCGAAGACCGCGCCCATCGGCACCGCGGCGCTGTTGATGCCCTTGGCGACCGTGAACAGATCGGGCACCACGCCGAGCTTCTGGAAGCCGAAGGGCCGGCCGATGCGACCGAAGGCGGTGATCACCTCGTCGAAGATCAGCAGGATGCCGTGGCGCGCGGTGATCTCGCGCAGCCGCTCGAGGTAGCCGACCGGCGGCACCAGCACGCCGGTGGAGCCGGCCACCGGCTCGACGATGACCGCGGCCACCGTGGAGGGGTCGTGCAGCGCGAGGATGCGCTCGAGCTCGTCGGCGAGATGCGCACCCCACTGCGGCTGGCCGCGGCTGAAGGCGTTGTGCTCGAGGTTATGGGTGTGGCCGAGGTGGTCGACCGCCGGCAGCAGCGCGCCCGAGAAGGCCTTGCGGTTGCCGGGGATGCCGCCCACCGACATGCCACCGAAGCCCACGCCGTGATAGCCGCGCTCGCGACCGATGATGCGGGTGCGCTGCGCCTCGCCGCGCACGCGGTGATAGCCGAGCGCGATCTTCAGCGCGGAGTCGACGGCCTCGGAGCCGGAGTTGGTGTAGAACACCTGCGAGAAGGGCTTGCCGGCGAGCGCGACCAGGCGGCGCGACAGCTCGAAGGCCATCGGGTGGCCCATCTGGAAGGAAGGCGCGTAGTCGAGCTCGGCGGCGGCGCGGGCGATCGCGTCGGCGATCGGCTTGCGGCAGTGGCCGGCGTTCACGCACCACAGGCCCGCGGTGCCGTCCAGGATCGCGCGGCCCTCCGGCGTGTAGTAGTGCATGCCCTCGGCGCGCGCGACCAGCCTGGGCTGCGCCTTGAACTGCCGGTTGGCCGTGAAGGGCATCCAGAAGGCCGACAGGCTGTCGTCGGCCTGGGCCTCGGGGGCGAGCGCGCCCAGCTTGGTGATGTCGTTCATGACGATTTCTCCGTCTGCAGAGATTCGATTGTCGGCCTAAGCCATGCCAGCAGCAACAGCCCGGGCAACGCCGCGGCCGTCGAGAACAGGAAGAAGGTCGGCCAACCCCAGGCCTCGACCATCACGCCGGCGGCCGGCCCGACATAGACCCGGCCGATCGCCGCCAGCGCCGACAGCAGCGCGAACTGCGCGGCCGAGTAGCGCGTATCGGTCAGCGCCATCAGGAAAGCCACGAAGGCCGCGGTGCCCATGCCCCCGCAGAGGTTCTCGAAGCCGACCGCGGCCGCCATCAGGCCGGCCTGCGGTGGCAGCACGGCGAGCACCCAGTAGCCGAGGTTGGATACCGCCTGCAGCAGTCCGAAGACCAGCAGCGCCCGATAGAGGCTGACGCGACCGAGCCAGGCGCCGCCGGCGAGCGCACCGACGAGCGTGGCGATCAGCCCGAAGACCTTGTTGACCGCGCCGACCTCGGTCTGGGAGAAGCCCGCGCCGCGGATCAGGAAGGCGGTGCTCAGGCTGCCGGCGAAGGCGTCGCCGAGCTTGTAGAGCACGATCAGCGCCAGCAGCGCCACCGCGCCGCGCCGCGAGAAGAAGTGATCCCAGGGCTCGACGAAAGCCGCGAAGCCGGCGGCCCGCGCCACGCGGATCGCGACCGCGAACGCGGCGAGCAGCGAGCAGGTGAGCACCAGCAGCCGGCCGAAGCGATCGGCCTCGAGCGCGCCCCAGGGCAGTGCGCGCAGCGCCGCCCAGGTGGCCAGGCCGGCAGCGAGCATCGCGGCAAAGCCCGCGAGTTCGCGCCAGGCCGGCGTACGGGCGGCCTGCGGCGTGGCGTCCGCGCCCGGGCCCGCCTGCGCCGCCTCCCGCACGCCAGCCGGCACCGGCAGCCGCGGCGCGAGCAGCGACACGATCGCAAAGGCGCCGATCAGCGCGCCCATCAACCGGTACGTCGCGGGCCATCCCAGCCACTGGTCGGCCAGGATGAGCGCGAGGCCGCCGGACACCAGCATGGCCAGCCGGTAGCCGAGCACCGACACCGCGGCGCCCGCGCCGCGCTCGCGCTCGGTCAGCAGGTCGGCCCGGTAGGCATCGAAGACCACATCCTGCGAGGCCGACAGGAAGGCGATCGCGACCGCCACCGCGCCGATCGTCTCGATGTCGGAGGCCGGGTCGAGCTGCGCCATCAGCAGGCAGGCGCCGGCCAGGGCGAGCTGAGTCAGTGCGAGCCACCCGCGACGGCGGCCGGCACGCGGCGGCTCGAAGCGGTCGAGCAGCGGCGCCCACACGAACTTGAAGGTGTAGGGCAGACCGACGAGCGCGAACAGGCCGATGGTCTTGATGTCGACGCCCGAGACGGTCAGCCAGGCCTGCAGGCTGCCGGCGGACAGCGCGAGCGGCAGGCCGCTGGCGAAACCGAGCAGCAGCATGATCCCGACCCGCCGGCTCGCGAAGGCCTGCAGCAGGGACGGGCGGAGGGCGGCATCGGGCATCGAAGGACCCAGTGTAGCGCGCCGGTCGGCTACCATCGGCGACCCGTGCCTTGAAGTTCCCGCACGCGCCCCAAGATCGAGGCCAGCATGTCGCCCGCCCGCTCGCGCACCCTCCCGGCTTTCGGCCGCATCGCCGCCGCGCTGCTGCTTGCCGCGGCGGGCCTGGTCGCATCGGCGAGCGCACCCGCCCAGCAGCCGGCGACGCCCGACGGCGTGCAGGTCGGCAAGCCGAGCACGGTGGCGCGCCTCGTGCCTGCCGAGCAGCTCGAGCGCATGGCGGGCGAGCAGTACGCGCAGATGATGCGCGAGGCCGCCGGCAAGGGCGCGCTGCTGCCCGCCGAGCATCCGCAGGTGCAGCGTTCACGGCGCATCGCGCGGGAAGTGATCGCTCACGCGCAACGCTTCAACCCACGGGCTGCCCAGTGGCGCTGGGAGGTCAATGTCGTGGCCAGCCCGCAGATCAACGCCTTCTGCATGCCTGGCGGCAAGATCGGCATCTACACCGGCATCGTCGACAAGCTGCGGCTCACCGACGACGAGCTCGCGATGGTGATCGGCCACGAGGTGGCGCACGCGCTGCGCGAGCATGCGCGCGAGCGCGTCGCCAAGGGCAATCTCACCGAGATGGGTGCGGGGCTGGTGAGCAGCCTGCTCGGCCTGGGCGACCTCGGCCGGATGGCGGTGGGCGCCGGCGCGCAGCTGCTCACGCTGAATTTCTCGCGCGAGAACGAGACCGATGCCGATCTCGTGGGGCTCGATCTTGCGGCGCGCGCCGGCTACGACCCTCGCGCGGCGATCCGGGTCTGGGAGAAGATGGGCGCCGCCTCGAAGGGCGCGCCGCCGCAGTGGCTGTCGACGCACCCGGCGAGCACCACCCGGATCGCCGAGATCCGCCGCCATCTCGGCGAGACGCTACCGCTGTACGCTCGCGCGCGCGGGCTCCCGCCGGGTTCGCTCAAGCCCTACGTGAGCAACTGGGGCGACCCGATTCCCTGAGCCTCGCGAAGCCCGGCCGCGGCCGGCACGCCGCCTCGCGCCAGCGCGGCGAAGGCATCGGCCGCGATCGCCCGACTGAACAGGAAGCCCTGACCGACATCGCAGCCCTCGCTGCGCAGCCATGCGAGCTGCGCGGCGGTCTCGACCCCCTCGGCCACCGTGGAAAGCCCGAGGGTGCGCGCCATCGCGATGATCGCGCGCACGATCGCAGCGTCGTTGGCATCGGCCACCACGTCGCCGACGAAGGACTGGTCGATCTTCAGCTTGCCCACTGGCAGGCGCTTGAGCCGCGACAGCGACGAATAGCCGGTCCCGAAGTCGTCGATCGACAGCGACAGACCGTGGTCGCGCAGCGCGCCGAGCCTGTCGACGGTCTCGTCGCGCGTGCCTTCGCGCATGATCAGCGTCTCGGTGATCTCGACCTCGAGACGCTGCGGCGCCACGCCGAAACGCCGTAGCGTCTCGAGGATGTGCTCGACGAAATCGCCACGCCAGACCTGCGCGCCGGCCACGTTGATCGCGACGTGCGGCACCGCGATACCCGCGGCATCCCAGCGCGCGATCTGGCCGACCACCTCTTCGATGACCCACCGGCCGAGCTCGGCGATCAGCCCGGCGCTCTCGGCGACCGGGATGAAGCGCCCCGGCGGGATCCAGCCTTCGTCGGGGTGTTCCCAGCGCAGCAGCGCCTCGGCACCGGCGAGCTCACCGGTGACCAGGTCGATCTTCGGCTGGTAGTGCACGCGGAACTCGCCGCGCGACAGACCGGCCCGGATGCTGGCCTCGAGCGATAGCCGCTCGGCGATCTCGTGGGCCATCCGATCGCTGAACACCTGGTAGCGCTGCCGGCCCGCCGACTTGGCCGCGTGCATCGCGATGCCGGCGTTCTTGACGAGGTCTTCGATGGTGGCGCCGTGGACCGGGTGCAATGCGATGCCCACGCTCGCGCCGATCACGAACTCGTAGCCATCGACCCGCAGCGCCGGCCGCAGCGCATCGAAAAGCCGGTCGGCGAGCGCCACCGCATCGGCCGGCGAGGCGAGCCCCGGCATCATCAGCAGGAACTCGTCGCTCTCGGCCCGACCGAGCACCGCATCGCCAGGCAGCGCGTCGCGCAGTCGCTCGGTCACCGCGACAAGGAAGCGATCGCCCCAGCGCTGGCCGAGCGCATCGTTGACGTTCTTGAAGCGATCGAGGTCGATGTAGAGCAGCGCCAGCGGCGCGATCGCCGGCAGGCCAGCCACCGTCTGGTCGTGCAGCCGCTCGAGCATCGCGGTGCGGTTGGGCAGCCCGGTGAGCGGGTCGTGGCGGGCGAGGTAGTCGAGGCGCGACTGGTAGCGCCGCAGCGCGCTGACGTCGGACACCATCACCACGTAGTGCCCGGGTCGACCCGGCTGGCCCGGCAGCACGGCGAGATTGACCCAGTGATGACGCTCGCCGCCGTCATCGCCCGACAGCGAACGCTCGCCCTGCCAGCTGCCCACGCCGCGCAGCGAGGGCAGCACCTGCCGGCGGAAGGCATCGTCGAAGAAGTCCCAGCCGTCGCGCCGCAACGTCGGGAGGTCGAGCCCGGTGATCCGGGTGAAGGCCGCGTTGACCTGCAGCGGATGCAGCGCGTCGTCGACCAGCAGCATGCCCTCGGCCGAGGACTCGATCACCTTGGACCACAGCCGCATCGTCTCGAGGATCGACTCGCGCTCGGTGACGTCCTGCATGCTGCCGACCACCGACAGCGGCCGCCCCCCCTCGCCGCGCCGCAGCACCCCGCGCACATGAAGCACGAGGTTGCGGCCGTCGGGACCGAGCCAGCGATGGGTGAGGTCGAGACGGTCGGAGGCGACCCCGACCGCGTCGAACTGGCGGCGAGCGCCCTCGCGGTCGTCGGGGTGGATGCGCGCGAGATACTCGGCACGCGGCGCCTGAGCCGGCAAGCCTAGCACCCGCAGGTTCGCGTCGGCACCGGCGTACTCGCCGGTCTCGAAGGAATAGGCCCAGTGGCCGAGCTGGGCGAGATCCAGCGCCTCGTCGAGGCGCGCCCGATTCTGCTCGAGCTCGGCGACCACCTCGGCCGCCTTCATCACGAAGCGCACCCGATGACGCAGCAGCGCATCGTTCACCGGCTTGGTGAGGTAATCGGAGGCGCCGGCCTCGAAGGCCTGCTCGATGGAGTCGTGATCGTCCAGGCCGGTCTGGATCAGGATCGGGGTGCTGCGGTACGCGCGCATGCGCCGAAGCTCGCGGCACACCTCGAAGCCGTTGGGCCCTGGCATCTGGACATCGAGCACCACGCAGTCGAAGCGCTCGGCGGCGGCCAGCACCAGCGCCTCGCGACCGTCGGCCGCGCTCGCCACCGAGAAGCCGAGATCGCCGAAGCTCGCGCCCACCAGCATGCGCGCGAGCGGGTCGTCGTCGACGATAAGCGCGCGCCGCGGCACCGCCGCCGGCACGACGGCCGGCTCGGCCTGCGACGGGGCGTGCGGCTCGTTCATGGCTCGAGGGCGTAGTCGATGACGAGCGGTGCGTGGTCGGAGAAGCGCTCGTCGACGTAGATGTCGGCGGCGCGCGCGAGCCCGGCCAGGCCGGGCGTGGCCACCTGGTAGTCGAGCCGCCAGCCGACGTTCTTCGCCCAGGCCTGGCCGCGGTTGCTCCACCAGGTGTAGCGCTCGGGACGCGGATCGAGCCGGCGGAAGACATCGACGAAGCCGAACTCGTCGAAGACCCTCGACAGCCACTGCCGCTCCTCGGGCAGGAATCCGGAGTTCTTCTGGTTGCTTCGCCAGTTCTTCAGGTCGATCTCGCGGTGCGCGATGTTCCAGTCGCCGCAGACGACCACCTCGCGGCCGCTGCGCGCGAGCGCCTGCAGGTGGCCGGCAAAGGCGTCCATGAAGCGGAACTTCGCCTGCTGCCGCTCGGGCGAACTTGAGCCCGAGGGAAGGTACATCGAGACCACCGTGAAGGCACCGAAGTCGGCCTCGATGCAGCGGCCCTCGGCGTCGAACTCGGGATGACCGAAGCCTTCGCGCACCGCCACGGGACGGGCGCGCGCATAGATGCCCACGCCGCTGTAGCCCGGACGCTGCGCGAAGTGGAAGTGACCACCCAGGCCAGCCGGCGCGAGCAGGCTCTCGTCGAGATCGGCAGCCTGCGCGCGGATTTCCTGCACGCACAGCACGTCGGGGCGCGCGCGCTCCAGCCAGGGCAGCAGGCCCTTGCGGGTGGCGGCACGGATGCCGTTCAGGTTCAGGGAGACGATCCGTATCATGGCGGCCTTGAGCCGGCGACCGCCGGCCGGGAGATTGCCTTGTCCGAAGACCTCTCGCGGGAGTTTATCCGCTTCGCGCTCGATGCCGGGGTATTGCGCTTCGGCTCCTTCATCACGAAGGCGGGGCGCGACTCGCCCTACTTCTTCAATGCCGGTCTCTTCGACGATGGCGAACGGCTCGGCAGGCTGGCGGGCTTCTACGCCGGCGCGCTGCTCGCGGCGCAGGCCGAGGGAAGGATGGCCTTCGACATGCTGTTCGGTCCGGCCTACAAGGGCATCCCGCTGGCGGCTGCCACCGCGGTCGCGCTGGCCGGCCGAGGCCGCAACGTCGGCTTCGCGTACAACCGCAAGGAAGCCAAGGACCATGGCGAGGGCGGCCTGCTGGTCGGCGCGCCGGTGCGCGGGCGCGTGCTGATCGTCGACGATGTCATCTCGGCGGGCACCTCGGTGCGCGAATCGGTCGACCTGATCCGGGCGGCGGGCGCGCAGCCGGCGGGCGTGCTGATCGCCCTGGACCGCCAGGAACGCGGCGGCACCGCCAGCGCACCGAGCGCGCAGTCGGCGGTCGAGGAGGTGCGTGCGAACTACGGCATCCCGGTGCTCGCGATCGCGACCCTGGCCGACCTGATCGCCTTCCTGGAAGGCTCGGACGACGGCGGCGAGCTGGCCGGGCACCGCGCGCGGGTGACGGCCTACCGGGCACGCTACGGCAGCCCGGGCTGAGACACGGGGACGAGGCGCGCGGCCCGCTCAGCCGCCCAGCCGCTGCCGCATCAGCTGGTTGACCGCCTGCGGATTGGCCTTGCCGCGGCTCGCCTTCATCACCTGGCCCACCAGCGCATTGAAGGCCTTCTCCTTGCCGGCGCGGAACTCCTCAACCGACTTCGGGTTGGCCGCCAGCACCTCGTCGACCAGCGCCTCGAGCGCGCCGGTATCGCTGATCTGGCGCAGGCCGCGCGCGTCGATCTCGCGGTCGACGGCGTCGTCGGGGCTGTCGGGCGCAGCCCAAAGCGCCGCGAACAGCTCGCGGGCGATCTTGCCCGAGATCGTGCCGTCGAGAATGCGCGCGACCAGTCGGGCGAGCTGCGCGGGCCGCAGCGGCGCGCCGTCGATCTCGATGCCGTCGCGGTTGAGCGCCGCGGCGACGTCGGCCAGCATCCAGTTGGCCAGCAGCTTGGCCTGGGCACCGCGCGCGGCGGCGTCGGCCGGGGGCAGCAGCGCCGCCAGCGCGGCGAGCGAGGTCTCGAAGAACGCGGCCGTGGCGCGCGAGGCGGATACCCCCGCGGCATCGTAGGCCGACAGGCCGAATTCGCGCTCGAAGCGCGCGCGCATCGCCTGCGGCAGCTCGGGCATCACGCGGCGCACCTCGTCGATCCAGGAGGCCGCGATCTCGAGCGGCGGCAGATCGGGATCGGGGAAGTAGCGGTAGTCCTGCGCGTCTTCCTTGCTGCGCATGCTGCGCGTCTCGTCGCGATCGGGATCGTACAGACGGGTTTCCTGCACGACTCGCCCGCCGTCCTCGATCAGCTCGATCTGGCGCCGCACCTCGAAGTCGATCGCCCGCTCGAGGAAGCGGAAGGAGTTCAGGTTCTTGATCTCGCAGCGAGTGCCGAAGGCCTGCTGGCCGACCGGTCGCACCGAGACATTGGCGTCGCAGCGAAACGACCCTTCCTGC
>JBIIHU010000169.1:0-8421 GCA_044235405.1 Burkholderiaceae bacterium
GAACACGAACAGTCCGCTCTCGACATGCGGCAGGAAGGCATCCTGCTGGGCCTTGTTGAAGCGGTGGACCTCGTCGACGAAGACGATGCTGCGCTCGCCGCGCGCCGCGGCGGCCTGCGCCTGCACGACCGCGTCGCGGATGTCGCGCACGCCGCCGAGTACCGCCGAGATCGCGATGAAACGGGCGCCGAAGGCGTCGGCCATCAGCCTGGCGAGCGTGGTCTTGCCCACGCCCGGCGGCCCCCACAGGATCATCGAGTGCGGGCGCCGCGATTCGAAGGCCACCCGCAGCGGCTTGCCCGGACCGAGCAGGTGCTCCTGCCCGACGACCTCGTCGAGCCGGCGCGGCCGCAGCCGCTCGGCCAGCGGCACGTGCGCGGCGGGCAGCGAGGGACGCTGCGCCGCGCTACCGACCGCCGACGCTGGCTCCCCTGGCCCCCCTGGCCCGACGGGCCGAGCGGGGTCCGATATGGCCTGGTCGGGTGAAACCGCGTCGGGTGAAACCGCGTCGGGTGAAGCCGCGTTGGGTGAAGCCGGGTCGGGCGGGGCCTCGTCACCGAGCGACAGCGACGGCTGCCGCGGGTCGTCGTCGGGCCGCACCGGCCGTCGGGCTCAGCGGATCGCGCCGCGCGCGTCGACCGGCCAGCAGTCGACCACGCGGCCTGCCCGGTGCACGACCAGCCAGTCATGCAGGTTCACCGTCGGATCGCAATGCCCCGGCACCACATCGAGGGTGTCGCCGAGCCGCGGTGCGGGTGCGCCTGCGGCTCCCTCGCCGTCGGGGCGCAGCACCAGGTGCTCGTCGGAGATCGATACCGCCTTCCAGCCGGGAAGACAGGGCTTGGGCAGCCCCGAATCGACCGAGAAGGCCTTCAGCCCGCCGTCGAGCACCACCTGTCCCGGGCGCTCGCTGATGACCTGGCAGCGCACGGCAAGCGCCTGGCGCAGCGCCGGCGCCGAGGGATCGGCTTCGTTGGCGAAGTAGTCGGCATCCATCAGCACGTAGGAGCCGGGCTGCAGTTCGGTGTAGACCCCCGAGGCCGCCTCCAGGGGGTAGGTGCCGGTGCCCGCGCCAGTAACCACCGGGCAGTCGAAGCCGGCCGCGCGCAGCGCGTCGCGGGTCGCGGCAGCGCGTGCGCTGGCCTGCGCGATCGCCTCGCGGCGCTCCTGAGGCGAGCGGCGATGCTGCGCGCGGCCATGATAGGCCTGCAGGCCGCGCAGCGTCAGCCAGGGCGCCTCGGCGCGGACCAGCCCGGCGATCTCGACCGCCTGCACGGGTTCGAGCACACCGCAGCGCCCGCCGCCGACATCGACCTCGATCAGCACCGCAATGCGACCATCCTCCTCGCGTGCCGCCTGCGCGAGCGCGGCCACCTGCGCAGGATGATCGACGCACACGCCCACGATCGCCTGCCGCGACAGCCGCGCGAGGCGATGCAGCTTGGCCGGCGCGACCACCTGGTTGGACACCAGCACATCGCCGATGCCACCCGCCACGAAGACCTCGGCCTCGGCAACCTTCTGGCAGCAGACGCCGACCGCGCCCGCAGCCACCTGCCGGCGCGCGATCTCGACGCACTTGTGGGCCTTGCCGTGGGCACGCAGCGCCACGCCGGTGGGGGCCACCGCACCGTGCACCGCGGCGAGGTTGGCCTCGAAGGCATCGAGATCCAGCATCAGGGCCGGCGTATCGACCTGGTCGACGGGCTGACCGGGACGAGCCGGCGCGGAAGGCAGCGGCGCGCGCGCCATGGCGATCGGAGCGTTCACATCGGACTCACTGTTCGATGATGTCGGCGCCGCGAGGCGCCACGAAGCGGAACAGATCGGCATCGAGCCGCGGATTGCGCTCGAACCCGGCAAAGGAGAAGACCGTGGTCCGGCCGAAGGCGTCGCGCACCTCCATGGCCTCGGGCAGTCCGCCGCGCAGGCCGATCACGATGCGATCGAAGCCCGCCTCGCGACTGCGCGGGGTCGCCGACACCCAGTCGAGCCCCTCGCGCGCGCCCTCCTCGCGCAGCATGAAGCCGCGATCAAGATCGCCGCTGCCGAACAGCAGCGCGGCCGGACTGGCCGTACCGACGTCGGCGAGCCGACGCACGGTGACCTGATTGAGGTCACGGTCTAGAAAGTACAGCTTCTCGCCGTCGGCCACCAGCAGCTGATCCCAGGGCTTGCGTACTTCCCAGCGGAAGCGGCCCGGACGCTGGAAGGCGAACACGCCGGTGGCGATCTCGGGCGGACCGGCGCTGCGCAGCGTGCGCTGCGTGAAGCTGCCACGCGCGCTGCGGGTGCCTTGCAGGAACTCGCGCAGCTGAGCGAGCGCCCCGCCGGGCGCGGCGCCAGTCGCGCCCGCCGCGGCGCTTGCGACAGCGCCCTGCGCGCACCACCCCGCGGGCAACGCCAGCGCAAGCACCGGTGCGAGCGCCCGAAGAAAGCCACGACGGCTCACGTCGCCTCGTCGCGCCGCGGCACTAGGATGTCGCGGTTGCCGTTGGTGGCCATCGCCGACACCAGCCCCGCCTTCTCCATCTGCTCGAGCAGGCGCGCCGCCCTGTTGTAGCCGATGCGCAGGTGCCGCTGCACCAGCGAGATCGAGGCGCGCTTGTGCTGGACCACCACGGCCACGGCCTGGTCGTACATCGGGTCGGATTCGGCGTCCACGCCCGCCTCGGCGAGCGTCTGCTGCAGGCCGCCGAAGCCGACCGCGCTGCCGGTGTCGGGCTCGGCCGGAACGCCGCCCTCGAGCACGCCCTCGATGTACTGCGGCTCGCCGAGCGACTTCCAGTGCGCCACCACCTTGAGCACTTCCTCGTCGCTGACGAAGGCGCCGTGCACGCGCACCGGCACGCCGCCGCCAGGCATCAGGTAGAGCATGTCGCCCTGACCGAGCAGCGACTCGGCGCCCATCTGGTCGAGGATGGTGCGCGAGTCGATCTTCGAGGACACCTGGAAGGCGATGCGCGTCGGGATGTTGGCCTTGATCAGGCCGGTGATGACATCGACGGAGGGGCGCTGCGTTGCGAGGATCAGGTGGATGCCGGCCGCGCGCGCCTTCTGGGCGAGCCGCGCGATCAGTTCCTCGACCTTCTTGCCCACCACCATCATCAGGTCGGCGAGCTCGTCGATGACCACGACGATCTGCGGCAGCCGGCCGAGCGGTTCGGGCGCATCGGGCGTCAGCGAGAAGGGATTCGGGATGGTCGTGTCGCGCCTGGCGGCATCGGCGATCCGGGCGTTGTAGCCCGCCAGGTTGCGTACGCCGAGCTTGCTGAGCAGGCGGTAGCGCCGCTCCATCTCTGCGACGCACCAGTTCAGCGCGTTGCCGGCATGCTTCATGTCGGTGACCACCGGCGCGAGCAGGTGCGGCACGCCCTCGTAGACGCTGAGCTCGAGCATCTTCGGGTCGATCAGGATCATCCGCACCTGCGCGGGATCGCTCTTGTAGAGCAGCGACAGCAGCATCGCGTTGATGCCCACCGACTTGCCCGAACCGGTGGTGCCGGCGACCAGCAGGTGCGGCATCCGGGCGAGGTCGGCGCACACCGGCAGGCCGGCGATGTCCTTGCCAAGCGCCAGCGTGACCGCCGAGGCACTGTCCGCGTAGACCTGCGAGCCGAGGATCTCGGACAGCCGCACCGCCTGGCGCCGCGGGTTGGGCAGTTCGAGCCCCATCAGGTTCTTGCCCGGGATGGTCTCGACCACCCGCAGCGAGACCAGCGAAAGCGCGCGGGCAAGATCCTTGGCGAGGTTGACGATCTGGCTGCCCTTCACCCCGGTGGCAGGCTCGATCTCGTAGCGGGTGATCACCGGGCCCGGGTAGGCGGCCACCACGCGGGCGGCGACATTGAAGTCGGCGAGCTTCTTCTCGATCAGCCGGGAGGTGTACTCGAGGGTGTCGGGCGAGACCGACTCCTGCAGCGCGGGCGGCGCATCGAGCAGCGACAGCGCGGGCAGCCGGGAGTCGGCCTGCAGGTCGACGAACAGCGGCACCTGCGCCTCGACCGCCGCCCGCGCGGACGGCTCGACGCGCGCGGGCGGCGGCTCGATGCGCACCGGCTCGGGATCCTCCTGGATGATCCGGCGCAGCTCCTCGATCTGCTCCTCGCGCTCGACGGCGGCAGCCTCGCCGATGCGCCGATCGCGGCGCGCCGCCAGCGCCTGCGCGACCCGCGCCCACGCGCTCTCGAGCGCACCGCCGATGCCTTCGGCGACCGCCAGCCAGGACAGGCCGGTCCAGAGGCTGATGCCCGCGGCGATCAGCGCGAACAGCGCGAGCGTTCCGCCGACGGCCCCGAACAGGTCGAAGACCGGATCGCTGAGCAACCGGCCGAGCAGGCCTCCCGGCGCCAGCGGCAGCGGCAGCGACAGCGAATGAAGACGGGCCGATTCGAGGGCCGCGCAGCCGAGCAGCAGCATCGCGAAACCGAGCCAGCTCTCCCAGGCCAGGCGCGGGGCGGGATCGGCAGCGCCGGCCGCGGCCACGCCCAGGCGAAGCGCACGCCGGCCGGAGGGCGTCGGCGCCGCGACCCGGCGGCCGGCCGGCGGCTCGCCACGCAGCCGCCGATAGCCTCGCCATACCCGCAGCCCCATCAGGGCTACCAGCAGGTGCGCCGACATACCGAAGAAGTAGAGCAGCAGATCGGCGATCCAGGCACCGATCCGCCCACCGGCGTTATGGATCGTGCGCCCCGAGACCGCATGCGACCAGCCGGGATCGGCGCGGTCGTAGGTGATGAGCACCAGCAGCACGAACAGCGCCATCGCGAGCGAGAGAATCCAGCGCGCTTCGCGCAACAGCTGCAGCACGCGCTCGGGCAGCACGAACGAAGGCTGCGCGGCGCGGCGCGCACCGGGGCGGGAGCCTGCCGCGGCCGAGCGGATCATCGGTGGATACCGGTGCGACGGTCCATGGGAGTCGGGAAGGCGCCGGTGGCGCTCAGCTGATGTAGTTGCTCAGCTTCTCGCGAAGCATCAGCTGGCCCTGGGGCATCGACACGATGTAACCGTCGATCTCCAGGCCCTTCATCACGCGCGAGACCATCTCGCGCGAGGCACCGATCATCTTGGCGATCTCCTGGCGCGGCAGCTTGTTGCGCACGATGCGCTGGCCACCGACGAGCTCGGAGAAGTCGAGCAGCACCCGCGCGACCCGACCGTAGACGTCGAGCAGCGCGAGGGTCTCGATCTTCATGTCGGCCTCGCGCAGCCGCCGCACCAGGCCGCGCATGACGGCCATGCTGGTCTCGGGGCTCTGCATCAGCACACCCTTGAATGCGTCCTTGGTGATCGCCATGAACTCGCAGGGCTCCAGCGTGATCACGCTGGCCGAGCGGGGCGCATCGTCGATGAGGCTCATCTCGCCGAAGAATTCACCCGACCCGATCACGGCGAGGATCACCTCCTTGCCCTCGGAATCGGAGCGCTGCACCTTGGCGCGGCCCGCGAGCAGGATGTACATCGACTGCGACGCCTCGCCCTCGGCCACGATGGTGCGACCCTTCGGGTAGCTGCGACGAGCGCTTCCCGCCGCCACGTTGTCGAGCTGCATCTCGGTGAGGCTCGAGAAGAGCGGAACCCGGCGAAGGAAGGCCTTGTTTTCCTCGTGCGCCATGACCACCTCGTCCATTGGGAATCCCTATAATTTTGCACGAAGAGCACGCCATTTGAAAAACAAACTTCAACAACGCATCGTAAGTCGATGATTTGTTGAACCAACTGCAACGCACGCCACGGAATTCCGACGATGCCCTCGCCCCGCCACCACCGACTTCTCATCCTCGGCTCCGGGCCGGCCGGCTATACCGCCGCCGTCTACGCCGCCCGCGCCAACCTGAAGCCGGTGCTGATCACGGGCATCGCGCAGGGCGGGCAGCTGATGACCACCACCGAGGTCGACAACTGGCCCGCCGACGCCGACGGGGTGCAGGGTCCCGACCTGATGGCTCGCTTCCAGGCGCATGCCGAGCGCTTCGGCACCGAAATGGTCTTCGACCACATCCACACCGCGCACCTCGGCGAGCGCCCGGTGCGCCTGGTGGGCGACAGCGGCGAATACACCGCCGACGCCCTGATCATCGCCACCGGTGCCTCGGCACGCTATCTCGGGCTCGAGTCCGAGCAGGCCTTCATGGGACGCGGCGTGTCGGCCTGCGCGACCTGCGACGGCTTCTTCTACCGCGGCCAGGATGTCTGCGTGGTCGGCGGCGGCAACACCGCCGTCGAGGAGGCACTCTACCTGTCCAACATCGCGCGCAAGGTCACGATCGTGCATCGCCGCGATCGCTTCCGCGCCGAGCCGATCATGATCGACAAGCTGATGGAAAAGACCCGCGGCGGCAACGTCGAGGTGCGCTGGTTCAGCGAGATCGACGCGGTGCTCGGCGACGACAGCGGCGTCACCGGCGTGCGGCTGCGCGATGCCCGCGACGGCAGCCTCGACGAACTCGCGCTGCACGGCGTGTTCGTCGCGATCGGCCACACCCCGAACACCGGCATCTTCCAGGGCCAGCTCGAGATGGCCAACGGCTACATCGTCACGCGCAGCGGCCTGCAGGGCCAGGCCACCGCGACCAGCGTGCCCGGAGTCTTCGCCGCCGGCGACGTGCAGGACCATGTCTACCGCCAGGCCATCACCAGCGCGGCCACCGGCTGCATGGCGGCGCTCGACGCGCAGCGCTACCTCGAATCGCAGCAGGAGGGCTGACCGGCTTCGCGCCGACAGATCCCGCGGCGCTGCCACCGTCCCACGCCCCCGGACCCGGGAGACCTCACCGTGAAGCACTTCAGCGAACTCGAGGCCCTGCGCACCCGGCTCGCCGAGCAGAGCGCGGCGCAGGCGCGCGAACGCGAGCTCGCCCGCCGGGAACGCGAGCGGCGCGAGCGCGAGGCCGCGGTTTTTCGCAACGCGATGGCCGACGCCGTGCCGCTGCGCGGCGTCGATCGCGTCGCGCCACCGCGCACCCCGGCCGAACCGCTGGCCCGGATGCGCGAGCGCGACGAACAGCTCGCGCTCGCACAGTCGCTTTCCGACGAGATCGACATCGAGCGCCTGCTCGAGACGGACGAGAACCTGTCCTTTCGCCGCGAAGGCGTGGGCGTCGATGTCGTGCAGCGGCTGCGCCGCGGGCAATGGACCGTGCAGGCGCAGATCGACCTGCACGGCAAACGTGTCGACGAAGCCCGTGCCGCCATGGTCGAATTCCTCGCCGACAGCCAGCGCCGGGGCCGCCGCTGCCTGCGCATCATCCACGGCAAGGGGCTCGGCTCGGTGGCGCGCGAGCCGGTGCTCAAGGGCAAGGTCCTGCGCTGGCTCGTCCAGCGCGACGAGGTCCTGGCTTTCTGCCAGGCTCGCCCCAACGACGGCGGGGCCGGCGCGCTGCTCGTGCTGCTGCGCGGCAGCTGAGCGCCTGGCGGGGCCCGGCCACCCGCGGCTCTCTCCCGGCAACCTCCGGGGCTCCTCGGGCTACCCCCGGGCTACCACGGCTACGCCTGGCCGCCCTCGGCGATCGCCATCGCCGCGGCATAGCCCGAGGACCACGCCCACTGGAAGTTGTAGCCGCCGAGCCAGCCGGTGATGTCGACCACCTCGCCGATGAAGTGCAGGCCCGGGGCGCGGCGTGACGCGAGACTGCGCGGGTCGAGTTCGGCCGTGGCCACGCCGCCAGCCGTGACCTCGGCCTTGCGGTAGCCCTCCGAGCCGGCAGGAACCACCGTCCAGTCGCGAAGCGCGGCCACCAGCGCCTGCAGATCGCGATTGCCGAGTTCGGCCACTCTGACCGCCGGCTGCAGCCGCGGATGGCTGGTCGAGAGGGTCGCGAGCCAGTGGGCGACCAGGCGCCTTGGCAGGCGCTCGGCCAGCAGCGTGCCCAACTGCTGGCGCGTACCCTCGCGCGCGCGCCGCAGCCAGGCCCCCAGCTCCTCGCGACCTTCCTCGAGCGCCGGTCCACCCTCGGGATCGAGGTCGATCCGCAGCCCCTGCCCCGGTCGCCAGTAGGTGGAGGCCTGCAGCACCGCCGGTCCCGACAGGCCGCGATGCGTGAAGAGCAGGTCCTCGTCGAAAGCGGGAGCCGAGCGATCGTCGGCGCAGGCGATCCGCACCGGCTGGGCGACGCCCGCGAGCCCCGCCCACGGAGCCCACTGCGCGGCGTCGAAGACCAGCGGCACGAGCCCGGGCCGCGTCTCGACGATCCGGTGTCCGAACTGCCGCGCGATCCGGTAGCCGAGGTCGGTCGCCCCGATCTTCGGGATCGACAGCCCGCCGGTGGCCACCACCAGCGCGCGGGCCTCGAAGCGGCCGGCGCTGGTATCCACCGCGAAACGGGCGCCATCGGGCCGGGGCGTGGCCAGCGCCTCGACGGCACTGATCGTGCAGCCGGTCAGCCAGCGCACCGCGCCGGCATCGGCTTCGGCGCGCAGCAT
>JBIIHU010000170.1:0-8403 GCA_044235405.1 Burkholderiaceae bacterium
CCCCCATTGTCCAAAATTCCCCACTGCTGCCTCCCGTAGGAGTCTGGGCCGTGTCTCAGTCCCAGTGTGACTGGTCGTCCTCTCAGACCAGTTACCGATCGCAGGCTTGGTAGGCCTTTACCCCACCAACTACCTAATCGGACATCGGCTGCTCCAATAGCGCGAGGCCTTACGGTCCCCCGCTTTCCACCGTAGTGCGTATGCGGTATTAGCCAGTCTTTCGACTAGTTATCCCCCACTACTGGGTACATTCCGATGCATTACTCACCCGTTCGCCACTCGCCACCAGGGTTGCCCCCGTGCTGCCGTTCGACTTGCATGTGTAAGGCATGCCGCCAGCGTTCAATCTGAGCCAGGATCAAACTCTTCAGTTCGATCTTTAGGTTTGCCTTGGCTGCTTTCGCCACCAAGACGTGCTCAAAACGGAATTGACATCCGAATGGATATCAAATCGTGTGAGCGTTTTCTTTTGAGCCCCTCGGGTTACCCCTTGGGGTTGGCATCGCTGCCTAAACGCCCACACTTATCGGCTGTTTAGTTTTTAAAGAGCGCTGCTGACTGCGTTTGCTGCTTCGCGATCAGCACAGAAGCGAGATTATTTCAGCTTCTTTTCGGTCTGTCAAGCGCTTTGCTTTCCGACCCTGGAGCCGCTTTCGGCTCCCTCCGCTGCTGCTTCCACCCCACCGCGCCGACCGAGCTTTTGCTTCACGCCAGCGCTGCGTTGCTGCAGCGAAGACCGAGATTATAGACACATCGATTGGGGCCGCGCAAGTGGGCCGCGGAAAAGTTCCGTAGGCCCTCCCGACTGCGCTGCGGCAGGCACATCGGGGACCGCGTCGCTGCCTGCCGAAGGCCGCTCGGGTCGCGGACGGGCCGCGTCGGCCGTGCCGACTGGACGCCGGGGGCCTGCGCGTCAACCGTGACGAAAGGCAGGCTTGCGCTTCGCGAGGAAGGCCTCCATGCCCTCCTTCTGATCTTCCGTCGCAAACAGGGAGTGGAAGACCCGTCGCTCGAAGCGCACGCCCTCGGTGAGCGGCACCTCGAACGCCCGGTTGATCGCCTCCTTGGCAATCATGACGGAAGGCAGTGAGTACTCGGCGATCGTGGCGGCTGCGGCAATCGCCTCGTCGAGCACCGAAGCGGCCGGGACGACGCGAGACACAAGGCCGCAACGCTCCGCCTCGGCGGCATCCATCATGCGTCCCGTGAGGGCGAGGTCCATGGCCTTGGCCTTGCCGACCGCGCGGGGCAGCCGCTGGGTACCACCAGCCCCCGGGATGACGCCGAGCTTGATCTCGGGCTGGCCGAAGCGTGCGCTGTCGGCTGCGATGACGATGTCGCACATCATCGCGAGTTCGCACCCCCCGCCAAGCGCGAAACCCGCGACCGCCGCGATCACCGGCTTGCGGACGGCGGTGATCGTCTCCCAGTTGCGGGTGATGTAGCCACTCTTGTAGACATCCATGTAACTCCAGTTCGCCATCGCCGCGATGTCGGCGCCGGCAGCGAAGGCCTTCTCGTTGCCGGTGATCACGATCGCACCGATACCCTCATCCGCATCGAAGGCGAGCAGCGCGGCGCCAAGCTCGTCCATCAGGGCGTCGTTGAGCGCGTTGAGCTGGCGCGGGCGGTTCAGGGTGATGAGGCCAACCCGGCCGCGGGTCTCGGTGAGGATGTTTTCGAAGCTCATGGCGACCTCCTGGTCAGCGGCGTCAACGGGCGCCGATTGTGCCACGCAGCCGTGTTACGCTGGCTCTCCGAGGGGCGGTTTCGCCCCGTGGCCAAGGGGGGCTGCGCGTGGCAGACGACATCGAATTCACCCGTGACGGCGGCGTCGCCCGCATCGCCTTCAACCGCCCTGCCAAGCTGAACAGCTTCACCCGGGCGATGCACGCGCAGCTGCGCGATGCCGTGGCGACGTGCGAGCGGGACGCCACGATTCGCGCCGTGGTGCTCACGGGCAACGGACGCGCCTTCTGTGCCGGACAGGATCTCGCCGACCTGTCCTTTCCGCCCGACCCACCGACCGACCTCGGCGCACTGATCCACGAGAACTTCAACCCGCTGGTGCGTTCGCTGCAGGCGCTGCCCAAGCCGGTGATCGCGCGGGTCCAGGGGATCGCCGCGGGCGCTGGCGCGAACGTGGCGCTGGCCTGCGATCTGGTGATCGCCGGACGCAGCGCAAGCTTCCTGCAGGCTTTCGTCAACATCGGCCTGGTGCCGGACTCGGGTGGGACCCATCTGCTGCCGCATCGCGTGGGCATCGCACGCGCGATGGGGCTCGCGATGCTCGGCGAGAAGCTGTCGGCGCAACAGGCGGCCGACTGGGGTCTCATCTGGGAGTGCGTCGACGACGCGATGCTCGACGAACGGGTGGCGTCGCTCGCGCAACGGCTTGCCGCGATGCCCACGCGAGCACTGGCGGCCGCGAAGCGCGCGATCCATGCGGCCGTCACGCACGACCTCTCGGGCTCGCTCGATCTCGAGCGTGACCTGCAGGCCGAGCTTGGCGTCTCGCACGACTATCAGGAGGGCGTTGCCGCCTTCCTCGCGAAGCGGCCCGCCCGCTTCGAAGGCCGATGAGTCCCGAAGCCGCCAAAGGGGCCGCGCCGGTACCGGGCGTCCCCGACGCGTCGCGCGTCTCGGCGATCGCCCTCGCGATGTGGGTGCACGACACGGCCTCGCAGGCGCTGGGCATGGAGCTGATCGAGGTCGTGCCCGGTCGGGCCACCCTGCGCATGCCGGTTCGCCGCGACTTCCTGAACGGCCTTGGCAGCTGCCACGGGGGCTACATGTTCCTGCTGGCCGACTCGGCATTTGCTTTCGCCTGCAACAGCCACAACCGACGCGCGGTAGCGGCAGGCGCGCAGATCGATTTCCTCGCGCCGCCGGCGGAGGGCGACGTGCTCACCGCGCGCGCCGAGGAAGTCCATGCCGCCGGCCGTACCGGCTTCTACGATGTCACCGTCACCGACCAGAACGGACGTCGGGTGGCGATTTTCCGCGGCCGCTCGGCGATCATCAAGGGCGAACACCTGCCCGCGGTTGCCCCGTCACCCTTGCCCGATGGCGCTTCGAATGCCGCCGGGACTGCCGCGCCGCTTGCCGGCGCGCACCCCTCCGATGGAGATTCGCGATGACCGCGACGGGTAGCGCACGCTCGCACGGTGGCCTGCCGCTCGAGCCGATCGAGACCGCCAGCGTCGATGCGCTGCGCGCGCTGCAACTCGAGCGGCTGCGCCATACGCTGCACCACGCGTACGCCAGCGTGCCGCACTACCGCAGGGCCTTCGATGCCGCCGGCGTTCGTCCCGAGGATCTGCGGCGGCTGGAAGACCTGCGGCACTTCCCGTTCACGACGAAGTCCGACCTGCGCGAGAACTACCCCTTCGGCCTGTTCGCGGTGCCTCGCGAGCAGGTCGTGCGAATCCACGCCTCGAGCGGCACGACCGGCAAGCCCACCGTGGTGGGCTACACCGCTGCGGACATCGACACCTGGTCGCAGCTGGTCGCGCGCTCCATCCGCGCCGCCGGCGCGCGCGCCGGCGACATCGTCCATGTCAGCTACGGCTATGGCCTGTTCACCGGCGGGCTCGGCGCGCACTACGGGGCCGAGAGGCTGGGCCTCACGGTCGTACCCTTCGGCGGCGGCCAGACCGAGCGCCAGGTTCAGCTGATCTCGGACTTCCGCCCCGACATCATCATGGTGACGCCAAGCTACATGCTGGCACTGGCCGACGAGTTCGAGCGCCAGGGCATCGATCCGCGCGCCAGCAGCCTGAGGCTGGGCATCTTCGGCGCCGAGCCCTGGACCAACGAGATGCGCGGCGAGATCGAGCGACGCCTGGCCCTGGACGCGGTCGACATCTACGGCCTGTCGGAGGTGATCGGTCCGGGCGTCGCCTGCGAGTGCGGTGAGACCAAGG
Source organism: Burkholderiaceae bacterium (assembly GCA_044235405.1). Classification (GTDB taxonomy): domain Bacteria; phylum Pseudomonadota; class Gammaproteobacteria; order Burkholderiales; family Burkholderiaceae_E; genus Quisquiliibacterium. Next base: position 3,927 of record JBIIHU010000170.1, read on the forward strand.
ACGGCCCCACGCTATGGGAGGACCACTTCCTGCCCGAGATCGTCCATCCCGAAACCGGCGAACCGCTGCCCGACGGCGAGTTCGGCGAGCTGGTCTTCACGTCGCTCACCAAGGAAGCGCTGCCGGTGATCCGCTACCGCACGCGCGACCTCACCTGCCTGCTGCCTGGCACCGCCCGCACGATGCGGCGCATGCGCAAGATCACCGGCCGCAGCGACGACATGATGATCGTGCGTGGCGTCAACGTGTTCCCGTCGCAGATCGAGGAGCTGATCCTGCAGCGGCCCGAGCTCGCGCCCCACTATGTCTGCGAGCTGCACAAGGACGGTCCGCTCGATGCGCTGACCGTGCGCGTCGAGCTGAAGGCGGGCGCCGCGAGCGACGGCGCAGCAGCCGCCGGCGCGCAGGCCGCGCTCGCCCACGCCATCAAGTCCTATGTGGGCGTCAGCGCGGCGGTACGCATCGAGCCGCCAGGGGCCGTCGAACGCTCGGCCGGCAAGGCGCGGCGGGTGATCGACCTGCGACCCCGAACGGGCCGAGACGGCGGGCCGGGCGGCGCGGGATGAAGAAAGGCGGCCTGGCGTCCCATCGTCGCCCGGCCGCATCGATTCGCATGGCGCGAGGCAAGCTGCGAGCGCCGAACTTTCCAGGAGATCAAGGATGTTCAAGGCCATCTACCTCGACAAGAACGAGGCGGGCTTCAGCGCCGGCGTGCGCGAACTCGACGACGACGCGCTCGCCACCCACGCGGCCGACGGCGACGTCACGGTGCGCATCGCGTACTCGACCGTCAACTACAAGGACGGCCTGGCGATCGCCAACCGATCACCCGTCGTGCGCAAGTGGCCGATGGTGGCCGGAATCGATGGCGCGGGCGTGGTGGAGGCGAGCTCGAACCCGGCCTTCAGGCCGGGCGATCGCGTGGTGCTCAATGGCTGGGGCGTGGGCGAGACCCACTGGGGCTGCCTCTCGGGCAAGGCCCGCCTGAAGGGCGCATGGCTGGTTCCGCTGCCCGCGACCCTCGGCGAGCGCGAGGCGATGGCGATCGGCACCGCCGGCTACACGTCGATGCTGTGCGTGATGGCGCTGGCCGATGCCGGCGTGAAGCCAGCCGACGGCGAGGTGCTGGTCACCGGCGCAGCCGGCGGCGTGGGCAGCGTGGCAGTGGCGCTGCTGGCCGGGCGCGGCTACCGGGTGGTCGCTTCCACGGGTCGGGCCGCCGAAGCCGACTACCTGAAGGGGCTCGGCGCGACCGAGGTGATCGATCGCACGGCGCTGAGCGAACCCGGCAAGCCGCTGCAGAAGGAGCGCTGGGCGGGCGTGGTCGACTGCGTCGGCTCGCACACCCTGGCCAATGCCTGCGCGCAGACCCGCTACGGTGGCGCGGTCGCGGCCTGCGGACTGGCCCAGGGCATGGACTTTCCGTCCTCGGTGGCGCCCTTCATCCTGCGCGGCGTGCACCTGGCGGGGGTCGATTCGGTGATGTGCCCGATGCCCCGGCGCAGCGCGGCATGGGCGGCGCTAGCCGCCGAACTCGATCGCGGGCGACTCGCCGCGATGACCACCGAGATCGCGCTCGCCGAGGCGATCGCGATGGCACCCGAGGTACTCGCCGGCAAGGTGCGCGGGCGACTGGTCGTCGACGTCAACCGGTGAGCACCAGCGCGCGCGAGGCGCGCCGCCCGGAACACCGCCTGTCGGCCGCGGGCCCCGAAGTCGGCATCCGTTACCGGATCGTCCCGATCGATCCGCACGCCCACCTCTTCGAGGTCGTGCTCGAGATCGACGATCCGGACCCCGACGGGCAGAGAGTGCGGATGCCGGCATGGATCCCCGGCAGCTACCTGGTGCGCGACTTCGCGCGCCACGTGGTGGCGATCGAGGCGCGCGCAGGGAAGCGACGGCTGGACCTTGCGAAGATCGACAGGCAGACCTGGCAGGCTGCGCCGTGCCGGGGCACGCTGCGCCTGGCCTATCGGGTCTACGCCTGGGACCTGTCGGTGCGCGCCGCGCACCTCGATGCGAACCATGGCTTCTTCAACGCGACCAGCGTGTTCCTGCAGGTCGCGGGACGCGAGTCCCGGGCGTGCGCGGTGCGCATCGAGCCGCCGCCGGGCATCGGCGGCTGGCGCGTGGCCACCACGCTGCCGCGCGACGGCGCGCGTGCCTGGAGCTTTGGCGACTACCGCGCCCGAGACTACGAGGAGCTTGCCGACCATCCGGTGGAGATGGGGCGCTTCACGCATGCGCGCTTCATGGTCGCGGGCGTCCCGCACGACATCGTCATCACCGGTCGCCACGACGCCGACCTGACGCGGCTCGCGCGCGACCTGCAGAAGGTCTGCGCGGCGCAGGCGCGGCTGTTCGAGCCTCGCGGCGGCAAGCCGCCCTTCGAGCGCTACCTGTTCCTGGTGATGGCGGTGGACGAGGGCTACGGCGGCCTGGAGCATCGCACGAGCACCGCGCTGCTGTGTCCGCGTCACGACCTCCCGCACGCCGGCATGAAGGGCGTGCCCGACAGCTACCGGGGATTCCTGGCGCTGGCGAGCCACGAATACTTCCACGCATGGCACGTCAAACGCATCAGGCCGGCGGCGCTCGTGCGCCCCGACCTGTCACGCGAGAACCCGACGCGGCTGCTCTGGATCTTCGAGGGCTTCACCTCTTACTACGACGAGCTGATGCTCGCGCGCTGCGGGCTGGTAGAGAGCACCGACTACCTGAAGGCGCTCGGCCACACGATCTCCCAGGTGCTGCGTGGCCCCGGCCGCCTTGCGCAGAGCGTGGCCGAGTCGAGTTTCGATGCGTGGATCAAGTACTACCGTCCCGACGAGAACAGCCCGAACGCGGTGGTCAGCTACTACGCGAAGGGCGCGCTCGTGGCGTTGTGCCTCGATCTCGAGATCCGGCACCGCACCGGAGGCGCGCGCTCGCTCGATGATGTGATGCGGCTGCTGTGGCGGCGTTTCGGCCGCGCGGGCGCCCCGGGGACGGACCGATCCGTGGACGGGTGCGGCGGTGATGGAGCCGATGCCGCCACCACGGCCGAAGGGCTCGCCGAAAACGGCTTCGCGCCACTGGTCCTCGAGGCCACGGGGGTGGACGTCGCGCCGCTCGTCGAGGCCTGGGCCGAAGGCACCGGCGAGCTGCCGCTCGCCGCGCAACTGCGCGCAATCGGCATCACGCTGGAACTCGAAGGCGCCGACGATGGCGCGCCGTCGCTGGGCCTGCGCCTGGCCGCGCGCCCCGAGGGGCTCGCGATCGCCACCGCGCTGCAGGATCAGGCGGGCATGCGCGCGGGGCTGTCGGGCGGCGACGTGCTGGTCGCCCTCGACGGCTTGCGCGTGCGCGACGAAAAATGCCTGAAGTCGATGCTGGCGCGGCGACGCGCCGGCGACATCGTCGAGATGCACGCCTTTCGACGCGACGAGCTGTTCACCGCGAGCGTGCGCCTGCAGGCGCCGGTACTCACCGAGGCGACGCTGAAGGTCGACGACCGGGCGCCGCCCGCAGCCAGGCTGCTGCGTCGCGGCTGGCTGGGGCCGCGGGCTCGGGGCGGGGCTTGAGCGCGCTCAGCGAGGGATACGCACAACCCGACCCCGCAGGCTGATCACGCGGGCGCCTGCGGCCACCATCCATCAGCGCCGAGCTGCAGCAGCGGCGTATCGAAGACGCCCCGCACCCTCGACGCCCGCTCAGGACCGAGCGTGGAACGCCAGACCGCTCCCTGGCGCATCGCCACGGCGCAACCCAGTACGTCTGCGCCGCAGCGCTCGAGCAGATGCCAGGCACGAACGAGCGTCGCGCCGGTGCTGACCGCATCATCGATCAGCACGACCCTCCGGCCATCGAGCAATGACAACTGGTTCGGATCCACGTACAGGCGCTTGCCCGCGTCGGGCGAGGTGATCGAGACCACGGATTCGGACAACGCATCGTCGTACCAGTACTTGCGCGAATAGCCCAGGGGCACCCACCGCGGGTGACCGAGCGCGCGCGCGAGCGGTGCGGCAAACACCATGCCGAGGGTGGGAAGCCCGACGATGGCATCGGGCTCCCAGGACTGGACCAACGGACGCATCGCCTCGACAAGGGCATCGACCACCGGAAAGGCCGCCTGGTTGGCGATCAGCGAGGCGACCGCTCGGGAACCATCTCCCGGGCGCACGCGGATCGGGAGACGCAGCACACGGCCGCAGGGCAGTCGCACCGGAAGGCCCTGTCGCCAGGGTGGTGCCAGCTCGGCCTCCGGGACCGCGGCTTCGAGGGCCTGCCAGAACGGCGTGGTCGGGACGGTGGCGTCAGGCGGCAGCGCCACGTTCGGCCGCCATCGCCAGGCGGTGCAGCGTGATGTGCCGGATCTCGGCGCGCGAGGACTCGATATGGGCGCGGATCAGCATTTCGGCGTCGGCTGCCCTGCGCGCCACCAGCGCGCCGAGGATCTTGTCGTGCTCCTCGTACGCATTACGGATGCGCG
>JBIIHU010000171.1:0-8370 GCA_044235405.1 Burkholderiaceae bacterium
CGAGGCCAAGGTGCTTCGCATGCGTTTCGGCATCGAGATGAGCACCGACCACACGCTCGAGGAAGTCGGCAAGCAGTTCGACGTCACCCGCGAGCGCATTCGCCAGATCGAGGCCAAGGCGCTGCGCAAGCTGCGCCACCCCTCGCGCGCCGACAAGCTCAAGAGCTTCCTCGAGGGGCAGTAGGCCAAGGCCGGGGCGGCCCGCGGGTCGCCCGACTGCCGATCGCTGTCGCGGCGAAGCCTGCGTCGCGCGCCACGCAGGCGCGCGCGGGGCCGCTCACCCGTTGTCAGATGCTGTTGGGCTCGTCGCCCCAGTCGCGGCGAAGGTGTACGTTCTGACAGTGCCACTGCTCGCGCAGATCCTTCATGCGCCCGATGGTGGCCAGCGCCCCGGGCGTGTCTCCACGACGTGCCTGCTCGCGAGCCTCGTCGCACAACCGGTGATCCGGGTTGGCATGCTCCAGCCCCGCGCAGGCGCCCAGCAGCAGCGCAACCGCGACCCACGTGGCGCCCCGGGCCAGACGAGCCCCGGGGGGAGCGTCGGCCGGCGATCTGCGGTCGTTCATCGCTTGCCCTCGATCCGGATCTCGACCAGCCGCGGCCCGCGGGCCGCGAAGGCCTCGGCGATCGCCGACCCGATCGCATCGGGCTGGTCGATGCGCACCCCGGGGACGCCCATGCCGGCGGCCATTTCGACAAAACCCATCGCAGGTCCGCCGAGATCCATGTGCGGGTAGGCCTTGTCGGTGGCGGCGTCGAAGCGCTGGCGATAGATGTCGAGGTTGTGCTTCAGCACGCGGTACTCGCGATTGCACAGGATCACGAACACGATCGGCAGATCATGGTGCGCCGCGCTCCACAGGGCCTGGATCGAGTACATCGCCGAGCCGTCGCCCGAGACGCACAGCACCGGCCGCCCGGGATGGCCGACCGAGGCGCCGATCGCGCCGGCAAGTCCCTGTCCGATGCCACCGCCGCGCGCCCCCAGGAAGCGCTCGTCGGCATCGAGCTGGAAGGCGGCGGCGAAATCCACGCTCGCGGTGATCGATTCCTCGACGATCAGCGCATTGGCGGGTGTGGCCCGGGCAAGCTCGGCCATCACCCTGGGCATCGAGATCGGCAGCCTTGACCAGGCCTTCTGCGCGCGCGTGCGATAGGCCTCGGTCTCGAGGGCCTTGTGCTCGGCGAGCGCCGCGCGGCGGGCGGCCGCGGCTGCAAGCCAGGCGCTGTCGGCGCCACCGACGATCGCCTCGTCGAGCGCGCGCAGGGCTGGCTCGAGCGCGCCCACCACGCCCGCGTCGACGGCGTGATTCCAGCCGGCGGGTTTCAGCGAGGCCTCGAGCTGCACCACGCGGGCGCCCTCGGGGAAGGGGCTGCCGGCGGCGAACCAGACCTCCTCGAAGAAGTTGCCGCCCACCAGCAGAACCCGGTCGGCGCCGGCGAGGCTCTTGCGGATGCCGGCGGCATCGAAGGGCAGCGAGGCCCGTGCATGCGGGTGCGCTGCCGGAAAGGAGGCATGACCGCGGATGCCCTCGAACCAGACCGCCGCGCCCAGCCGCTCCGACAGGCTGACCAGCGCCGGGGCTGCGCCGCAGCGCGCCACGTCGTCGCCGACGACGATCACCGGAGCTCGCGATTCGAGCAGCAGCGCGGCGGCCGCGGCGATACCGCGCGGGTCGGGCGGCGAGGCGCGAAAGAGCTGCGCCGGCGGCTGCGCGGCGTTTCGCGTCTCCTGCGCCATCACGTCGATCGGCAGCGACAGGAACACCGGCCCGTACGGCGGGTCGTTGGCGATCTTGAAGGCGCGACGCAGCACCTCGTCCATCTCGTCCGCATGGCGGACCTCGGTGCTCCACTTGGTGACCGGCGCGGCCATCGCCGCGAGGTCATGCGACAGGATCGGGTCGCGGCGCAGCATCCGCGTGTCCTGCTGGCCGGCCGTCACCACCACGGGCGCCTGACCCTTCAGCGCGTTGTAGATCATGCCGATCGCATTGCCCAGGCCCGGCGCCACGTGCAGGTTCGCCACGGCAGTGCGCCCGGTGGCACGCGCGTAGTAGCTCGCCGCGCCGACCGCGACGCCTTCGTGCAGGTGCACGATGTAGCGCATCGCCGGATGGTCGGCGAGCGCATCGAGCAGCGGGCTTTCGGTGGTCCCGGGGTTGCCGAAGATCCGGTCGACCCCGTGGGCCGCCAGGCTGTTCATGAAGACGTCGTGTCCGCGCATGGGAACTGCTCCGTGTCGTGTCGGGAATGGGGTCGTCGCTGGGGCGGCGTGTCGTGCCGGTTGCGCGTCGTGCCTGACGGCGTCGTGTCGGGTGCGCGCGGTTCCGGCCGGACGGCGCAGGCCCGGTCAGGCCGATGCGGCGTGCGCCGCCACGATCTGGGTGACCCGCGACATCACCGCCTGCCAGGCCGCGTCGAACTCGGGTGTCCAGGCCTCGCCGAGTTCTGCCCGGAAGGTCTCGATCATCGCGGTGAAGAAAAGGCTGAACTGCTCGCCCGGCACGCCGAGATTCTGATGATTCACCCATTCGGTACCGATCAGCACGCTCGCGTAGCGGTCGTCGCCCGCAAGGTCGAGGACGGTCTCGATCACCTGCTGCAGCATCTGGCCGCGCACGCTGCCGTCGGTGTCGCGGACGAACAGCGCGCGCAGCGCCGGCTCGCGGTCGAACAGGCGCGCATAGACCTGCGCAGTCGGGTCGCCGAGGTGCCGGGCCACGGCCTCCAGCGAGGCCTCGATCGGGTGCGTGTGCATCGGGCGCGTCTGCGTCGGGTGCGGGCCCGGACCGGCCAGCCTCTTGCCAGCCGCCATCCTGGACCGGGCACGATGATCCGCCGGCTGCCGGTCCCCGGTGTCCGATCGCGGCGCGAAAACGAGATGCGCGACAGGATGCCAGACGCGCGGCGCGCGGGTGTCGCGACCGACGGTGCCATCGGCCGCGTCGACCGGATTATGCTTGCGCGATCATGTGGCGCGGCCTGCTGATCGCTTTCCTGCTTTCCTTCGGTCCGGCGGTGTCGAATTCCTTCGCCCGCTTCGCCTACGCGCTGCTGCTGCCGGCGATGCGCGAGGACCTGCAGTGGAGCTGGTCGCAGGCCGGCGCGATCAACACCGTGAACGCCTTCGGCTACCTGCTGGGTGCGCTGCTGGTACGCGTGGTGGTGGTCCGCGTAGGCAACCGGCGCCTGTTCTGCGCGGGCATGGTGATCACCTCGCTCGCGCTGCTGGCCACCGGGCTCACCCGCGATCTCGGCCTGCTGATGGTGCTGCGCGTGATCACCGGCATCGGTGGTGCCGCCATCTTCATCTGTGGCGGTGCGCTGTCGGGCAACGTGCTGCCGGGCAGGCCGGCGCTCGCCACCACCACCATTGCGGTGTTCTTCGCCGGCGGCGGTCTGGGCCTGATGCTGAGCGGCGCGGTGCTGCCGCCGATGCTCGAGACGCAGGGGCCCGCCGCGTGGCCGCAGGCCTGGCGCGAGATGGGCGTTGCGGGGTTGCTGATGGGGGTGGCCGCGATCTGGGCGGCGCTGCGCATCGACGAGCCGGGTGCGGCCGGTGGCTCGGCCTCCTGGCGGCTGCGTCCGATGCTCGCCGAGTTTTGCGCGTACACGCTGTTCGCGATCGGCTACATCGGCTACATGACTTTCGTGATCGCCTGGATGCGGGCACAGGGCGCGGGCACCGGCGCGGTGGTCGCGGTCTGGTGCGTGCTCGGGCTGGCCACCTGGCTGGCGCCGCTGGTCTGGCGGCTGCCGGCCGAGCGCTGGCCCGGCGGGCGCCCGCTGGCAGCCGTGCTGGCGGTTCTCACGGCAGGCGCGGCGCTGCCACTGGTCTCGACCCGGCTGGTCGTGCTGCTTGCCTCCGCGACGCTGTTCGGTCTTGCGATGTTCAGCGCGCCATCCGCGGTCAGCAGCTTCATCAAGCGCGCGCTGCCCAAGCCGGCCTGGGGCAGCGCGATGGCGACCTTCACCGTGATGTTCGCCGCGGGCCAGATCGGCGGCCCGGTCGCGATCGGCTGGCTGGCCGACCTCACCGGCTCGCTGCTCGGCGGGCTCGCGATCTCGGCGGCGCTGCTTGCCCTCGGCGCGGTGGTCGCGCTCGCGCAGCGCGACCTGCGCGCCTGAGCTTCGCATCCGATCTTCCCGCCTGAGCCGCGCCCGCGGCCTGGACGGCGCGGTGCCGCCTACAATGGCGGGATGCGCAGCAGCAACCGCGTCCAGGCCCGGGATGCCCCGACATCGCCCCACGAGCCTGCCCCCGTGCGCCGCCTCGCGCCCGACCGGCCGCTCGTGTGGGTCAGCCGCGGCTGGCAGGACTTCCGGGCGGCGCGTGCGCTGGGTCTCGTGCATGGGGCCGCCTTCGTGGCTGGCGGGGCGGCGATCGCAGGCATCGGCTGGGGTCGTTTCGATCTCCTCGCCGGCGCCTTCTCCGGCTTCCTGCTCGTGGCGCCCCTGCTGCTCGCGGGCCTGTACGCCATCAGCCGCGAGCACGAGGCGGGCGCCGCGGCGAGCCCGCGCAGCGTGCTGGCTGCCTGGCGGGTCTCGAACGCGGCTCTGGTGCGCCTGGGTCTGCTGCTCGCTGTGCTGGGCACGGTCTGGGTCGGGCTCTCGGTGCTGATCGTCACCGGCTGGTCGCGGGCGCGTGGCGGGGTGTCGGGTTTCCTGTTCGACTTCGTGCTCGCTGCCGACTGGCGGCCCTTTGCCTTGTGGCTGCTTGCCGGCGGCGTGTTCGCGGCGCTGGTCTTCGCGCTCGCCGCGGTGTCGGTCCCGATGCTCGTCGACCGCGAGGCGAGCCTGCGCTGCGCGCTGCTCACCAGCGTTCGTGCCGTGGGCAGCAGCCCCGAGGCGATGCTGGTGTGGGCCGCGATCGTCATGGTCACGGTGATCCTGTCGCTCGCGCTGGTGCTGCCGCTGCTGGTACTGGTGCCTGTGCTCGGGCACGCGACCTGGCACGCCTACCGCGAGGCGGTCCAGGCCGACGGCCTGCCGCGGCGACCCTGATGTTCGGTTTCACCGAGGAGCAGGTTGCCGAGTTCGGCATCACCGTCGGGCTGACGCTGTTCATCGGCTACATGCTGTTCATCATCTGGGACCTCGCCCGCCGCTCGAAGGCGGGCCGGCTTGGCACCTTCGTGCTGTTCTTCGTGCTGGCCTTCGGCATGCTCGGCTTCATCGCGAAGGCGATCATCCAGAAGGTGCTCGGGCTGTAGCCCCCGGCCCTTCGCCGCGCGTTGCGCGGGCAGCAGCCCCCGTCCTTCGCGAGGCGAAGCCCGGGCTGTGCCCACTCGCCCTTCGCTATACTCGACCCATGGGCCGTTAGCTCAGCTGGTCAGAGCAGAGGACTCATAATCCTTTGGTCGCTGGTTCAAGTCCAGCACGGCCTACCACCCTGCAAACCGCATGAAATTTGGCGTTACCCCTGATTTGAGGGGTCTTGCCGGCTTGCCTTGATTGGTGTCGTTTGCACATGATCGTGCGTCCTTGTGCAAATCCCACTCAACAAGGAGCCCTTTCATGCCCATGCGACTGCCCAACGGGACCTACCGTGTGCAAATCCGCCGACGCGGATTCCCGCCCGTGGACCGTACGTTCAACTCGCTCAAGGCCGCGCAGGCCTTCGAGGACGAAGAGCGCGAGAAGATTGCGCTCGGGCCCACACCCCTGAACCGCAGTCTGCGGTTTGAACCGCCCCGGGTTTCGCGGAGGCTCGTTGGGTTAAGTCAAGCCGTCGCCTCGACAGCCTGACCGGCGAGTTGCTCGTAGTAGTTTGCCTCAGCCTCGGCCGGCGGGATGTATCCGATGGGTCCGAGCAGGCGGTGGTGGTTGAACCACGACACCCATTCCAGGGTCGCAATTTCGACAGCCTCCCTGGTTTTCCAGGGGCCGCGCCGGTGAATCAGTTCGGCCTTGTACAGCCCGTTGATTGTCTCCGCCAGCGCATTGTCGTAGCTGTCTCCCTTGCTGCCCACCGAGGGCTCCACGCCCGCCTCGGCCAGCCGTTCGCTGTAGCGGATGCTGACGTATTGGGACCCGCGGTCCGAGTGATGCACGAGTCGGTCTCGGTCGGGCTGTCGGGCGTAAAGCGCCTGCTCCAGGGCGTCGAGAACGAACTCGGTGGTCATCGAACTGCTCACGCGCCACCCCACGATGCGCCGGGCAAACACGTCCACCACGAAGGCGACGTACAGCCAGCCCTGCCAGGTCGAGACATAAGTGAAGTCCGATACCTATAGCTGGCTGGGCCGCTCGGCGTGAAACTGCTGATTGACCTTGTTGTAGAGCGGACACGCTGCTTTGGTGTCGCTGACGGTGGTGCGCACCACCTTGCCGCGCTTGACGCCTTGCAGGCCCAGGCGGCGCATCAGGCGCTCGACCGTGCAACGCGCCACCGCCTCGCCCTCGCGGTTCATCTGCTTCCAGACCTTGTCGGCGCCGTAGACCTGCAGGTTGGCATTCCACACCTGCTCGATCCTGGGCATCAGCTCGGTGTCGCGGTGCGCCCGGGCACTCAACATCGAAGGGTCCCTGCGCCGCGCGGCGTGGCGGCGATACGCCGACGGGGCGATTTGCAATACCTCGCAGATCGGCTCGACCCCGTGGGTGTCGCGGTGCTCATCCACGAGCCCGTACATCACTTCAGTCGGCGGTCGAGCTCCGCCTGGGCGAAAAACGCGCTGGTCAGCTTCAGGATCTCGTTGGCTCGCCGCAGTTCCTTGACTTCGCGCTCGAGCTCCTTGATGCGCTGCGCCTCGGCGGTGGACACGCCCGGTCGCGCACCGGCATCGATCTCGGCTTGCTTGACCCAGTCCAGCAGCGTCTGCGCCACGCAGCCGATCTTGGGCGCGATCGACTCGATCGCCGCCCACAGCGACGGGTACTCCCCGCGGTGCTCCTGCACCATCCGTACCGCCCGCTCGCGGACCTCAGGCGAAAACTTGTTCGACTTTCTCATGGCTCCATCTTCTCAAGAGTCGGAGCCTCCTCAAAACCCGGGGCGGTTCACTGCCCGAAACCGCTGTCGCTTGCGCGCCTCGTAGGCCGGCGTGCCAATGAACTCGAGCACATCGGGCTGCGCCAGCAGGCAGTACACGTCGTAGTAGTGCCGCAGGAAGTTCGGCGGCAGTCGGCCCATCGCGGGCAAGCCCCGGTACTTGGTGGACAGCGTCTGGAGCTTCTCGACAAAGGTATGGCTGGGCTCGTAGCAGAGCACGTCTAACGCGCGGTTGTCCCTGACCGACACCCCGCGTGCGATGGCCGTGTCGTAAGCCCAGGACGAGATCGTGACCGGCCGGTTCGGTGCTGTGTCATCGAAGCCGACCTCCAGCAAGACACCGGACTTGACCCCGTGGAGGGACCCGATGGTAGTCGGGTAGACCAGCCTGATGCCCGCGCTGCGCAGCTTCTCGTCGTCGAAGTCCGTGTCACGCTCGGCTGCGACGATGCCAGGGATCCGGATCTCCCTCGCCAGCCAGTCGTAGAACGACCGCCTGGACTCGACGTGCGCCGCCTTGTCTTGGTTGCGACCGCTCTTCACGCCGCGCGTAGCCGGTGGCTCGATGCGGATGTCGATGTCCTCGGAGAACCTGTGGATGATTCCGAAGCCCTTGGAGAGCGACGTTCCGCCCTTGAGCTCGAACCGGAGGCCCTGCGCCTGCAGGCCCCACAGGCAGTGCATCAGCCAGTAGTCCTTCTCGACCAGCACCGGGTCGATGCGCCGCTCGTCGGCGATCAGGCTGAGCAGTTGCCCGAAGTCGCGCCGAGCGTGAAGGAACTCAGGCATCCAACCAGCCCATCACGCGCTTGCGGGTGGCCACCAGACCGAACTGTTCCAGGGCCCGCTTCAGCTTCGTGCCATCCATCTCGCGTACACGCTGCCTGGCCCGCGCCAGCACGGCCGCCTCGTCCTCAGCCAACTCGCCCAGGTTGTTGAGCGCATCGACGAAGAGGAACTCGTCGGAAAGCCGCCGCGGAAACCGGGGCTTGACCCGGAAGTCGTACTGCCGATTGCCCAGCGTGAACACGCCGTGGCGCTTGCGGTTGTAGACCCAGGTGGCGTTGTAGAGCTGTGTGGTGCCCAGGCCGGCTGCGTTGTAGGCCGAGGGGGAGAAGAGCAGGAAGTCCCGGTCCTTCAGGAACGCAGCAACCAGATCTTCATCGGCTGGAGGGACCACGCCGAACGCCGATTCGCGAGGAGCGTAGTAGAGGCCGCGGGCGAGCTTGGTCAGGCGACCAGCCGAAACCAATTCCTGCAGGTGCCGGTCCACGGCCGCACTGAACGGCGCCAGATCCTCGCGGCGATACACGCGGCCAGGTCGCACGGCCCGCGCGACCCGCGCTGACGCGGAGAGGGGGCCACCAACGTGG
>JBIIHU010000172.1:0-8353 GCA_044235405.1 Burkholderiaceae bacterium
TCGTCAAGCCGGTGAAGAAAAAAGACGACGGGCAGCCCGAGCTGCCCTGAGCACCGATGCCCGTGCGCCCGCTTCCCCGAGCCGGCGCGACGCGCCGCGAGCAACCCCGCCGCGGCGTCAGCCCCGGGAGTGCCGCATGACCCGCGTCCGTATCTGGGACCTCCCCACCCGCGCCTTCCACTGGCTGCTGGCCTCGTGCGTGATCGGCTCGATCGTGTCGGTGCAGCTCGGTGGCAACGCTATCGCGTGGCACTTCCGCTTCGGCTACGCCATCCTGGCGCTGGTGCTCTTCCGGCTGATCTGGGGATGGGTCGGCCCGCGCTACGCGCGTTTCGCCAGCTTCCCGCCCGATCCGACGGCCGCGCTCGCCAGCCTGCGCGGCGCGCCGCACGAGAGCGCCGGCCACAATCCCCTGGGCGCGTTCTCGGTCTACGCGCTGCTCGCGGCGCTCGCCTTCCAGGCGGCCAGCGGCCTGTTCGCCAACGACTCGATCATGTGGGACGGACCGCTGAAGAACCTGGTCTCGTCCGAGACGAGCGACCGCATCACCACACTGCACCGGCTGAACCGCTTTGTGCTGCTGGGCCTGATCGCCCTGCACCTGGTCGCGATCGCCTGGCATTCGCTGCGCCGGCGCGAGCGCCTCGTGCGGCCGATGATCGAAGGCGACCGCATCTACCCGGCAGGCGTCGCCCTGCCCCCGCCGGCGCGCGACGACGCGCGCGTTCGCCTGACGGCGGCTGCCCTGATCGCGGGGTGCGCGGCAGCCGTGGCCGCGCTGCTCAGCCTCGGCCGGCCCGGCTGAGCGCCGGCCCCGACCACGCGCGCTTGCGGCCGCTCGGCATCGAGCGGCCTGACGACCGCATCAGTCCTTGCGGAACTTGTCGTGGCAACCCTTGCACGACGCGCCGACCGCGCCGAGCTGCGTGCGCAGGGTGTCGAGGCTGCCGGCGGCCGCCACCAGCCTGCCGGCCTCGGCCTGCATCTTGTCGGCCGCTGCCTTGAAATCGGCGGCGTTGCTCAGGGCCTCGGGTTTCAGGCGGGTGTCGCCGGTGGCGGAGTTCGGCACGAAGGCCTCCCAGGGCAGGCGCCCGACCGACTCGATAATGCGCGCCGAGTTCTGCGCGGCCGCGGCATCGAAAGGCTTGTCGCCCTTGGCCATGGCCGACAGCCGGCCCATGTGGTTGCCCACGACCGTGAACGAGGCCTTGCGGTACTTGATGGCGTCCTCGACCTTCGCGAACTGCGCGGCGGCCGGTACGGCATGAAGGGCGGCGATCGCGGCGACGATCGCCAGCGGCAGGGCGAAGGGCTTCATGGGCAATCCTTTCGGGTTCGGGGATTCCAGGACGGGAGCCCGATTATCACACCGAAGTCGCGACGCCCGGATGAATCCGGGCAAGGCCGGCCGCGGCCACGGGTGGCGGCCGATCAGATGTCGCGGGCGAGCTGCGCGGCCGCGCCCACGTAGGTCGCCGGCGTGAGTTCGCGCAGGCGCTCTCGAGCGGCCTCGGGGATCGGCAGCCGATCGACGAAGGCCGCGAGTTCGGCCGCGCCGATCGCGCGTCCGCGAGTGAGTTCCTTGAGCTGCTCGTAAGGGTTCTCGACCCCGTGGCGGCGCATCACCGTCTGGATCGGCTCGGCGAGCACTTCCCAGTTGGCATCGAGATCGGCGGCCATCCGCGCTCGATCGACCTCGAGCTTGCCCAGACCGCGCAGGCACGCATCCCAGGCGAGCACCGAGTATCCCAGCGCCACGCCGACGTTGCGCAGCACCGTCGAGTCGGTGAGGTCGCGCTGCCAGCGCGACACCGGCAGCTTCTCGGCAAGATGACGTAGCAGCGCATTGGCCAGCCCGAGGTTGCCCTCGGAGTTCTCGAAGTCGATCGGGTTGACCTTGTGCGGCATCGTCGAGGACCCCACCTCGCCCGCCTTCGTCTTCTGGCGGAAGTAACCCAGCGAGATGTAGCCCCAGAGGTCGCGATCGAGATCGAGCACGATCGTGTTCAGCCGCGCGACCGCGTCGAAGAGCTCGGCCATCCAGTCGTGCGGCTCGATCTGGATCGTGTACGGGTTGAACTGAAGGCCCAGCGACTCGACCACGCCGCGCGCGAAGGCCGGCCAGTCGATCTCGGGGCAGGCCGCAAGGTGCGCGTTGTAGTTGCCGACGGCACCGTTCATCTTGGCGAACACCGGCACCGCGGCCAGGCGCTGCAGCGCGCGCTCGAGCCGCGCGACCACGTTGGCCAGCTCCTTGCCCATCGTGGTGGGCGAGGCCGGCTGGCCGTGGGTGCGCGAGAGCATCGGCGCATCGGCCAGTGCATGGGCAAGCTCGCGCAGCCGCTCGATCACCCTGCCGGCGGCGGGCAGCAGCACCTCGGCGCGCGCACGGGTGAGCATCAGCGCGTGCGAGGTGTTGTTGATGTCCTCGGAGGTGCAGGCAAAGTGGATGAACTCGGCGGCGGCGGCCAGCTGCGGGCGATCGGCCACCGATTCCTTCAGGAAGTACTCCACCGCCTTGACGTCGTGGTTGGTGACCTCCTCGATGCGCTTGATCCGCGCGGCCTGCGCGACGCCGAAGCCGGCCAGCAGCTCGTCGAGAAAGGCACGCGATTCGGCGTCGAAGGGCGGCAGTTCGGGCAGGCCGGCATCCGAGAGCGCGACCAGCCAGGCGATCTCGACCTGCACGCGAAAGCGCATGAAGGCGGCCTCGGAAAGCAGTTCGCGCAGGGGCGCCAGGCGCGATGCGTAACGGCCGTCGAGCGGCGACAGGGCAGTGAGTGCGAAGGTGTCCATGGGCGCGATGCTAGCACCGGCCCGGGATCGCACCCGCCGCCGCGAAGCGCCGTCGCGAGCCGCCCGCGCCGGCGTCAGGCAGGCTCGAGGGCGAAGCGATCCGGACGGGCGACGCGCCAGAATCGCTCGAACACACCGGGCAGCGGCCCGGGCTCGAGCAGTTGCCCGGGGGCGAGGAAGTCGTGCAGCTCGGCGAGCGAGCGCACCTCGTCGGGCGAGATGCGTCGAAGGATGTGACGCGGCCCGATCTGCGACGGGTGCTCGAGCCCGGCCGCGGCCACGAGCTCGGCGAGCGCCTGCAGCGTGTTGCGATGGAAATTGGCGACGCGCTGCGCCTTGTCGGGCACCACCAGCGCCCGCTGGCGCACCGGATCCTGCGTGGTGACGCCGGTCGGGCAGGTGCCGGTGTGGCAGCTCTGCGCCTGGATGCAGCCGAGCGCGAACATGAAGCCACGCGCGCTGTTGCACCAGTCGGCGCCCAGCGCGATCGTGCGTGCAATGTCGAAGCCGCTGACGATCTTGCCGGCGGCGCCGAGCCGCACGCGCCCGCGCAGCCCGATGCCGGTCAGCGTGTCGCGCACCAGCAGCAGGCCATCGCGCATCGGCATGCCCATCCGGTCGATGAACTCCACCGGGGCGGCACCGGTGCCGCCTTCCTTGCCGTCGACCACGATGAAGTCGGGGACGATGCCGGTCTCGAGCATCGCCTTGGCGACCGCGAACCACTCCCAGGGGTGGCCGATCGCGAGCTTGAAGCCGGTGGGCTTGCCACCGGACAGCTCGCGCAGCCGGGCGACGAATTCGAGCAGCCCGATCGGGTCGTCGAAGGCACTGTGCGAGGCGGGCGAGATGCAGTCGGTCCAGGCGGGCACGCCGCGCGCCTGCGCGATCTCGGGGGTGACCTTGGGCCCGGGCAGCACGCCGCCGTGCCCCGGCTTGGCGCCCTGCGAGAGCTTGATCTCGATCATGCGCACCTGCGGGTCGCGGGCGTTGCGCGCGAAGGCCTCGGGGTCGAAGCGTCCCTGCGCATCGCGGCAACCGAAGTAGCCGCTGCCGATCTCCCAGATCAGGTCGCCGCCATGCTCGCGGTGGTAGGCGCTGATCGAGCCCTCGCCGGTGTCATGGGCGAAACCGCCGAGCTTCGCGCCACGGTTCAGCGCGCGGATCGCGTTGGCCGACAGCGAGCCGAAGCTCATCGCCGAGATGTTGAAGACCGAGGCCTCGTAGGGCTGCTCGCATCCCGGCCCGCCGATGCGCACGCGAAAGTCGTGGGAGGCGGGATCCGTCGGCGTCATCGAGTGGTTGATCCATTCGAAACCGGCCGCGTAGACGTCGTGCTGCGTGCCGAAGGGGCGCTTGTCGAGCGCGCGCTTGGCTCGCTGATAGACCACCGCGCGCTGCTCGCGCGAGAAGGGGATGCTGTCGGTGTCCGACTCGATGAAGTACTGCCGGATCTCGGGCCGCACGTATTCGAAAAGAAATCGCAGGTGCCCCATCAGCGGGTAGTTGCGCAGGATCGCGTGCCGAGTCTGGAGCAGGTCGCGCACGCCGATGCCGACCAGCAGCAGCCCGCCCGCCGGCCAGCCCCAGCCGATGAGGTCACGCTGCCATGCGACCAGCGAGGCGATGGTGGCGATGACCACCAGCAGCAGCGCGAGGTAGCGGATATGCGTCATGGAGCCCCCTGATGACGATCCGGCGGACGCCGGCACGCCGGACTCGACGGATCAGGACTGCGTTGCGGCGATCAGGCCGCCGCCCAGGCAGACCTCGCCATCGTAGAGCACCGCCGATTGCCCCGGCGTGACCGCCCATTGCGGTGTCTCGAAGGAAAGCGCGAATCGATCCTCGGCGAGGCCCTCGAACCGGCAGGCGGCGTCGTGCTGCCGATAACGGGTCTTGGCGCCCAGCCGCGTTCCCTGGGCCGGCGGGGCCCCCGCCACCCAGTGCGCGCTGTCGGCGACCAGCCGATCGCTGAGCAGCCAGGGATGGTCGTGCCCCTGCACGACCATCAGCGCGTTGCGTTCGAGGTCCTTGCGGGCGACGAACCAGGGTTCGCCGCTGCCACCGCGCAGGCCGCCGATGCCGATGCCCTTGCGCTGCCCGAGCGTGTAGAAGGCCAGGCCGGCGTGCTCGCCGATGCAGCGGCCCTCGTCGGTGAGCACCGGGCCCGGGCGATCGGGCAGGTAGCGCGACAGGAACTCGCGAAAGGGGCGCTCGCCGATGAAGCAGATGCCGGTGGAGTCCTTCTTCGCGGCATTGGCCAGACCCAGACGCGCGGCGATCGCGCGGACCTCGGTCTTGCGCAGCTCGCCGAGCGGGAAGCGGGTGCGCGCGAGCTGGGCCTGCGACAGGCGGTGCAGGAAGTAGCTCTGATCCTTCGCGGGGTCCTGGCCGCGCAGCAGCTCGAAGCGCGGGCCAACGTCGCCCGCAGCCGGCGCCGCCTCGCGCACCCGCGCGTAGTGGCCGGTGGCGATCAGGTCGGCGCCCATGCGCATCGCGTGATCGAGGAAGGCCTTGAACTTGATCTCGGCGTTGCACAGCACGTCGGGGTTGGGCGTGCGGCCGGCCGCGTACTCGCGCAGGAACTCGGCGAACACCCGCTCGCGGTACTCGGCGGCGAAGTTGACCGCCTCGATGTCAATGCCGATCACATCTGCCGCGCTGGCCGCGTCGATCCAGTCCTGGCGGGTCGAGCAGTAGCGATCGTCGTCGTCGTCCTCCCAGTTCTTCATGAACAGGCCGACGACCTCCCAGCCCTGTTCGCGCAGCAGCCACGCGGCGACCGACGAATCGACGCCTCCGGACATGCCCACCACGATGCGCCGGCCGGCGCCGGACTCAGGCGCGGTCATCGAGGCAGTCGGGATGGGTGCGCAGGAAGGCAAGATCGAAGCGACGCCCCGCCAGATGGTCGTCGAGGGTCTCGAGCACCAGCGGGCTGCGGTGCTCGGCGACGCGCGCCCGGATCTCGTCCGGCGGCATCCAGAGGGCTCGCACGATGCCTTCATCGAGCGCGCGCGCCGGCTCGAACGCGAGCGGCTCGCAGTCGAAGGCGAAACGCAGGTAGGTGACGTCGGTGCCGTCGCCCGGATGGCGATAGCGACCGAGGTACACGCCGACGCAGGCGCGCGGCCGGACCCGGTGCGCGGTTTCCTCGAGCGCCTCGCGCACGCAGGCCTGCTCGAGGCTCTCGCCGGGGTCGAGATGACCGGCGGGCTGGTTGAGCCGCACCCCCTCGCGGGTGTGCTCCTCGACCATCAGGTAGCGGCCATCGCGCACGACGACTGCCGCCACGGTAACGCTTGGCTTCCAGAGGTCCATTTCCCGAGTTTAACGGAGGGGCGTGATATAACACCGCCCGGAAACGAACGCGGGCCCCGCCGCGGGAGGATGAACCCATGCTTATTGGAGTGCCGGCCGAGACCCGCGACGGCGAGACCCGCATTGCCGCAACGGCTGAAACCGTCAAGAAACTCGTGGCCGGCGGCCACCGCGTGCTGGTGGAGGCGGGCGCAGGCGTTCGCGCCGCCCAGACCGACGACGCCCTGCGTGCCGCCGGTGCCGAGATCGTCGACGCGGCCGCCGCGCTCGGCGCCGACCTCGTGCTCAAGGTGCGTGCTCCCCAGGCGGGCGAGCTCGCCGCGATGAAATCCGGCGCGTCGCTCGTCGGCATGCTTGAGCCCTTCAACACCGAGGGCATCACCGCGATGAATGCCGCCGGGCTGAGCGCCTTCGCGCTCGAGGCCGCGCCGCGCACCACCCGCGCGCAGAGCATGGACGTGCTGTCGTCGCAGGCGAACATCGCGGGCTACAAGGCGGTGCTGCTCGCGGCGGCCGCCTACGGCCGCATGATGCCGATGCTGATGACTGCCGCCGGCACGGTGAAGGCCGCGCGCGTGCTGATCCTGGGCGCCGGCGTGGCCGGGCTGCAGGCGATCGCGACCGCGAAGCGGCTGGGCGCGGTCATCGAGGCCTCCGACGTGCGGCCGGCCGTCAAGGAGCAGATCGAGTCCCTCGGCGCCAAGTTCGTCGACGTTCCCTTCGAGACCGACGAGGAGCGCGAGATCGCCCAGGGCGTCGGCGGCTATGCCCGGCCGATGCCCGCGGCCTGGATGCAGCGCCAGGCGGCCGCGGTCGCCGAGCGCATGAAGCAGGCCGACATCGTGATCACCACCGCACTGATCCCCGGCCGCAAGGCGCCGGTGCTGATCAGCGAGGACATGGTCCGCTCGATGAAGCCCGGGTCGGTGATCCTCGACATGGCCGTCGAGCAGGGCGGCAACTGCGCGGTGTCCGAGGCCGGCCAGACCGTCGTGCGTCACGGCGTCACGATCATCGGCCAGCCCAACCTGCCGGCCACCGTGCCGGCCGATGCCTCGGCCCTGTACGCGCGCAACGTGCTCGACTTCCTGAAGCTCGTGCTCACGAAGGAAGGCGGACTCGCGATCAATCGCGAGGACGACATCGTCGCGGCCTGCCTGCTTTGCAGCGGCGGCGAGATCCTCCGACGCAACTGACATCCGCACCGTGCCCGCCGTCGCGCGCGCCGCGCGGCGACAGGGCAGCCCACCCTCCCGCAGCCAGGACTAGCCATGGACGCGATCAGCCCCACCATCGTCAACCTGATCATCTTCGTGCTGGCGATCTACGTCGGCTACCACGTCGTCTGGAATGTGACGCCGGCCCTGCACACCCCGCTGATGGCGGTCACCAACGCGGTGTCGGCGATCATCATCGTCGGCGCGATGCTCGCGGCGGCCCTCACCGAGACCACGCTGGGCAAGTCGATGGGCGTGCTCGCGGTCGCGCTCGCGGCGGTCAACGTGTTCGGCGGCTTTCTGGTCACGCGCCGCATGCTCGAGATGTTCAAGAAGAAGGAACCGCGCGGCGCGGGAGGCGGCAAGTGAACGCACGCGGCTTCGCGCTGATGCTGGTGTTCGCGGTCGCGGTGTCGATCGTGCTCGGCCTCGTGGTCGAGCGCTTCACCGCACCGGGCTGGGAGCGCACCTTCTGGTTCGGCGTCGGACTCGCGGCCATCCTGTTCCCCGCGGGTCGCTTCGCCGAGCGGCGCGGCTGGATCCACGGCTTCTGGCACGCCGGCCCGGCTGCCCGCGCGAACGCGTCCCCGCCCGCGGCCGAGCAAGCCTCCCCGACCGCGCCCGCGGCCGCCCCCACGAATTCCCCGAACGACGCCACGGCGTCGTCGGTCACCCGCGCGTCGAGCGGAGAATCCCGATGAGCCTGAATCTGAACGTCGTCGTCCTGCTGTACCTGGTTGCCTCGGTGTGCTTCATCCAGGCGCTGAAGGGGCTGTCGCATCCGACCACCTCGATCCGAGGCAACGTCTTCGGCATGACCGGCATGACGATCGCGGTCCTGACCACCGTCGGCCTGATCGGCATGATGGTCGAGCGAAACGCCGGCGGTCCCACGCTGGGCGCGGGCCTCGGATGGGTGCTCGCGGGCCTGGTCGTGGGCGGCGGCGCGGGTGCGGTGATGGCCAACCGGGTCGAGATGACCAAAATGCCCGAACTGGTCGCGTTCATGCACAGCA
>JBIIHU010000017.1:0-26000 GCA_044235405.1 Burkholderiaceae bacterium
GCGCCGCGAGTCGAGTCTTGGTCGCAAGCACCATCGCCACCGCGAAAAGCATGCAGATCAGGCTGATCGCGACGAGTTCGCCACCGAGCGCCGTGTGGTTCGCCCATGCTCGCGGGAATCCCTCGAACACCAGCGTCCAGGTCTGCCCGTCGATGACCAGCGGTGCACGCACGCGAAGCGGTTCTGCCCCTCGCCAGTCGGGCGTCGACATCGTCGAGCTGTCGAACAGCACCGGCACGGCCTCCTCGATCGGCCCCGCTTCGCCGACGTCGCCGGCATAGACGCGCAGCCGCATCGTCGGGGGCAGCGTGCCCAGCGTCTCCGCGATGAGTTTCTGCGCCTCGAACAGACCGAAGACCCAACCTAGCGTCGCCGAGCGGCGGACGGCGGCCGCTTCCGCTTCGTCGGTCGGACGCTCGAAAGCAACATAGATCGGCTGCACCATGAACACGTGCGGCGCAGCCGATCCCCCTGCGCTCGGTGCAAGCTCAAGGGGTGCGCTCATGAGGGTCTGCGCCCGTTCCGCGCTGCGTTCGAAGGCGAATCGAAGCGCGGGCTCCCGTCCGAGCTCCCGCCCGTAGAGCGCATCGTTCGCGGCACTGGTCGGAGCAATCCGGTTGATCGCGATCTGGGCTGCCGCGCGGTCGTCGACCGGCCACACCCGGTAGTCGGGCTTGCCCACGGCGCGCATCTGCGACTCGTGCTCGTCGAGCCGGCCGGCAGTCACCTGCCGGGCGAAGCCAAGACCGCGCAGACCCGGCAGATCGCTACCGAGAAAGAGCCGATCGACATAATCGGACCACTGCGCGGGCGACAGACCGCCAACGGACAGCATGGTCGAGCGTGCACCGCGCAGGACCTGGCGATAGGCCGTCATTCGCTCCTGCAAGCGCACCACGAGCTCCCGACTCTCGAAAGAGAAATCCGCCATCAGGTCGGCGCGCAGTCGCGTCTGGCGGGCCTGCCAGACCGAGGCGGCAAGCAGGAAAGCGAGCCCGATCGCGAAGACGGCCGGAAGCCAGGGCCGCAGACGAGCGCCTAAGCTTTCCGCAGGGTTCGAAACGGCCTGATCCAAGGGGGTCGGTACGCCGGCGGGCATGTCCGGGGAACTGGGCCGCTGGGGGAGGAGAGCTTGTCGTGGCTCGCCGCGCCAGCTCACCGGAAGATTCGATCGAGCGGGCGCGATGCCGCTGAGACCGAGCGTGCCTGCAATCCCTCGGTGAACCGATCATCGCGGGCTCGAAGGCTTGGCTGACCTGACGGACGGCTTGATATCGTCATCACCCATTCGCAAGGCGACGCTTGGGCACTGCGCCCGTGATCGCCATCATCTGGCACTGCCTCGTCAGCGACACTCGGCGGGCACCCAGTCGCCGAGCAGCGGCTCGCCGACCGGAATCCCGTACAGACTGGCGTCGGCGAGCGCTGCCTTCGCTTCGGCGCCGATCAGGCAGCGCCACGTCATGCGGCCATCCTGCAGCGTGCCCACCAGCGGCAGCGACACGATCGCGATCCCGCCGGAGAACGCCTCGGTGAAATTGATCACGATGGTGCTGCCGACACGCCGCACCGACTCGATCATCCGGTTCGGGCTGTTTGCGAGCATCGTGTGCGACAGCGACTGGACCTGCAGTTCGTTTTCCTCGGACTGCCCCGAGCTACCGCCGTTCGTCATCGCCTCCTCGGCGGCTGCCGCCTTCGCGGCGCCGGCGATCAGCAGCCCCTCGGTAACCCAGACCCGACGCGTGTAGTTGCCGTAGGCAGGCGCGAACAGCGTGGCGAGTATGCCGATCACCGCCACCACGACCAGCAGTTCCAGGACGGACATCCCGCGCATGTCGGTCGCCACAGGGGGCACTCGCCTCGACAACGACGGCGTGGCATGACTCACATGACAACGCATCCGCGAATGATGAACCCAGGCTATTTCCCCGCCCGCCGCCATCGCCGCCGCGCCGGACGCGCGGCACCGTCCGCGCTACGAATGGAGCGGACCAAGCGAAGGGGCGAGGTTGGGCCGTTCGGCCGAACCTGTGACAATGGCGCCATCGCACCGACTCGAACCCACTGGAGCCCTCATGGCGCGCACCATCCACTGTGTAAAACTTCAGCGCGAGGCCGAAGGCCTCGATTTCCCCCCCTACCCTGGCGAGCTCGGCAAGCGTCTCTGGGAAAGTGTCTCCAAGGAAGCCTGGCAGGGCTGGCTGAAGCACCAGACCATGCTGGTCAACGAGAACCGCCTCAACCTGGCCGACGTGCGCGCGCGAAAGTATCTCGCGGCCCAGATGGAGAAGTACTTCTTCGGCGACGGTGCCGACCGCCCCGCCGGTTTCGTGCCGCCAGCCGCCTGAACGTCCGCCTGCTCAGGCCACCACGCCAGCTAACAGAAGTTGCCTGCAGAAACTGCCATCGCGAGATCTCGCGATGGCCGCGCGCAAGCCGTCGGAGCCATCGCTAGACCATGCGTTTCACACCCTGAGGCGTGGCCACCAGGACGACGGAAGCTGGCACCCGGGCGAACAGCCCCACGCTCACCACGCCGGGCCAGTGATCGATCATCGACTCCAGCGCGACCGGATCATCGATCGTCAGTCCGGCCACATCGAGGATCAGGTTGCCGTTGTCGGTCACGAAGCCTTCGCGCAGGGCGGGTCTGCCACCCAGCGACCTCAGGCGCTCACCCACGAGCGCACACGCCATCGGAATCACCTCGACGGGCAATGGAAAGCGCCCGAGCGTATCGACCTGCTTGGACGCATCGACGATGCACACGAAACGCTCGAAGGCGCTTGCCACGATCTTCTCGCGCGTCAGTGCACCCCCACCACCCTTGATCATGCGCCGCAGGCTATCGATCTCGTCGGCGCCATCCACATAGACGGGCCTCGCAAGCCCGGACGCGATCGCCGCGTCGAGTTCCATCACGGGAATCCCGGCTGCGCGCAGGCGCTTCGTGCTCGCCTCCGAACTCGAGACGGTGCCCGCAAATCGGCCCGGCGACTCGGCCAGCGCATCGATGAAAAAGTTGACGGTCGACCCGGTGCCAACGCCGACCAGAGTGCCGGGCACGAGTTCGTCCAGCGCGGCGCGTGCGGCCGCGCGCTTGAGTGCGTTCTGATCCATGGGCGGATTCTAGCCGCGGTCCCGCGCTACTGCCCGGCCGCCCAGCCGCCCCGCCGCAAGACCCGCCTGGATCTACAGATAGTCGAACAGCGACATCTGCGAGATCTGGGCGTAGGTGCGCATTGCCGCACTCAGCGCGGTCTGGTGTGTCTGGAAGTCGCTGACCGCCTTGGCGTAGTCGACATCGACCATGCCGGACAGCTGTGCGGAGAGTTCGATACGACCCTCCTCGGCAAGACGGACACGCGTCTCGAGCGCGCGCAGGCTCTCTCCTACCTCGGTTCGCTGCGTGCTGACCTGCTCGAGCGCGGCGTCGATACCGGCAAGTCCGCTGCGCACCGCCACGCCGACGGCGGCACCGGTGGTGGTCGGATCCTCGAGCGAAGCCGCGGCCGCATCGAGCACCGCGAAGATACTGCGCACGCCACCAGCACCGTCCGGCAGATTCATGAAGATCCGCTGGCCGTCCAGGCTGGCGGCCGCACCGACGGTGCCCATGCCGATCTCGCGCTCCCCGGCCTGTGGCTGGAAAGTCACCACGCCGGCGGTTTCGATGAAAGGGGCACCACTGCTGCCCTGCCCGCTGAACAGGTAGCCCCCGGTGCCGTCGCCACGATTGGCCAGCGCGAGCAACTCGTCGCGATGGGCGCGCAGCTGGATCGCGATCTGCTGTCGGTCGGTGGCGCTGTAGGTCCCGTTGCCAGCCTGTACCATCGCCTCGCGGGCCATCTGCAGAAGGTCGCCGACGCTGCCGAGC
This sequence comes from Burkholderiaceae bacterium, assembly GCA_044235405.1. Lineage (GTDB taxonomy): Bacteria > Pseudomonadota > Gammaproteobacteria > Burkholderiales > Burkholderiaceae_E > Quisquiliibacterium. The sequence continues at coordinate 3,881 of JBIIHU010000017.1, forward strand.
ACCGAATCGGCCTGGCTGAGGTTGCCCATCGCGTACTCGTGCATGCGCGTCTGGATCTCGAGGCGGCGCTGCGCCGCGCGATTGCGCTCGGCGGTGGAGGCAACGCTGGGGTCGTCCGAAGGCGACAGCACGCGCTTGCCGCTGGCCAGCTCTTCCTGCGTGCGAACCAGCTTCGCCTGCCGCTGATTCATCGCCTCGAGGGCATTCTGGTAGGCATTGGCCGTGGCGATGCGCATGCTCGGATTCCTTCAGTTCGGCGGCGCAGTGCGTCAGCGCGCGATCTGCAGCAGAGTGTCGAAGACGTTCTGGGCTGTCGCGAGAATCTTGGCCGCGGCCTGATAGGCCTGCTGAAACTGCATCAGCCGAGCCGCCTCCTCGTCGAGATTCACTCCCGAGATCCCGGCTCGATCCGACTCCGCCTGAGCGAGCGTCCGAGATGACAGGCTCTCGGCGGCCTGCGCCGACTGCGATCGAATGCCCATGTCCGCCAGCAGATCACCGAAGGCATCCACCGGTTTTCGGCCGCCCACGATCGACTGCTCGCCGATGTCGAGCATCATCCGCGCGTTGCGGTTATCAAGGGCAGGATTCGCGGTTGGCACGATGTCGATCCTGTCGGTCGCACCAGCGGTCCCGGCCAGCGTCATCGACCAGCCGTTGTACGACACGGGCATGCCCGGCGTGTAGGCAAGGCCGGTTGGATTCCCGGTACCGGCACCGGTGACATTGAATGTCGTTGCGCTCGTGAACTGGATCGTCACGGGTGAAAGCAGGTTCGCGTCGTTGGACGTGACCGTGAACGCGGTGCTGCGCACATCACCCGTGTTGGTCGCGAGACGCTGCGGCGTCATCGCGAGGCCGGTCGCGAGCCCCTGGGTACCCGCAAGGCTCATCGCCAATCCACCGGCAAAGGCAGATGCACCCCGCACGAGAAAGCGATCGCCAGCGGCCGGGGCGCCGGCGCCAACCGAGATACGCAGGCCGTCGAGCACCGCGGGCATCGCACCGAGTGCCGAGCGGACACCGTCGGAAAGACGCGTAACCGACCAGGCCGCGCCATCAAAGCGCAGTTCGTAGTCGGTGGCGGCGACCGCTGTGCCATCGAGCAGGGTCACTGCGAGCTTGGCATTACCGGTATTTTCGGAAGACGGTCCAACCTCGGGCGCACCGAGCGCGAACATGGGCGAACCCACGGCGCCACTCGCATCGCGACCAAGCGCTTGCCGGTCGTTGTAGGCCTGCGCAAGAGCTGCCGCAAGCTGCCCAACCCGCGCCTGAGCCGCCTCGAGGTCCTCATCGCGAAAACGCAGCGCGCCGGCGAGTTCCCCACCACCGATCGTGTCGCTACCGATCGGTACGGCCGAGGCTCCGGAGCCTAGGGTCAGCGACAGCTTGCGAGGATCCAGGCTGTCACCCTGAACCGACAGGCGGGAAGCCTGGGTGCCGACGACAAGCGCATGTCCAGAAGCGGCATAGAGCGTCACCGAACCATCAGGACCCACGAATGACGTTGCGCGAATCTGCCCGTTGACGGTTTCGATAAGCTGATCGCGACGATCCAGCAGATCGTTGGGGGGCTGGCCCATCGACCCGCGCCGGGCTATCTGATCGTTGAGCGTCGCGATCTGGGCAAGAGCATCGTTGATCCGCGAGACGCCGTCGCGCAGCTTCTGGTCGGACTGGACACGCAACTCGTCGAGGCGTCCGGTCACGCTTCCGAAGCGCTCGACAAGCGTCCTGGCGCGGCTGAGCACCACCGACCGCGCGGTAGGATCGCCAGGACGATTGACCACGTCCGCGAACGCTGCACGCAAATCGTCGATCGCGGTGCCGAGGCTGGTGTCGCCATCGGAAAAAACCGCCTCGAGCCTCTCAAGCTGGCCGGCGCGCACCGCGTCGGCCGCGGCGCTCGACTTGCTGCTCGCCACTTCCGAAGCAAGCTGCTGATCGTAGCGACGGACGACCGAATCGACCGCGACACCTCGTCCGATGAAACCCGCGCCGGTCTGGCTGCCCGCGACCGCGGAGAGAACCGCCTCCTGACGGCTGAACCCGGGCGTGCCGACGTTGGAAATGTTGTGACTCGCCGTGCGCATCTGCGCATACGCCGCCATCATCGCCGACGTACCAACGCCAAAAAGCCCGGACATGGTTGCGGTGCTCCTCGTCCGTGGCTCAGGTCACGAGACGCTGCAGCGCCAGTGTGCGCTGGATCGTTTTCTCGAGCTTCGCGCCATAGGCTGGATCGGTGGCGTAGCCGGCGCGCTGCATGCCGGCAGCGAAGGCCTCGACGCTGCCCCCGGACTGAATCACGCCGGCGTAGCGCGGGCTGCGCGCCATCAATGTCGCCCAGTCCTGGAACGCCTCCGCGTAGGAGCCATAGGCGCGGAAGCGCTCGACGCGGCGTGTTGCCTGCCCTCCGACGAACTCGGTGGTCGACGCCGCGGCACTTGCACCCTTCCAGCCCCCCGTCGCCTTGATGCCGAACAGGTTGAAGCTGGCGCTGCCGTCGGCGTTACGGATCTCGTGTCGGCCCCATCCCGTTTCAAGGGCTGCCTGCCCGACGATGAAGGCCGCGGGCACACCGGTCGAACGCTCCGCGAGCAGCGCGTGTGGCCAGACCTTGCGTACGAAGTCAGCTTGCGGGCCGCTGAGATGGCGCAGGTCGGGCTCCGCAGGGGAGCGGACAACCGCAGCGCGCTCGGTCCAGCGTGCCGCGCTTGCCGGCCCCTGCCCGATCGCCGGACGCTCGGCCGCAGCCGCGACCTGCCCGGCGCCATGCCGCTCGCCCTCGACCCGTTCGGCCGTTCGCGCAGGTGATGCAGCGGCTGCGTTGAACGCCGCGAGCGCCTCGCGAAGAACCATCTGCCCGGACGCCGCAGGCAGACGCTCAGCGCCACCACCAGCAGACGGGGCAGCCATCAGACTCTGGGACACAGCCGCCCGCGCGACCGTCGACGGTACGCTGGGCGGTATCGGTGCGCGAGCCCCGGCAGCATTCGCGCCCAACTGATCGAAGGCGTCGCCCGTCGCCATGCCGATATCGGCGTCGCCCCGCTGTGGCCCGACAGCATCCGCCATCGACCTCGCTGCCCCGAGCTGACGGGTCAACTGGCGAGCGATCACATCGGCTAGCCCGCCTGGCTTGCCAGATAGCGATTGCGCGAGCTGCTGGTCCAGCATGTCGCTGTAGGTTCCCTGCGCCGCGCCGTCCCACATGCCGCTGCGCGGTACCGCGTCACGCATCGACTTCAGCATCTGACGCATGAAGACCGCCTCGAACTGTCCAGCCGCCGCACGCGCCGCAGATTGCGGATCGCTGCCCGCACGCCGGCGAAGACCGTCGAGCGCGCGAGCATCGAGTGCGAGGGGGGCGGACGATGATTCCATGGCGTTGGAATCAGATGATCTCGAGTTCGGCCCGAAGGCTTCCAGCCGCCTTCAGCGCCTGCAGAATCGCGATCAGGTCACCGGCGGTCGCGCCGAGCGCATTGAGCGCCTTGACCACGTCTGTCAGCTTCGCCGCGGCATCGATCTGCATCACGTTGCCACCGTCCTGACGGATCTGGATGTCTGCCTTCTCGGCAACCACGGTCTGCCCCTGCGAGAAGGGCCCTGGCTGCGAGACCACCGGCGTCGACGAGATCGTGACGCTGAGGTTGCCATGCGCGACCGCACTGGGCGCGAGGGTCACGCTCTGATTCATCACCACCGAGCCGGTACGCGCGTTGACCACGACCTTGGGGGTCGGCGTGGGCTGGCTGACCTCGACGTTTTCGAGCTGCGCCAGGAAAGGCACACGCCGCTCGGCATCAGCCGGCAGGCGTACCTGAATGACACGACCGTCGATCGCCTGCGCGATCGGACCGCCACTCGCGGCTAGCGTCTGGTTGATGGCATCGGCAACACGACCGGCCATCGTGAAGTCACTCTGCACGAGTTCCAGACGGATCGTCTCACCGGCCAGGGTCGGCACCGCAACCGCCCGCTCGACCGTTGCGCCAGCTGGCACCCGCCCGGCACTCAGGTGGTTGATCTGGACGCGACTGCCCGCGGCCGAAGCTCCCGCGCCACCAACCACCACATTGCCTTGCGCCATCGCGTAGATCTGATTGTCGGCTCCGCGCAGTGGTGTCAGCAGCAGCGTGCCACCACGCAGGCTGCGCGCGTTACCGAGCGACGACACGGTAACGTCGATGGTCTGGCCGGGTCTGGCGAACGGCGGCAGTTGCGCGGTCACCATCACGGCAGCCGAATTGCGCAGTTGCGGCGTCACGCCCGGGGGAAGCTGGATCCCAAGTTGCGAGAGCATCGAATTGACGCTCTGAGCGGTGAACGGGGCCTGGGTGGTCTGATCCCCGCTGCCGTCCAGCCCCACCACCAGCCCGTATCCGAGCAGCTGGTTGCTTCGCACACCCTGTACGGTGGCCAGTTCCTTCACCCGTTCGGCCAGAACGGTTACGGGCGTTGCGCCCAGCATCGACGCGGCCAGCATCATGGGCACGAAGAGGCGGCCGAGGATGGCGGAGAAAGTCATGGCGCTCAGATCGGCAGGAAGCTGAGGAAGAATCGCGCAAGCCAGCCGGTCGTCTGCGCCCGATCGATGTCGCCGCGGCTACGTACCTCGAGCCGCGCGTCGGCAACCTGCGTCGAGGTCACAACATTGCCAGGCAGGATCGTCGCCGGGTTGATGACCCCGGAGAAGCGAAGACGTTCGACGTTCTGGTTGATGCCAACCTGCTTCTCGCCCACGACGACCAGATTGCCATTGGGCAATACTTCGACGACCGTCGTCGTGATGGTTCCAGTGAACTCGTTGTCGGTGCCCGTCTCGCCCTTGCCTTCGAAGGTGTTGCTGGAGCCGCCCTCCGCGTTAAGGCGCTTGGTCGCATTCGGCGTCAAGAAAGGCAACAGTGCGACGTTGGCCTCGACACTGCCCTTGCGATCGAGCGAACTGTTCGAGCTCTGCTTGGCCGAATACTTCTCCTGGATCTGGATCGTGATCACGTCGCCGACGAGCCTCGCGCGGCGATCCTCGAAAAGCCCGCGGTGAGCACCGGCAACGAAGATCGCGCCCGGCTCGGCCACGCTGCTGGGTGCCACGAAGCCAGTCTGCGATGGAGGCCGAATCGTGGTGGGCTCGCGCACATCGACGGTGGGCCGAGCCATCAGGTCGTTGCACCCCGCCTGCAGAACGGCAAGCGCCGCCAGCCCGCAGGCGATCAGCACCCGTTGCATGCGTGTCGCTAGCCGGCGGAAGTTGTCAGTGCCCATGGTGGTTCCGATCAAAGCTGAGACACCCGGGCGAGCATCTGATCCGAGGTCTGAATGGCTTTCGAGTTGATCTCGTAGGCTCGCTGGGTCTGGATCATCGCCACCAGTTCCTCGACGACGTTGACATTGGAGGTCTCGACGAAGCCCTGCTTCAGCGTGCCCGTGCCGTTAGTGCCCGCCGCACCGAGGGTGACAACGCCCGAGGCAGCCGTCTCGAAGTAGAGGTTCTGACCACGCGGCTCCAGGCCGGCTGGATTGACGAAGCTTGCAAGCTGGATATTCCCGACTGCACGCGGGGTGACCTGCCCCGGCTCGAGCACACTGACCGTGCCATCGCCGCCGATCGTTACCGACTGAGCACTTGCAGGTATCGTTATCGGGGCGGGCCCGAGGGGAAATCCGCTGGAAGTCACGAGCTGACCCTGGGCATCGACACGAAGCTGACCGTCCCGGGTGTAGCCAACCGAGCCATCCGGCATCTGGACGGCAAGAAAGCCCGCCCCGTTGATCGCGACATCGAACTTGTTCTCGGTCTGCTGAAGGGCACCCTGGCTGAAGATTCGCGAGGTCGCGACGCTGCGCACACCGACCCCCAGCTGCAGGCCGGTCGGGAGCTGAGTCTGCTGGGTGCTCTGGCCGCCGGCCTGGCGCATGTTCTGGTACAGCAGATCCTCGAAGACCGCATGCGAGCGCTTGTAGCCGACGGTGCTTACGTTGGCCAGATTGTGGGTGATCGTGTCGAGCTGCGTCTGTTGCGCATCGAGCCCGGTTTTGGCAATCCACAACGAACGGATCATGCTTGACTCCTCAACCTTTGAGAGACAGCAGTTGGGCAGCGCGCTGCTCGTTCTGCTCCACGTTCGACAGCAGCTTCATCTGGATCTCGAACTGACGAGCCAGCGCGATCATCCCGACCATCGACTCCACGACATTCACGTTGCTGCCCTCGAGTGCCCCGGAGGACACCCGAACGGTCGGATCTTCGACGGCGGGGTCGCCCCCGGCGATGCGAACCATGCCGTCCGGCCCCTTGGCAAGCGTCGCCGGCTCCGGATTGACGAGTTTCAGCTTGCCGACTTGGATAGGCGGCTGATTGGCCTGGCGCGCGCTGATGGTTCCGTCCGAACCGATGAGCACTTCCGCGTTTGGCGGAATCGCGATCGGCCCCCCGTCGCCGAGCACCGGAAGCCCCGCAACACCCTGCAGCGTTCCGTCGCCACTGACCTGGAAATGGCCGTTGCGCGTCAACGCCTCGGCACCGTCCGGACTCTGCACCACGAACCAACCGGGGCCACGGATCGCGGCATCGAGCGAGCGCCCGGTCGTGCTCACCGGTCCTTGCTCGCTGCTGAAACCGGCACTTGCCTCGAGCGCCATCACTCGCGTCGAGGCGGTTCCGGAAGCCTGCACAGGTACAGCCCGAAAGGCCATGAGGTCGGCACGAAACCCCGCGGTGCTTGCGTTGGCCAGGTTGTTCGTCAGAGCTTCCTGTCGCTGCGCGAGCGCCTTTGCGCCGGAGGCCGCGAGATAGATCATCCGGTCCATCTAAGTCTCCGTGCCCGACGCCGCAAACGCCGTCAGCGCAGGTTGACGATCGTCTGCAGGAGCTGATCCTGCGCACGAATCGTCTGTGCATTGGCCTGGTACACACGCTGCGCCGTGATCATGTTCACCAGCTCGCCCGTCAGCTCGACGTTCGACTGCTCGAGTGCACCCGACTGGAGGTTGCCCAGGCTACCCGTGCCCGGGGCCTGCGGCTGATTGGGTGCGCCCGACGAAGCCGTCTCGACCCATTGATTGCCACCGATCGGCTGGAGGCCCTGAGGATTACGGAAATTCGTCAGCACGAGCCGAGCCTGCACCTCCGAGCGACCGTTGGTGTAACGGGCGAGGATGTTGCCCTCGCTGTCGATCCGGAACCCTGCCAGTTCACCGACACCGTAGCCGTTCTGATCCATCGCGGTCACGACGAACGGCGAGCCGAATTGCGTGATCGTGGTGAAGTCGAACTCGACCGGAGCAGCTCCGCCCTCGTTTGCCGGATAGGGCACAGAAATCGAAGCAAGGGGCGGCGTGGGGGTCAGTCTCCCGTTGCCATCGAAGGTGAGCGTCTGAATGGGGTCGGTCGGCAGCGCGCCGCCACTGAAAGGCGTTCCGTCGAAGGTCGCGTGAACCGACCAGGCATTGTCCGCTGTCTTGCGGTAATACACCGCCAGCGTGTGTGCCTGCCCCTGCGGTGAATACACCGACATCGAGGCCACGTTGTTGTAGGTGTCCGGATCGGCCGGATCGAAGGGGTCCACAGGTGCCGTAGCGCGCGCGTCGAGGTTCGAGCCCACGCCGATTTCGCCGGTGGCTCTCGGCGGCAGGTTGGCCATCGAGGTACGGATGTCGGTCGTGATCTGGCTCATGACCCCCGTTGCGTCATCAACCACGTTGCCCTGCAGCCGCCCTCCCTGGGTTGTCACGACGTACCCCTGGGCATCCACCTTCAGTTGGCCGTTGCGCGAGTAGCTCAACGCGCCATTGGTCGAGATCTGGAAGAAACCTTGACCGTCGATCGCGACATCCATGGGGTTATTGGTGCTCGTGATGTCTCCCTGCGTGAACTGCTGGGCGATGCTCGAGACCGTGACGCCGATACCCACCGTGTTGTTGCCGCTGCCGCCAAGCGAATTCGCGAATGCGTCGGCGAATTCAGCACGTGCCGCCTTGGCACCAACCGTACCGGAATTCGCAATGTTGTTACCGATCACATCGAGCGTTCGCGCTGCCGCGTTCAGACCGCTCAGTCCCTGCTGGAAGCTCATTCCATCACTCCTTGTGTTGCAGCTGTCGAAGGTTTCGACCGTAAACCCGGATGCCGGTGGATCAGAAGATCGCGCGGACGGCCGACGGCGCCACCGCGCCGCGACCGGAAAGCTCGAAGCGGATGCCGGCACCGTCCTGGGTGACGCCGGTGACGCGGGCAGTGCTCAGTGCCGTGGCAGACACCGCCTTGCCGCCAGCATCGACCGCGCCGATCCGAAGTCGGTACTCGCCGGCAGGTACTGGCGCGCCCGTGCTGCCGATTCCGTTCCAGTCGAAGCTCGATACGCCAGCGCCTGGCGAGTCGAAGCCTCGGCTGAAGACCACGGCGCCAGCCGCATCGATGACATCGACCTGCGCGCGACGGGCAGACGAGGCGAGCTCGAAGCCGATTCGGTGACCGGTTTCCTCGCCGCTGCGCTCGAAGCGGTCGCCGGCAACGAACACCTGCCGGCCAAGGGTTCCGACGGAATCGAGCGCTGAGCTGCGATCTCCCCGCTCGACCAGCCTGGCAACCGACGCGTTGAGTGTCTCGATGCCCCGGACCGTGTTGATCTGGGCAAGCTGCGAGGTGACCTGCGCATTGTCCATCGGGTTGAGCGGATCCTGGTTTCGCATCTGCGCGACCAGCAGCTTCAGGAACCTGTCCTCGGTACCGGCGGCGCTAGCAGTGCCATCCGATCCCGCAGGGTTACCGGTGCGCACTCCACCCGAGGCAGCCTGGATCTGGGCCAGTCGCGCGGCAGTTGCGGTGGCATCGTTATTGGTTGTGATTGTCACGATCGGTTCCCGGTTTACTGACCAAGCTGCAGCGTCTTGAGCAGAAGCTGCTGGGTCGTGTTCAGTACTTCGACGTTGTTCTGATAGGAGCGCGAGGCGGCAATCATGTTCACCATCTCCTCGACAGCATTGACGTTGCTCGAGGTCACGAAGCCCTCGGCATCGGCCTGCGGATGCTTGGGGTCATAGCTTCGCTTGCCCGGTGTTGAATCCTCGACAATGCCGCTGATCCGTACCCCGGAGACGCCATCCGCCCTCACCGGCTGCCGCGCCTCGAAAAGAACGTGTCGCGCCTTGTAGGCCGCGCCATCCGGTCCCGCCACGCTGTCGGCATTGGCAAGATTCGAGGCGACCACGTTAAGGCGCTGACTCTGCGCGGCGATCGCGGTCGAGCTGATCTCGAAGATTCGTGACAGCGACATCGTTCTTACCTCAGGCGCACGCGCGCTCGCATGTCACCAACTCACTCGCCACGGATCGCGGAGAGCATTGTCCGGACGCCGCCATTGATGAAACGCAGCGTCGCCTCGTACCGAACCGCGTTCTCGGCGAAGTTCGCGCGTTCCCGGTCGAGTTCCACGGTGTTGCCGTCTGCCGATGCCTGATCCGGACTCCGGTACTGGAGCACCGGGTCCCGTCCAGCAGCACCCCGAGTCAACCCTGCGCCGTGGTGGGAGCCATGCGTGCGCAGGGCATCGGTGGCACCCGCCTCGCGGCCAGAGGAACCGGTGGCATCGGCAAGAACACGCGAGAAATCGAAATCCCGCGCCTTGTAGCCAGGTGTGTCGGCATTGGCGATGTTCGCGGACAGAACCTTCTGCCTGTCAGCGCGCAGCGTCAGCGCCTGACCCTGGAACTGAATTGAGTGAAGGAACCGGTCGAGCATCGCGCCTCCTGTTCGCCGAGCAGGTACCAGACGGTCTCGAGCGAACATCGCCGCGAGCGCCATGGCCTACTGGACCAGCCGATTATTCGGCAGCACACCAGGGACTTAAGCAGCGATAAGACGGTCGCCTACGCCTCTTTTCTCGGCGCGCTATCGACCCTCGCGGAGGCACATTCCGTCAATCCCGAAGGAGGTTGTCCATGTTTGTCTGGATCCGCCGCGTCGCGCGCATCATCGCGCTGACCGTCATGCCCGCACTGCTCTGCCTGGGCGGCGCTCGAGCGGTTGAGAGCGATCCGGTTGAAGAAGCTGTGAAGCGCCTTGTGGTGCGCGAACTCGGGAGCGAAGCCGCACAACACCGCATCCAGATCACCGCTGGCCAACTCGACCCGAAGGTGCGGCTGGCACCCTGCGAACGCGCCGAGCCATTCGTGCCGCCCGGCACACGTCTCTGGGGGCGAACCCAGGTGGGTATCCGTTGCACGCTCGGTGCCAGCTGGATGGTCAGACTCCCTGTGACCGTCCAGGTCTTCGGGCAGGTGCCGGTTTCAAGCCACCCTCTGGCGGCCGGCACGGTGCTGTCGGGATCGGATTTCCGAATCGAGGAAACCGAACTGACCCGGGAGCAGGGTCCGCTCGTCACCGATCCCTCAACGCTTGCCGGAAGGCAGCTGACACGCGCTGTCTCCGCGGGTCAACCTTTCCGTTCGGATTCCGTGCGCGTGACTCCGAGCGTCAATCCAGGCGATCCCGTCCAGATCGTTGTCTCAGGGCACGGATTCACCCTTGCCGGCAACGGGGTGGCCCTTGCGGCCGCGAGCGACGGGCAGGTTCTTCGAGCGCGCACCGAAGCCGGCAGGATCGTCGCAGGCACGCTCAGGGACCGCACGATTGAGGTGCGGCTGTGACGCCACAGTAGGTCGCTTCGCGAACAATTCCTCTCAAGATGTCCGAAGCCGGGCCGATAATCCGGCCATGACCCTGGCAAAAGTCGGTACATCGACAGGGAGTGTGTGATGAAGATCGGCAACAACGTCGACACCAAGCAGATCGATACGCTTGCGAGAGCGTCCAATGGGTCGCGAACCGCGACAGCATCTTCTGCCGGCGTGGCAGGTGTGCAGGCTACGGACAAGGTTCAGCTGTCCGCCACGTCACAGAGCCTGGCGGCCACCGAGCAGGCGACTGCATCCATGCGCGCCGAGAAGGTAGCGGAGGTGCGAGCAGCCATCGAGCAGGGGCGCTTCCACGTGAGCGCTCAGGTTGTGGCCGATCGCATGATCACCGCAGCCTCGGAGCTCGTCGAGACGATGGCAACCGGGCGGGATACGCGCTCGTGATACCAGCGGCCCGCCAGGCGGTTCCTCCGGGTGATCTCGACGCGCTCGAGCGGGCGGTAGAAGAGCAGAGAGTCGCCCTGCTTTCGGGCGACTGCGCCGGGATGGTTCGCGCCGGCGCCGCAATAGGTCGCGCACTGGAAGCGATCATGTCGCCCGCCGCGCGGCAGCTTGCCCCCAAGAACCGAGGCCGCCTGCAGCGTTTACAGGCAATGATCTCGGCGAATGCTGAGCTCGTCGGTCGTGCGAAGGTGCGCGACGGGCGCCTGCTTGATTCGCTCGTCGGGCCAAGCAGCACCTACGGGGGGGTGGCTACCACGTCGACGAACCAACGCACATCGAGTTCGCGCCGACTCGGCAGTGCCTGAGAACGGCGCTCTCGATCCCCGCCGATCCGTAGCTCAGGCCCAGGAGCGCAGACGCACACGTAACCGGGCAACCGCCTGGCTGTGCAGTTGCGAGACCCGGGACTCGGTCACTCCGAGCACCGCGCCGATCTCCTTGAGGTTCATTTCCTGCTCGTAGTACATGCCCATGACCTGCTTCTCGCGCTCGGGCAACGCATCGATGCCGGCGATGAGCGCCGCGCGAAACTTGTCGTCGCGCAGCCGTGCGAGAGAGTCGGCCTCGTCAGCGACCGCGTAGCGATCGAGGAACCCTTCCTCCGAGTCATCACCAGACAGCTCGTCAAGATATACGAGCTGTGAGCCACGCGACTCCCCAAGAACCTGGTGGTAATCGCCGATCGTCATCCCGAGCTCGGCCGCGATCTCGACGTCGGAAGGGCTGCGGTGGAGGCGCTGCTCGAGCTTGCGAATCGCCCCTTCGATGGTACGCTGACTGCGCCGTACGGATCGAGGAAGCCAGTCGCTGCCGCGCAGTTCGTCCAGCATCGCGCCACGCACACGCTGCATGGCAAAGGTCTCGAACTGAGCCCCCTGATTCGCCTGATAGCGAGACAGCGCGTCGAAGAGGCCGATCATGCCAGCCTGCACAAGGTCGTCGAACTCGACATTGGCCGGTAGCTTCGCGATCAGTTGCGCCGCCACGCGGCGCACCAGAGGGCCGTACTGGTCGATGGCTGCCTGGTGGTTCAGGGTGCCGCGCGCGGTGTACATCGGGCTGGAACTCTGGTCAGTGAACGCGCCGTTGCGCTGGCTCGAAGGCCGCCAGACGCCATGACTGAGCGCCGTTCGCGAGTCGCTCGAACGCGCGAGCACAGGTACCGTCTGCCGCAAGCGAAAAGATGCTTGATCTCATCCGAAGGGCATCCTCCAGCGCTGGGTCACGGCAAACGGACCCTCCGTACGCCACCTCCACCTCGAGGAAGCGGGCAGCAACCTCCGAAAGCCTTCGGTGCCGCAGCGTTAGATCGAATTCCGACTCGCCGTCCTGCGCATCGAAAACGACACGGAAACGCGACAGTCTGTGCTCTCTGGCCATTGCCTTCAGCCAACCGTAGGTGGAGGTCAGATCGTCCTCGTGCGAGCCGCAAAGCAACGCGATGTCTTCGCCATGCCCCGGAAGAGCAGCCCCAAGGATCGCTGCCGGCGCATGGAATAGCCCTACATCATAGCCCTCATCGAGGGCTCCGATCGCGCTGAACACCGCTTCAAGAAGTGCGGGCTGTCCTGCAAGCGATGCCGAGCACCGCCGGGCAGGCAGCACGGCGACGCCGTCGACGCTGCTGCGCAGCACCTCGCCGGCCCGGCAGCGTCCATCGAGCAGATCCTGCAGATCAAGTCCTCGCCCCCGCCCGACCAATGCCGGTACGCCCTCGCGATGGGCGTCGACCACGATCGGACGGGATCCTCCACGAGCGAGCGCCGCGGCAAAATTCAGCGCAAAGACGGCGCTCACATCCGGCCGGGGATCGGATACGAGGGGCAGCAGACGCAGTCCGTGCGGCCGGAATAGCCTGCGCAGGCCGCTCGCCTGATCCAGAGGCGATTCAAACATCGGCGCTGCGGCCACGCCCGCCACCGATGCCCGCAACACCGGCGAACATCATGCCAAGCATCTCCTCGTCGAACTCGAACGCGGGTGAAGCCGGAACGGAAAGTGCCTTATCGACCAACGCTCGCGGATCTGCCCAGTGCCAGTCTTCAGGTACGCGCTGTCCATCGGCAAGACCGACGACTCTGATCTTGTGTCGGATCGCACAATCAAGGGCGGCTCCAGGCCGCACCGCCTCGTCAAGCTTCGAGATGATCATCCCAGCCGCCTCGTTACCCCGGTAGGCGTGAACGACTTCCTCGAGTGTTTCGACATGCGAGGCCGCGTTGACGACCAGGAGCTTCCCGATCCCAGCGCCCGCGAGCGAATCGAGCAGTTCGTCAACACGGGCATCACGCTGGCTGATGCCCGCAGTGTCGATCAGTACGAGTTTCTTGTTCTCGTAGAGCTGCAGGAAATCCTGCAGGGAGGGCGCGTCATGCGCCACATGGACCGGAACACCAAGCATCCGCCCGAAGCTGCGCAACTGGTCCTGCCCACCGACACGGTAGGCATCTACCGTCACCAGACCGATCGATTGCGTCCCGTGGCGCAAGGCAAAACGCGCCGCGATCTTCGCTGTCGATGTGGTCTTGCCCACACCGGTCGGACCGACGATTGCAAAGACACCACCTGATTCGATCATGGCGCCCGAAGGGTCGGTTCGCAGGTTACGGATCAGCGCCTTGCGCACCCAGGTCGCCGCGAGATCGTCCGTGCACCCTTCTGGCAACCTGCTGACGAGCGCTCGCGAAAGTACGGGCGAGAGGCCGGCAACCATCAACGAACGCAGCAAGCGATTGCGAACCGGCTGCCGACGGGTTCCCTCCAGCCACGACAGTGCCTCGAGTTGCCCGGCGATGAAGTCCTTCATCTGGCGAAGTTCACCGAGCACCGAGCTCTGGATCGCCTCGGTGATCGATTCCCTCGCATCGCCGAGCGCCGCCGCGACCGCGGCGGGCGTGACCGGCATCGGCGAAGGCGCAGGGCTCGTCGAAGGCGTCGTGCGCAGACCATCGCGCTCGAAGCGCCAGTCGGGCGTAGTGGCACGCATGGCCGAACCAGCTTGTCCGGCGGCGCGAGTCGCGGCAGACGAAGCGCGGGTCTGCCGCTGCGCCGTCGACCATTCGGCCCCCGACGCAGCCCGTACCGGCGGCTCGCCAGCCGCAGCCGGCTCCGGAAGACCCCCGGGATCCTCGCTATCGGACTGCTCCGCCCGTCGGGCGAGGCGGTCACGCACGTACTGCTGGAACGAAAGCGTATTCATCTCGGGCACGGCGGTGGCGGGGCCATCTGCGGATTCAGCCCGACCAACACGGCCAGCCTTACCCGCTTGGCTGGCCTGTCGATCGCGGGCATCCGACTCGACTTCGTGCATCGGGTTCGCCGCCGGAGGCGGCAGGCCTCGCCTGCCGGGTTCTGCCGACGCGCCTGCGCTGTCCGGCATCGCAAGGATCTCGACACCACCGTCGACGGCGCGATTGCGCAACACGACTGCATCGGCGCCGAATTCCGCCCGAAGCTTGGCGAGCGCGTCCTTGTTCGTTCTGCCGAAGAAGCGTTTGACGTTCACTTGTTCTCTCCGATGATCCTGCCGATGCGAATCGACTGCGTTTCCGGAATCTCAGCATGTCCGAGGACCCGTAACCGAGGCGCGGCCTTCCTGAGAAGCCTTGCAAGTGGCGACCGGATACGGTCGGGTACCAGAAGGCAAGCGGCCACCCCGGCATCTTCCTGACCCTGAGCGGCATCGACCGCGCCTCGCACGACGAAATCCGCCACACCTGGTTCGAGCGCAGCGGTCGCGCCGGGCGCGAGCGCCTGAACGAGCAGATTCTCGAGACCTGGCTCGAAGGCGATGACGGACAACTCGCGTACCGGTCCGAAGATCTGCTGGACGATCGAGGGTGCCAGGGCAATGCGCACCTCCCGGGTGAGTTCGTCGGCCTCCTGGGTGCGCACACCATGCTCGGCGAGGGTTTCGACGATGCCGCGCAGATCGCGCACATGCACGGCCTCTTCGAGGAGGTTCTGCAGCACCCGCTGGAATACCGCGACCGGGATCAGTTTCGGGACGACCTCTTCACCGAGCTTCGGCGCGTAACGCGCGAGATGCTCGAGCAGCTCCTGGGCTTCCGCACGGCCCATCAGCTTCGAGGCGTGGACCTGCATGAGATGATGGAGATGGGTTGCCACCACGGTGGCGCAATCGACCACCGTGAATCCGGATCCCGTCGCGAGTTCGCGAGCCTTCTCGTCGATCCAGGTGGCCGCCAGCCCGAAGGCCGGATCGATCGTGTGAGTGCCCGGGAGCGCGAGCGTAAGGTGGCCTGGGTTGATCGCCATCAGCATCCCGGGGAAGGCCTCACCCTCCCCAATCACGACACCCTTGAGAGTCACCCGGTAGCTGCCCGGGCGCAGTTCGAGGTTGTCTCGGATATGGACTGGCGGCGGCAGAAAGCCGACTTCTGCTGCGAACTTCTTGCGCACACCCTTGATCCGGGCGAGCAGATCGCCGCCCTGCTCCTTGTCGACCAGTGCGATCAGGCGGTACCCCACTTCGAGGCCCAGCTGATCGACAGGTGAGACATCGTCCCAGCTTGCATCGGCGCCTGGTGCCGCAGCCTCGGCGCTTGCCCGCGGCATCGCCGCCGCGAGTTCGCGGCGGCGCTCTCTCTCAGCGAGCCACCATGCAGCATACGCACAGCCCCCGGCCAGCAGCAGGAACGAGAAGTGCGGCATGCCTGGAACCATGCCGAGCAGCGCGACGACGCCGGCGGTAAGACCGAGCGCGCGCGGCATCGACAGCAACTGCTTCGTAAGTTGCTGGCCGACGTCGTCCTCAGTGCCGACTCGCGCGACGATCAATGCCGCGGCGACCGACACGACGAGCGAGGGTATCTGGGCAACCAGCGCATCACCAATCGCGAGGAGCACGTAGTTGTTGCTCGCCTGCGCGAAGCTCAGGTTGTGCTGGACCAGGCCGATGGCAATACCGCCAATGATGTTGATGAACAGGATCAGGATCGCCGCGATCGCATCGCCTCGGACGAACTTCGAGGCACCGTCCATCGATCCGAAGAAATCCGCCTCCTGACTCACCTCGGCTCGGCGTCTGCGAGCCTCGGCGGCATCGATGTTGCCCGCGTTGAGATCCGCGTCGATCGCCATCTGCTTTCCGGGCATCGAGTCGAGCGCGAAGCGCGCCGACACTTCCGCGATACGGCCTGCGCCCTTGGTCACGACCACGAAATTGATCACCGTCAGGATCGCGAAGACGATGATGCCAACGGCGAAGTTGCCGCCGATCAGGAAGTGAGCGAAGGACTCGATCACCTTGCCCGCTGCATCGGTGCCGGTGTGTCCGTGCATCAGCACGGCGCGCGTCGAGGCGACGTTGAGCGATAGACGCAGCAGCGTCGTCACCAGCAGCACGGTCGGAAATACCGCGAAATCAAGCGGCTTGACCGTGTACGCACTGACCAGCAGCACCACGATCGACAGCGCGATATTGAAGCTGAAAAGCAGGTCGAGCAGCAGCGGCGGCAGCGGGAGGATCATCATCGCCAGCGTCAGCACGATGATGATCGGCATCGCCAGCGCCTGCCAGGGCGGCAGACGCAAGGTCAGACCACCCACCTGGACGATCACAGGTGCCTGCCGGCTGACCGAGGGCGCGCTCACCGCTCAGACTCTCGCGGATCGAAGCCGGCCGGAATCGGCAGCCCCGCGGGCATGGCAGGCATCGGACCACGACCCGGCACCCATTGCCGCAACCGATAGACGTAGGCAAGGACCTGGGCGACTGCCGTGTAGAGCCCCTCGGGAATTTCCCGATCGACCTCGACCTTCGCATACAGCGCACGCGCGAGCGGAGGAGCCTCCACCGTCGGAACCCGCGCGTTCTGCGCGATCTCGCGAATGCGCGCGGCAAGATGATCGACGCCCTTGGCAACCACCCGGGGGGCGCCGCCCAGCGCCTCGTCATACCGAACCGCGACAGCGTAGTGCGTCGGATTCGTGATGATCACATCGGCCTGGGGAACCGCAGCCATCATCCGTGCCATCGCGACTTCACGCTGACGGGCGCGCATCCGGCCTTTGACCTCCTGGTTGCCCTCCATCTCCTTGAATTCCTCGCGCGCCTCCTCGTGAGTCATGCGCAGGCGCACCCGGTGACGCCACCACTGCAGGGGCACATCGACGATCGCGGCGAAGAAAAGCACCGCGACGAGCATCGCGATGCCCGCGACCAGATGCCCTTGCGTACTCTGCAGCGCGACCTCGAGCGGCGCCGCACCAAGGCCCACGAACTCGGGGAAGCGCGCCGCGCCGAAGGCGACCGCGACCGTGCACAGGATCACCGCGAGCAGCAGCAGCTTGCCGAAGTTGATCAGATTGTCGGCATCGAAGATTCGCGTAAACCCGCTGACCGGATCGAGTCGGGAAAACTGCGGCGCCAGCGCTTTCGTCGAAAGACCGACTCCTCCCGGCAGAGCGGCCGCGGCGGCTGCGACCAGGGAGAAGGCCGCTGCAAGCGGCAGCACGAGCACCGCCGCGGTACCGGCCATCACTCCCAGCATGCCTGGCAGCAGGCTCGAGTCCATCGCCAGCGGACGCGCAAAGCGCAACCCGTGGCGCAAAAGCTCAAGGGACCCCTGGGCAATCGAAGGGCCGAGCGCGACGAAAAGACCGAGACCCACGCCAACGACGGCAAAGTGCCCGAGATCCCGCGACCGCGCGATCTGCCCCTCCTCGCGAGCCTTCGCCAGCTTGCGAGCCGAGGGGTCTAGCTGTTTGTCTTCCTTGCTGCTGTCTTCGGATGCCATGGGTCGGGTCCGAGCGGAACTCGAACCCGATTATTGGCGCCGGGGCGGGTGCCGGATCGCGGGAATAGGCGGGGTGTCACCGACCATTCCCTGCATCGCAGGCGGCTACTGGCCGCTCGACTCCGCAGACTCGTCGACAAGCTCGGCTCCCTTGAGCAGCCGCGATTCCGCAACGCGGTTCATCACGACAATCGAGATCCTGCGATTCACGGGATGGCGAGGGTCCTGCGCGTCCAGCGGGACTGCCGAGGCCACACCGACGACTCGAACTATCTTGCTGTCGTCCATTCCCCCGGCCACGAGCTCGCGTCGCGATGCGTTGGCACGATCAGCCGACAGTTCCCAGTTCGAGTAACCGCGCTCCCCCGCCCCGAAGGGCGCGCTGTCGGTATGGCCGGATAGCGAGACCCGGTTCGGAACCTCGTTCAGCACCCGCCCGATCTGGCGCAGCAGATCGCGCATGTGCTCACGGACGACCGCCGACCCACTATCGAACATGGCCCGGCTCTGATCGTCGACGATCTGGATGCGCAAACCCTCTGGCGTCAGATCGAGACGCATCTGGCTGCGCATGGCCGAGGTACGCGGATTGGCCGCGATCGCAGCCTCGACACGCGCCTTGAGTTCCTCGAGCAGTGCGCGCTCCTGACGCAGGATCTCGCCGCGCGCGGCCTGCAGGCTGATCGCCTTGCGCATGCCGCTGTCGACTTCGCCGCGCTTGACCTGCCCGACCGAGCGAGTGAGATCCTGGCCGCCACCCTGCACGATGGAAGAACTGTCGCCGCTGCCGATGCCACCCTGGAGAGCGATCTTCAGGGGTGTCGAGAAATGATCGGCGATGCCCTGAAGATCTCCCTTGGTCGTCGAACCCAGCAGCCACATCAGAAGGAAGAAAGCCATCATCGCGGTGACGAAGTCCGCGTAGGCGATCTTCCAGGCACCGCCGTGATGGCCGTGGCTGCCCTTCTTGATCCGCTTGACGATGATGATCTGGGACTTCTTGTCGCCGGCGGCCATGCTGTTCTCTCGTTTGAAGATCGCCGGCTGCGATCAGGCTTTCTTCTGCTTGACGTGCTGCTCGAGTTCGGCGAACGAGGGCCGCTCGGTCGAGAACAGCACCTTGCGACCGAACTCGACCGCGATGGCCGGGGCATAGCCCTGCATGCTTGCAAGCAGCGTGGTCTTGACGCAGACCAGCTCCTTGGCTGCTTCGTCGGCCTTCTGCTCCAGCAGGCTGGCAAGAGGCGACACGAAACCGTAAGCCATCAGGATGCCGAGGAAGGTTCCGACCAGCGCACCGGCGATCATCCCGCCGAGCACCGCTGGCGCGGCGCCCACCGAAGCCATCGTCTTGACGACCCCAAGCACCGCCGCAACGATGCCGAAGGCGGGCAAGGCATCGCCTAGCTTGGCGATGGAGTTCAGCGGCCCATGCGCCTCCTGATGATGGGTGTCGATCTCGCTGTCCATCAGGCTCTCGATCTCGTGCGGGTTCAGGTTGCCCGAGACCATCATCCGCAGGTAGTCGGTGATGAACTCCACCAGGTGGTGATCGGAGGCGATTTCAGGGTAGCGCTGGAAGATCGGACTGCTCTCCGGCTCCTCGACATCGCGTTCGATCGCGATCAGGCCTTCCTTTCGGGCCTTGGCCAGGAAGTCGTAGAGCAGCGCCATCAGTGCCAGGTAGCGGGCCTTGGTGTACTTCGAGCTCTTGAAGAGCGTGGGAAGAGCCTTGACGACCGCCTTGACGCTCTTCGAGCTGTTGCCCACCAGGAAGGCGCCGATCGCCGCACCACAGATGATGAACAACTCGATCGGCGCCGCCTTGGCAAGCACGCCGAACTTCCCGCCAGCAAGCGCATAGCCGCCGAAGACGGCAACCATCACAACGATGTAGCCAATGATCACGAACATGGAGGGACCGCCTTTCGCTGCTCTCTCGCGAGATTACGGCGCGCCCCTGCGCTTCTTGAGCTGCCTTGACTGCCGTTCGGCGGCTGAGCGGGCCGACAAGCGAAAAAGGCGGGATCTCTCCCGCCTTCTTGCCAGACCCGACGCTGCTCCGGCGCCCGGGCCATCAAGCGCTTCAGTGAATGGAGCCTTCGCGCCGGCCCTTGCCTGCCCGCGCGGGCGGTTCGCACAGGCCGCAGACATAGCTGCCGGTGAGCTCGTAGGCGTGGTTGACGAACTGCCCACCGCATCGGGTGCACTTGGTCAGGCACAGCATGCCCGAGTCGACGAACTTGACGAGCCGCCATGCTCGCGTGATCGACAGCAGAGGCTCGACCCCGTGAGTCCCGACTTCAGCCTGGTAGAGCTGCCACGCCTTCATCAGGACCTCGATCTCGTCGAGGGCACTCGCCTTCTGAAGGTACTCGTACATGTTCAGGAAGAGCGATGCGTGAATGTTGGGCTGCCACGAAAGGAACCAGTCCGTCGAGAACGGCAGCTGTCCCTTCGAGGGCGAGCGCCCTGCCACTTCCTTGTAGAGCTTCAGCAGGCGTTCATAGGGGAGATTGGTCTCGGACTGCAGCAGCTGCAGTCGCGCACCCATCCCGATCAGCGCGATCGCGCGCTGGACCTGCTTGTTGTCCTCGAGGAGGCTGCGGGTGCCCATGTCAGACCGCCTCGCTGAACTTGCCGGCCATCAGGATGCTGGCGTGCAGCCGCGAAGCACTCGAGTCCTCGCGCTCGCCACCGCGGCGACCATGATCGGCCAGCAGCGACCAGACCATTTCCTCGTCGAAGCGGAAGCGGCACATCAGCGTGTTGCCCGACGCCACCTTGATCATCTGCGCAGGCGTGAGCGCCTCGATGATCGCCGCCACTTCCTCGGGGATGCCAAGGCGATACAGCGCCTGCGCTCTGTCGGTCCGAATCAACCGTTGAGCCAGGATCAGATAGGAAAGATTGGCGTCGCGGATCTCGGCCATCAGGCGGTCGTCGGTCATCTTGCGTGCTCCTCGAGGTCTGGCACGACACGCCACGTGGCGTGTTCGGGATGGCGCCAGTCTCGGGAATAGCGGGACTTTCTTGAATCCGAATTCGTCGGTGAAGCGTCGTCAGATTCTTCCGCTCTATGTAGGAATTCTTCCGACGTGACGTGCTTCTCAAGAGGTCGACGCGTTGACCGATAACCAGCCCAACGGGTCGTGAACCCGCCGTTCGCAGGATCGACCCACCTGCCCGAACTCGCCTCCAAAGCCCCTCAGGACCTTTGTCGGGGCGCATGCAACGGGCTGAACCTCATTCGTCAAGGAGATCTCCATGACCCAGATCATCAACACCAATCTGCTGTCGCTGAACTCGCAGCGCAACCTTGCCGCCAACGCCAATGCGCAGGCGATCGCGATCAACCGTCTTTCGACCGGCCTGCGCGTGAACAGTGCCAAGGACGACGCCGCAGGGCTGGCGATCTCCGAACGCATGAACGCCCAGTCGCGCGGCATGGAGATCGCCCGGCGCAACGCCAACGACGCCGTCTCGCTCGCGCAGACCGCCGAAGGCGCCCTCGGCGGCATCAACAACATGCTGCAGCGCATGCGCGAACTCGCCGTGCAGTCGGCCAACGCCACCAACAGCTCCAGCGACCGCGCCGCACTGCAAAACGAGTTCAACCAGCTCCAGCAGGAAATCTCCCGCACCGCGCAGACAACCCGCTTCAACGGTAACGCGATCCTCACCCAGACCTCGACCTTCGACTTCCAGGTGGGCTCCAATGCCACCGCGAACGACATGATCCAGGTCAGCGCGCTCAACATCACCGGTACCGCCACCGCCGCCAACACCGACGACGGCGCGCTTGCCCGCTCGATCGCCACCGCGATCGACATCAGCACCGTCGGAACGCGCGGTACCAATGCGGGCACGGCGAGCTATGCCGGCTATGTCGGCGCGACCCAAGGTACCGGCGCGCTCGGCGCCGTGGAGGTAATCGACTACGCGCTGTCCCAGGTGAACACCGCGCGCTCGCGCTTCGGCGCGGTGCAGAACCGCTTCGACGCGGTGCTCTCGACGCTGAACATCGCGATCGAGAGCCAGGCCGCCGCCCGCAGCCGCATCGTCGATGCCGACTACGCCCGTGAGACTGCGGCACTCGCGCGTGCGCAGGTGCTGCAGCAGGCCGGCGTCGCGATGCTCTCGCAGGCTAATGCCGCGCCCAACCAGGTGCTGTCGCTGTTGCGCTGACCGTATCCGGCGGTGTGGCGGGG
>JBIIHU010000173.1:0-8303 GCA_044235405.1 Burkholderiaceae bacterium
GGCGCTTGTACTTGCCGCACAGGCACTCGTAGTCCTTGATCGGCCCGAAGATCTTCGCGCAGAACAGGCCGTCGCGCTCGGGCTTGAAGGTGCGGTAGTTGATCGTCTCGGGCTTCTTGACCTCGCCGAAGGACCACGAGCGGATCTTGTCGGGCGAGGCAAGCCCGATCTTGATCGCGTCGAAGTGTTCGTCCTCCTGGACCTGCTTGAAGAGATCGAGCAGCGCTTTCATGGGTGACTCCTGGATGTCGTCGGGCGCGCTCAGGCGCGCTCGAGGTCGATGTCGATGCCGAGCGAGCGGATTTCCTTGACGAGCACGTTGAAGGACTCGGGCATGCCCGCGTCGATCGTGTGCTCGCCCTTGACCAGGTTCTCGTAGACCTTGGTCCGCCCGTTGACGTCGTCGGACTTGACGGTGAGCATCTCCTGCAGCGTGTAGGCGGCACCGTAGGCCTCGAGCGCCCAGACCTCCATCTCGCCGAAGCGCTGGCCGCCGAACTGCGCCTTGCCACCGAGCGGCTGCTGCGTGACCAGCGAGTACGGGCCGGTCGAGCGCGCATGCATCTTGTCGTCGACCAGGTGATGCAGCTTCAGCATGTGCATGTAGCCAACGGTGACCCGGCGGTCGAAGGCCTCGCCGGTGCGGCCGTCGTAGAGCGTGACCTGGGTCTTGCTCGGCGAGAAGCCGAGCAGCGCGGTGCGCGGATCCTCGTCGGGGAACGCGATGTCGAGCATGTCGCGGATCTCGGGCTCGGTGGCGCCGTCGAAGACCGGGGTCGCGAAGGGCACGCCGGCGCGCAGGTTCTCGGCGAGTTCGCGGATCTCGTCGTCGCCGAGCGCCTCGACGCCGGCGCGCTGCGCCGGCTGCGTGTAGATGCGGCTCATCAGCGCGCGCAACTCGGCGGCACTGGTCTGGGCTCGCAGCATCTCGCCGATGCGCACGCCGATGCCCTTGGCCGCCCAACCGAGATGGGTCTCGAGGATCTGGCCGACGTTCATCCGCGAGGGCACGCCCAGCGGGTTGAGCACGATGTCGACCGGAGTGCCGTCGGCCATGTAGGGCATGTCCTCGACCGGGACGATGCGCGACACGACACCCTTGTTGCCGTGACGACCCGCCATCTTGTCGCCGGACTGCAGGCGGCGCTTCACGGCGAGATAGACCTTGACCATCTTGAGCACGCCCGGGGGCAGCTCGTCGCCCTGCGTGAGCTTCTTGCGCTTTTCCTCGAAGGCGAGGTCGAACTGGTGCCGCTTCTGCTCGATGGAATCCTTCAGGGCCTCGAGCTGCACCGCCGCGGCCTCGTCGGCCAGGCGGATCTCGAACCACTGCCAGCGATCGAGGTCGGCGAGGTAGGCCGCGCTGAGCTCGGTGCCCTTGGCGAGCTTTTTCGGGCCGCCGTTGGCGACCTTGCCGACCAGCATGCGCTCGATCCGCGAGAAGGCGTCGTTCTCGACGATGCGAAGCTGATCGTTGAGGTCGAGACGGAAGCGCTTGAGCTCGTCGTCGATGATCGACTGGGCACGCTTGTCGCGCTGGATGCCTTCGCGCGTGAAGACCTGGACGTCGATCACGGTGCCGCTGGTGCCCGAGGGCACGCGCAGCGAGGTGTCCTTCACGTCGGAGGCCTTCTCGCCGAAGATGGCGCGCAGCAGCTTCTCCTCGGGCGTGAGCTGGGTCTCGCCCTTCGGGGTGACCTTGCCCACCAGCGTGTCGCCAGCCTGCACCTCGGCGCCGATGTAGACGATGCCCGACTCGTCGAGACGCGACAGTTGCGACTCCGACAGGTTGGAGATGTCGCGGGTGATGTCCTCGGGCCCGAGCTTGGTGTCGCGCGCGAGCACCATCAGCTCCTCGATATGGATCGAGGTGTAGCGATCGTCGGCGACGACCCGCTCGGAGATCAGGATCGAGTCCTCGAAGTTGTAGCCGTTCCAGGGCATGAACGCGACCAGCATGTTCTGGCCGAGGGCGAGCTCGCCAAGGTCGGTCGAGGCACCATCGGCGACCACGTCGCCGCGCGCGATGCGATCGCCCTTGCGCACGATCGGCCGCTGGTTGATGTTCGTGTTCTGGTTACTGCGCGTGTACTTGATCAGGTTGTAGATGTCGACGCCGACCTCGCCGGCCGCGGCCTCGTCGTCGTTGACACGGATCACGACGCGATTGGCATCGACGTAGTCGACGACGCCGCCGCGGTGCGCCGTGACCACGGTGCCGGAGTCGACGGCGCAGGTGCGCTCGATGCCGGTGCCGACCACGGGCTTTTCGGGCCGCAGGCAGGGCACCGCCTGGCGCTGCATGTTCGAGCCCATCAGGGCGCGGTTGGCGTCGTCGTGCTCGAGGAAGGGGATCAGCGAGGCGGCCACCGAGACGATCTGCGTCGGCGCGACATCCATGTAGGTGACGCGATCGGGCGACGCGAGCTGCGTCTCGCCGTTGATCCGCACCGACACCAGCTCGCCGGTGAGGCGCCCCTCGTCGTCGACGGCAGCATTGGCCTGCGCGATCACGTAGCGGCCTTCCTCGATCGCCGACAGGTAGGAAATCTCGTCGGTGACCCGGCCGTCGATGACCTTCCGGTAGGGCGTCTCGAGGAAGCCGTACTCGTTGAGCCGCGCGTAAAGCGACAGCGAGTTGATCAGGCCGATGTTCGGACCCTCGGGGGTCTCGATCGGGCAGACCCGGCCGTAGTGCGTCGGGTGAACGTCGCGGACCTCGAAACCCGCCCGCTCGCGGGTCAGACCACCCGGACCGAGCGCCGAGACACGCCGCTTGTGGGTGATCTCGGACAGCGGGTTGGTCTGGTCCATGAACTGCGACAGCTGCGACGAGCCGAAGAACTCGCGGATCGCCGCGCTGATCGGCTTGCTGTTGATCAGGTCGTGCGGCATCAGGTTCTCGGTCTCGGCCTGACCGAGCCGCTCCTTAACCGCACGCTCGACGCGGACCAGGCCGGCGCGGAACTGGTTCTCGGCCAGCTCGCCCACGCAGCGCACCCGCCGGTTGCCGAGGTGATCGATGTCGTCGATCTCGCCCTTGCCGTTGCGCAGGTCGACGAGGATCTTGATCACGGCGAGGATGTCGTCGTTCTCGAGCGTCATGCGACCGGTGAGCTCGTCACGGTTGACCCGCCGGTTGAACTTCATCCGGCCGACCTTGGAAAGGTCGTAGGCCTCCTCGCTGTAGAACAGGCGGTGGAACAGGGCCTCGACGGCGTCCTCGGTGGGCGGCTCGCCGGGGCGCATCATGCGGTAGATCGCGATGCGGGCGGCGGTCTGGTCGGCGGTCTCGTCGATGCGCAGGGTCTGGGAGATGTACGGACCCTGATCGAGATCGTTGGTGTAGAGCGTGCGGAACTCGCGGACGTTGGCCGCGCGCAGCTTGCGCAGCAGCTCTTCGGTGAGCTCGTCGTTGGCGCGGCCGACGATCTCGCCGGTCTCGGGGTCGACCACCGCGTGCGCCAGGGTGCGCCCGAGAAGGTACTCCTCGGGCACCGAGATGCGCTTCATGCCCGCGGCTTCCATGTCGCGAATGTGGCGCGCATTGACCCGCTTGTCCTTGGCGACGATCACCTTGCCGTCACGATCGGCGATGTCGAAGCGGGCGATCTCGCCGCGCAGCCGCTCGGGCACGAGCTCGAGCATCGCGCCCTCCGACATCAGCTGGACGCTGTCGAAGACAAAGAAGTGCGCGAGGATCTGCTCGGGCGTCAGGCCGATCGCCTTGAGCAGGATCGTGACCGGCATCTTGCGACGACGATCGACGCGGAAGTAGAGGATGTCCTTGGGGTCGAACTCGAAGTCGAGCCAGGAACCGCGATAGGGAATGATCCGGGCCGAGAACAGCAGCTTGCCCGAGCTGTGCGTCTTGCCGCGGTCGTGCTCGAAGAACACGCCAGGCGAGCGGTGCAGCTGCGACACGATGACCCGCTCGGTGCCGTTGATGACGAAGGAGCCGGTGCTGGTCATGAGCGGGATCTCGCCCATGTACACCTCCTGCTCCTTGGCCTCCTTGACGGTCGGCTTGACCGCTTCCTTGTCCATGATGACCAGCCGGACGCGCGCGCGCAGCGGCGCACAGAAGTTCATGCCGCGCTGCTGGCATTCCTTGACGTCAAAGGCCGGGTTGCCCAGCGCGTAGCTGACGAACTCGAGCCGGGCCATCTGGTTGTGCGAGACGATCGGGAAGATCGACCCGAAGGCCGCCTGCAGCCCCTCGGGCTGGCGCTCGAGCGGCGGGACATCGGCCTGCAGGAACTGGTGGTAGGACTCGATCTGCGTGGTCAGCAGGTAGGGAACGTCGAGCACGACGGGGCGCTTCGCAAAGGTCTTGCGAATGCGCTTCTTCTCGGTGAACGAGTAAGGGGCGGGCTGGCTCATGAACACTCCGTGGGGCTCGCAGAGACTGGGGGCTGGCTGGTGGCGGTGCCTGCCGCCTTCCGGCGGCGCGCGCAAGCGTCGCGCCAGGCCTCAGTTCCCGCAAAGACGCGAAAACCCGGCCTTCCCCTGCCGTGAGGCGGGGTGAGGGCCGGGTGCTTCGCGCAGGTCGGGAACAAAATTACTTGAGCTCGACCTTCGCGCCAGCGTCCTCGAGCTGCTTCTTCAGGGCCTCGGCGTCGGCCTTGGAGATGCCTTCCTTGACGGGCTTCGGCGCGCCGTCGACCAGGTCCTTGGCTTCCTTCAGGCCCAGGCCGGTGGCCGCACGAACGACCTTGATGACCTCGACCTTCTTCTCGCCGGTGGCAGCCAGCACCACGGTGAACTCGGTCTTTTCCTCGACCGGCGCCGCGGCGGCGGCAGGCGCGGCGGCCACGGCGACGGCGGCGGCAGCGGCCGACACGCCGAACTTCTC
This sequence comes from Burkholderiaceae bacterium, assembly GCA_044235405.1. Lineage (GTDB taxonomy): Bacteria > Pseudomonadota > Gammaproteobacteria > Burkholderiales > Burkholderiaceae_E > Quisquiliibacterium. Next base: position 4,856 of record JBIIHU010000173.1, read on the forward strand.
TTCCATCATCTTGATCAGCTCGGACAGCTCGAGCACGGTCATGCCGGCGACGGCGTCGAGAATCTCCTGCTTGCTCAGTGCCATGTCAGACTCCTGTATCGGGTAAAACGGTTTGCGTGAATCCGGTGAATCCGGTGAATCGGTACGTTCCGGCGGTCGGAGCCCGCAGGCTCAGGCAGCCGCCTTCTGCTTCTCGACCTCGGCGAGGGCCCGCACGAAACGCGACGGGACTTCGTTGAGGGTGCGCACGAAGGTGGCGACGGGCGCCTGCATCGTGCCGAGCAGCTTCGCGAGCAGCTCTTCACGACTCGGCAGCGACGCCAGTGCCTTGACGGCCGCGGCATCCATGACGTAATTCGCCATGGCGCCCGCCTTCAGGACCAGCTTGTCGTTGCCCCTGGCGAACTCGTCGAGGACCTTCGCGCAGGCGACGGGATCGGCGGAAATGCCGTAGAGGAGCGGCCCGGCCAGTTGGCCCGACAGTCCCTCGAAGGGCGTTCCGGCGATCGCCCGGCGTGCCAGCGTGTTCTTGAGAACCTGCAGATGCACACCCTGGCTTCGCGCCTGACGACGCAGCTTGGTGAACGCTTCGACCCCCAGACCACGGTATTCGGCAACGACGATGACGCTTGCGGAGGCGATCTTCGCCCCGACTTCGTCAACGACCGCCGCCTTTTCGGTGCGGTTCAGACCCATGGTCCAGCTCCTGTGAAAGGCATTCGGGCTCGCACCCTCATGCCTGCCTGATTACGGCGACCGAGTCCGATCTGCAGCCGGGTCCGCACGGAACGGACATTGCGGCAAACCGCTTCGGGACCGCCATCTGCGCAGGGTCGAGCGCCGCGAACGGCGCCCGGGTTTGAGGTGCCCGGCTCGCGACCGGCATCGCCGGCTGCGGGCCTGCGCCCCCTGCGGTCTTTGACAACCCGCCGCCGCCGACGCGAGGGCCGGCGAAACCGGCACTCGCAGCCGACGGCGTCGGCCCAAAGTTCTGTGTGCGAATCAGCTCGCGGCAGCGGTGAACGCCGCGGTGTCGATCCGCACGCCCACGCCCATCGTGCTCGAGACGGCCACCTTGCGCAGGTAGACCCCTTTCGAGGACGCCGGCTTGGCGCGATTGAGGGCTTCGATCAGCGCGCGCAGGTTGGCCTCGAGCTTGTCGGCATCGAAGGATGCGCGACCGATGCCGGCATGGATGATGCCCGCCTTGTCGGTGCGGTACTGGACCTGACCGGCCTTGGCATTGCGCACCGCGGTGGCGACATCGGGCGTGACCGTGCCGACCTTCGGGTTCGGCATCAGGCCACGCGGACCGAGGATCTGGCCCAGCGTACCGACGACCCGCATCGCGTCGGGCGAGGCGACGACGACATCGAAATTGAGGTTGCCTGCCTTCACCTGCTCGGCAAGGTCTTCCATGCCGACGATGTCGGCGCCGGCGGCGCGCGCTTCATCGGCCTTGGGGCCCTGCGTGAAGACCGCGACGCGCACGCTCTTGCCGGTGCCGGCCGGCAGCACGACCGAGCCGCGAACGACCTGGTCGGACTTCTTGGCATCGACACCGAGCTGGACGGCGACATCGATGGACTCGTCGAAGCGCGCGGTGGCGCATTCCTTGACGAGCTTGAGACCCTCCGCCAGCGGCAGCGGACGGGTGCGGTCGACGCGCGCCGCGTTGGCCTTGACGCGCTTGGATAGCCTGGCCATTTACACGCCCTCCACGGTGATGCCCATGCTGCGAGCGGAACCCGCGATGGTACGGACCGCCGCATCGAGATCGGCGGCCGTGAGATCCGGCATCTTGGCGCGGGCGATGTCCTCGGCCTGCGCGCGGCTGATGCGACCGACCTTGTCGGAATGGGGCTTCGGCGAGCCCTTGTCGATCTTGGCGGCCTTCTTGATGAGCACCGTCGCGGGCGGCGTCTTCATCACGAAGGTGAAGCTCTTGTCGGCGTAGGCGGTGATCACCACGGGGATCGGCAGACCGGGTTCCATGCCCTGGGTCTGGGCATTGAACTCCTTGCAGAACGCCATGATGTTCAGGCCGCGCTGACCGAGCGCGGGACCGATCGGGGGTGCGGGATTGGCCTTGCCTGCAGGCACCTGCAGTTTCACAAAGCCGACGATCTTCTTCGCCATGCGACGGGACTCCTGGTTTGAGTACTAGCGCGCGCTCGGGCCCTGCCCTACTGGCGCTCCTCGGGACGGCAGCGCAAAGGCACGCTGCCGCATTGCCACCGGACCGCGGTCCGGCAACGAATTCAGACCTTCTCGACCTGCGCGAATTCCAGTTCGACCGGCGTGGCCCGGCCGAAGATGGTGACCGACACGCGCACGCGGCTCTTCTCGTAGTTGACTTCCTCGACGTTGCCGTTGAAGTCGGTGAACGGGCCATCCTTGACCCGCACCATCTCGCCGACCTCGAACAGCACCTTGGGGCGCGGCTTCTCGACACCTTCCTGCATCTGGGCGAGGATCTTCTCGACCTCGCGCTCGGAGATCGGCGCCGGGCTGTGACCATGCCCGCCAACGAAGCCCGTGACCTTGGCGGTACTCTTGACGAGGTGCCAGGTGAGGTCGGTCATGTCCATCTCGACGAAGACATAACCCGGGAAGAAGCGGCGCTCGGTGATCGCGCGCTGCCCGTTCTTCATCTCGACGACCTCTTCGGTCGGCACGAGGATGCGACCGAACTGCTCCTGCATGCCGGCCCGCTCGATGCGGTCCTGCAGGGCCCTCGCGACGCTTTTCTCCATGCCCGAATAGGCGTGGACGACGTACCAGCGCTTGCTCATTCACTTCTTCCAGCCGAGGATCAGGTCGTACAGGACCCACTCGAGCGACTTGTCGACCAGCCAGAGAAACAGGGCCATCGCGAGCACGAACGCGAAGACGATCAGCGTGACCTGCGTGGTTTCCTTGCGGGAGGGCCACACGACACGCCGGGTCTCGGACCAGGAATCGCGGGCAAACCCGAAGAACTGCTGCCCCGGCGACGAGAACCACGCGATCGCGACGCCCGCGCCGATGCCGGCGATGACGCAGAGAATCCGGAGAACCAGCGGCTGTGCCGCGAGCATGTAGAAACCGACGAGACCGGCGATCACCGCGACGACGGCAAGCGTCACCTTGACGCGGTCGGCGCCCGAGGTGACCTCTTCGACGTTCGGATTAGCCATGGGTGCGCCTGATGCTGGGATGTCCCGACCTGGCGGAGCCGGGAGGTGTGGCAGGGGCAGAGGGAATCGAACCCCCAACCTTCGGTTTTGGAGACCGACGCTCTGCCAATTGAGCTATGCCCCTGTGTCCTGTCGATCCGTATCAGGCGAGGATCTTGGCGACGACGCCGGCGCCCACGGTGCGGCCGCCCTCGCGGATCGCGAAGCGCAGACCCTGCTCCATCGCGATCGGCGCAATCAGCTGCACCGTCATCTGCACGTTGTCGCCC
>JBIIHU010000174.1:0-8201 GCA_044235405.1 Burkholderiaceae bacterium
AGCGCGGCCGGCAGTGGCAGACGGCGCGCGAAGGCGAGCGCCTCGCCGGCATCGAAGGCCCGCCACGCACCTTCCAGACGCTGCAGCCGGCCTTCGGCATCGAGCGAGGCCCGAAGCGGGCCGGCCGAGGCGAGGTCGACTCCCTGCGGAACGCGAAGCCGTGCGGCATCGAGCAGCAGGTCGAGACGGCCCGCGCGCTCGGTGCCGCGTCCTTCGAGGGCGATGTCGACACGGCGCAGCGGCTCGGGCCCGGCGCTTCGCCAGTCGAGGTCGGCCGCGGCGAGGCGGAAGTCGAGCGTTCGCTCGCCGCCCGCATCGAAGCGCAGCCAGGCCTTGAGGTCGAGCAGGCCGCGCGCGGGCAGCAGCGCCGACGGTGCAGCCGTCAGCGCCCCGAGGCTCGCAAGCTCGGCGGCCTCCAGGCCGAGGTAGACCTCGCCGGTCCAGGTGCGCCAGTCGGCAGCAGCCCGGCGAGGCGCGCGATAGAAGGCGCCAGCCAGTTCCAGCCCCTGCCAGGCCCCAGCCACCGTCGGCAGCCCGACCGAGAACTGATGCCGGCGCCCGACGCTGCCGAGACTTGCCTCGATCGGACCGATCGAGGCGCGACGGCCTGCCAGCGTATCGATCCAGTCGACGACGGCGCCGGTCACCCGCACCCGACGCTGGCCGAAGACCCGTTCGAGCAGCCGCCCGTCGCCGGGGCGCTGCAGGTCAATGTCGATGCCGGCCACGCGCAGCCGCTGGGGGCCCGTGCGCTCGATGCGCAGCCGCGGGCTCTCGAGCTGCAGCAGCTCGAAGCGTGGCTCAAGTGTCCAGAGGGTGCTTGCCGAGAGGCGCATCCGCAGCCGCGGCACCTCGAGCAGCGGCTGACCGTCATCGACGAGCGCGAGCCCCTCGAGCGTGAGCTCCGGCAGCCAGCTGCCGGTTTCGGGCACGAGGCGGGCGATCCGCAGCTCGGCGCCGATGCGTTCGCCAAGGCTGCGCGCGATCGGCTCGCGCCACTGGTCGATACGCGGCCACGCCCAGGCTCGCAACCCGAGCAGGGCGAGCAGCGCCACCAGCACCACCGCCAGCGCCAGCCAGCCGATGCCGGCGCTCAGACGCGCATCGATCCGGCGCCAGACCTGGCGACGTGACGGGGTGGGCGCGGGCAAGGTGGGAGACGGGTTTGCGGGTGAGGCGGCCGCCGACACGATCGGGCGCGCCGACCGTGCGCCCGCAGCCGGACCGGGGCATCGAGAGCCGCTAGCATACCCCTCGTCGTCGCACCTCGATCAAAGCCATGAACTTCCTCGCCGAACAGCATTCCGGGTACTTCCGCCGCACCCTGGGCGCGCTGCAGGCGCGCGGGCGACACGAGGCGATCGAGCGGCTGCAGGCGCTGATCGCGGCGCCGATCGATCCGGCCCGGGTGCGGGCGCTGGTCGACGAGGGCCTCGCCCGGGCGTCGGCCCGGTCGGTCGGTGCCGTCGACCCGGCGCTGGCCGGCGCCGCCGTCGGCAGCGAACTGCGCGGCGCCCGGCAGCTCCTGCTGATGGCCCTGATGGAGCGCGACCTGCGCGGTACGGCGCCGCTGCAGGAAATCTGCAGCGCGATGACTGCCTTCGCGGTAGCCAGCACCGGCGCGGCGCTTGCCCAGGCCGGGCGCGAGCTCGCGGCACAGTTCGGCGAACCGCGTGATGCCACCGGTCAGCCGCAGGATCTGCTTGCCGTGGCGATGGGCAAGGGCGGCGCCGATGAGCTCAACGTTTCCTCCGATCTCGACCTGGTCTTCGTGCACCGGGACGAAGGCGAATGTGTCGCGCCGGCGGGCTCGAGCCGGCGCGCGCCGATGGCGGCCAGCGAGTTCATGCATCGGGTGGCCCGCCGCACGATCGCACTGCTGGCCGAAACCACCGCCGAGGGCTTCGTGTTCCGCATCGATACCCGGCTGCGCCCGAATGGCGACTCCGGGCCGCTGGTCGCCTCGCTCGCGATGCTCGAGGAATACTTCTACGCGCAGGGCCGCGAATGGGAGCGCTTCGCCTGGCTGAAGGGCCGCGTGATCGCCGATTCCGGGCTCGCGGGGGAGGCAGCCCGCCATCGTGACGAGCAGGCGCTCGACTCGATCGTCACGCCCTTCGTGTTCCGCCGCTACCTCGACTTCCGCGCCTTCGGCGCACTGCGCAGCCTGCATGCGCTGATCCGCAGCGAGGTCGCGCGCCGCGACGCGCGCGATGCCGGCAGCGTCGACGTGAAGCTCGGCCGAGGGGGTATCCGCGAGGTGGAGTTCGCCGCGCAGCTGTTCCAGGTCGTGCGCGGCGGCCGCGACCCCGGGCTTCGCGATCGACGAACGCTCGCCACGCTGCAGCGCCTTGCCGAACGCGGGCTGCTGCCGGCTGACGACGCGGCCGCGCTCGGCCAGGCCTACACGCTGCTGCGTCGAACCGAGCACGCGCTGCAGTACCGCGAGGACGCGCAGACCCACCGCCTGCCCTCCGAGCCGGCGGGCCGCGCGCAGGTCGCGGCGATGCTCGGCATGGAAGCGGCCGATTTCGAGGCGCAGCTCGAACGCGCCCGGGCCGACGTGCAGCGGGTGTTCGATGGACTGCTGCACGATGGCGACGACGCCCGCGCCACCGACGCCCCCGGCGGCGGCGCGGAGACCACGGAAGCGTCCGACCAGGCTGCGCCCTCGGCCACGGTGGCGACCCGGCTCGAGCAGTTGCGCGCCGGTACGCGCTGGCGCGGAGCCCGCGAGGAGACCCGCACCGCGGTCGAGCGACTGGTGGCGCGCGCGCACGGCGAGCGCACCGGCGAGCCCGCGTTCCTGCGCCTGCTCGATCTGATCGAGAGCGTGATCGGCCGGCCGGCCTACCTTGCCCTGCTTTCGCAGTACCCGCAGGCGCAGGCGCGCGTGATGCGGCTGCTAGGGCTCTCGCGCTGGGCGGCCGAATACCTGAACCGCCACCCGATCGTGCTGGACGAGCTGCTCGATGGCCAGCTGCTCGTGCCCGTCGACTACGCCGCCTGGGAGGCCGGCGTGCGCGCCGCGATCGCCCTGGCCCGCGGCCCCGACGGCCTGCCCGACGTCGAACGCCAGATGGACATTGCCCGCGAGGCGCACCACGCGCAGGTTTTCCGGCTGCTGGTGCAGGATCTCGAAGGACTGCACAGCGTCGAACGGCTCGCCGATCTGCTGTCCGACCTGGCCGACCGGGTGCTTGCGATCGCGCTCGACTGCGTCTGGCCGACGGTACGCAACCGTCACCGCGAGCAGCCGCGCTTCGCGGTCATCGGTTACGGCAAGCTCGGCGGAAAGGAACTCGGCTATGCCTCGGATCTCGACCTGGTCTTCCTCTACGACGACGACGACGAGCGTGCGCCGCAGGCCTACACGACGCTCGCGCAGCGCCTGAGCAACTGGCTGTCGGCGAGAACCGGCGCCGGGCAGCTGTTCGACATCGACCTGCGGCTGCGCCCCAACGGCAATGCCGGCCTGCCGGTAAGCAGCGTGGAGGGCTTCGCCCGCTACCAGCGCGACTCGGCCTGGGTCTGGGAGCACCAGGCGCTCACGCGCGCCCGTTTCGTAGCCGGCGACCCGGCGATCGGCGCGGCCTTCGAGTCGCAACGTCGCGAGATCCTGGCGCGCAGCCGCGATCCCGTCGCCCTGCGCACGGAGGTCGTCGCGATGCGCGCACGCATGCACGAGGGCCACCCCAATCGCAGCCAGCTCTTCGACCTGAAGCACGACGATGGCGGTATGGTCGACATCGAGTTCATCGTGCAGTTCATCGTGCTGGCCCACGGCGCCACGCACCCGACGCTGCTCGACGACGTCGGCAACATCGCGCTGCTCGGGCGCGCGGCGCAGGCTGGCCTGATCGATCCAGGGCTCGCGACGCGCGTGGCCGACGCCTATCGGCGGATGCGACACCTGCAGCACCAGCTGCGCCAGAACGAGGTGTCCTTCGCGCGCGCCGACCCGGCGCAATTCGCCGAAGAGCGCGAGGCGGTGCGCACGCTGTGGCGGCAGGTGCTGGGCTGAGACGGCAGGCGCCGGGCGGTGGCGCAGCGTGGCGAGGCGTCAGCCCCAAAAGCTGTGAGCAAATCCCGCGAGCCCGTGTGGCCGCCTGGAACGGCCGCGCTTCAGGCGGCCAGCCCAGGCCGCAGCGCGCCCGCGGTGACCGTGGCGAGCGCCCGGTCGAGCGCGGCCAGCGTGCGCGCCGGATTCCGCAGCTTGTCGATGCCGAAGAGCCCGAGCCGGAAGCTGCGATAGCCCGCGGGCTCGCCACACTGCAGGGGCACGCCGGCGGCGCTCTGCACGCCCGCCTGCGCGAAGGCCTGGCCGCTGTGCAGGAACGGGTCGTCGGTGTGGCAGACCACCACCCCGGGCGCCTGCCAGCCTGGCGCGGCCACCGAGACGAAGCCGCGCGCGCGCAGCCGCTCGCGCACCGCGTCGCCCAGGGCGAACTGCGCCTGCCGCAGCGCCGACAGACCGATGCCACGGGTCTCGAGCATCGCGTCCCGGGTGCGCGCGAGCGCATCGGTGGGCATCGTCGCGTGATAGGCGTGGGAGCCCGCCTCGTAGGCCTCCATCACCTGCAACCAGCGCCGAAGATCAGCGGCGAAACTGGTGCCGCGAGTGGACTCGATCGCCGCCCGAGCCCTCTCGCCGAGCATCACGAAGGCGCAGCAGGGCGAGCCGCTCCAGCTTTTCTGCGGCGCCGCGACCAGCACGTCGATGCCCAGCGCCGCCATGTCGAGCCATACCGCACCCGAGGCGATCGCATCGACGACGAACAGGCCGCCGACCTCGCGCACCGCACCGCCGACAGCCCGCAGGTAATCGTCGGTCAGCAGCATGCCCGCCGACGTCTCGACATGCGGGGCGAAGACCACCGCCGGGCGCTGCGCGCGGATGGTCGCCACCACCTCGCCCAGCGGAGCGGGGCGCCAAGCCGCCTGCAGGCCGGGGCCGTCGGGTCGGGCCACGAGCACGGTCTCGCGTTCGGCGATCGCGCCCGCCTCGAGGATCTGCGACCAGCGGTAGCTGAACCAGCCGTTGCGAAGGACGAGCACCGAGCGCCCGGTGGCGAACTGTCGCGCGACCGCCTCCATGCCGAAGGTGCCGCTGCCGGGAACCACCACCACCGAGCGCGCCGCGTGCGCATCGCGCAGCACGCCGGCGATGTCGCGCATCACCTGCCCGAAGCGGGCGGACATGTGATTGAGCGCGCGGTCGGTGTAGACGACCGAGTATTCGAGCAGACCGTCGGGGTCGACATGCGGCAGGAGTCCGGGCATCGCTTTCGCGCCTGAAAGGGGTGGAGCCCTCAGGCTAGCGGGACCGCCGCCCCGCCGCGTTGATCCGGATCAGCCGAGCATCAGCACCAGCGCCCCGGCGCCGATGGCCGTGAGCATGCTGCCGGTGAGCCGCCCCACCACCAGCAGCGCCACCGCCGACAGCAGACGCGCATCGAGCAGCACCCCCCAGTCGAGGGCCGCGGCCTCGCGAAGCGGCGCCGCAACCTCGGGCACCACCACCGCGACGATCGCCGCCATCGGTGCGTAGCGCAGCGCGCGGGCGACCGCGCCGCGTGGCTGCCAGCGGCGCGGCGCGTACAGGTACAGCGCACGCAGCAGCACGATGATCGCCGACAGCATCAGGATGGCCGCCCAGATCCCGGCCTCGGAAGTCCTCATGGGCGCGACTCCCGCGGGCGCTCGCGATCCTCGAAAACCAGACCGGCGGCCATGCCCGCCGCCACCGCCGCGATCAGGCCCAGCTTCCAGGGCCAGTGAATCCCCGCCAGCCCGACGGCACCGGCCACGACCGCGGTGGCCCAGGCCGGGCGGCCGCGCAGCATCGGGGCGACCAGCGCCAGCATCGCGAGGATGCCCAGGTAGGCGAGACGTCCGGATGCCGGGAGCGCCGCCGCGAGGCCGATCCCCGCCACCATGCCGCCAAGCCATGGCGGCCACACCACCCAGGTGACGCCGGCATAGAACGCGAGCCGATTGACGAAGGGGCGCTCGCGGGCGCGCCGGTCGAAGTAGATCGCGGTGCCGGGATCCGTCATCAGGAACCCCGCCAGCCAGCGCCAGCGCGGCCTGATCGCCTTCAGGTCGGGCGAAAGCGCCGCCGAGTAGAGCGGGAAGCGAAGGCCGGTGAGGACCGCGGTGAGCGCGATCAGGGGCAGCGAGACCCCCGCAGCAAGCAGCGGCAGTGCCACCAGCGCGGTGGTGCCCGACAGCAGCAGGAAGCTCATGCCGAGCGACTGCGCGATGTCGAGCCCTCCCTTGACCAGCGCCATGCCGGTGACCAGCCCCCAGGCGGCCACGCCCGGCAGCGCCGGCATCACCGCCGCGACACCGGCCCGGAACCGAGCTCGGCGTGCGGGCCGGGCGAAAAGCCGCGCCCTCCCCGCCACGACGGGCTCAGGTCGCGCGCGCCGCCACGCGACCCGACGCCCAGCCGATGCGGGTGGCCAGCCAAAGCGCGCAGCCGAGCACCAGCACCACGAAGGGAAGCGCCAGCAGATTGAGCAGCGACCAGCCGTTGACCAGCAGCATCGCGCCCGACGAGGCCGACGAGGTGACCATCGTGGTGAACACGCAGAGGTCCATGAAGCCCTGCACCTTGTTCTTCTCTGAAGGCCGGTAGGTGCCGGTGACCAGCGTGGTGGCGCCGGTGTACATGAAGTTCCAGCCCACGCCGAGCAGCGTGAGCGCGATCAGGAACTGCATCAGATCGACACCGCTCAGCGCGACCGCGGTGCAGCCGAGCATCAGCAGGCACCCGGTGACGATGATCGGCAGCGTGCCGAAGCGCTGGATCAGCGAACCGGTGATCAGCCCGGGCGCGAACATCCCGATCACATGCCACTCGAGCACCAGCGCCGCCAGCGCGTAGGGGTGGCTGCAGACCTCCATCGCCAGCGGCGTGGCCACCATCAGCAGGTTCATGATGCCGTAGGCGAAGGCGGCGGTGAGGATCGCCATCCAGCAGGCGGGCTGGCGCAGGATCTCGGGCAGGGGCCGTGGCGGGCGCGGGTCGGCGGCGGCCTGCGCGGCCTGGGCACCCGCCGGCAGGCGCAGCAGCTGCGCCAGCAGCAGCGACAGCAGCGCGAAACCGGCCAGCGTGAGGTACGAGCCCGAGAACTGCGTGGGCAGCCAGGTGCGCGACCACTTCGAGATCTCGGGGCCGATGACGCCGCCGACGATGCCGCCGGTGAGCACCAGCGAGATCGCGCGTGCCTTGAAGCTCGGTCGCCAGGCGTCGGCCGCGTCGGCGGCGGCAAAGCGCAGGCTGGCAGCGAAGGCGCTGTACAGGCCGGTGACGAAGGTGGCCATGCACAGCAGCAGCAGGCTACCCTGGGTCATCGCCCACCAGGCGGCAAATGCGCCGGCCATCCCGGCGACCGCGCCGACGCTGTAGCCGGCCCGGCGGCCGAATCGGCGCATGAAGGCCGCCGCGGGCATCGCCCAAACCGCCCCGCCCAGGACATAGCCGGTCACGGGCAGCGTGGCCATCAGCTTGTCGTCGGCGAGCTGGAAGCCCGCCAGCCCGGTGATGGCCACCAGCGTGACGTTGTTGGTGAGCACCAGCGCCTGCATCGTGGCAAGCAGTGCGACCTGGGCACGCAGGGATTCGAGCATCGCGGGATCCGCAAGGAATGCCGGCCGGAGCGGCCGCAGCGATCAGTCTAGCCCCCGGACCCGGAATCGACGATTGGGGTCCGCCCCCTCGTTCCGATAAACTCGCGGGTTCCGAAGAAATCCGACCACAGGAGCTCCCCCATGTCGATGGCCGACCGCGACGGACTGATCTGGTTCGACGGCAAGATGGTCGATTGGCGCGATGCGAAACTGCACGTGCTGACCCACTCGCTGCACTACGGCATGGCGGTCTTCGAGGGGGTACGCGCCTACCAGACGCCGGCGGGAACCGCGATCTTCCGCCTCGCCGAGCACACGAAGCGCTTCTTCAACTCGGCCAAGATCTTCCAGATGAGGATCCCCTACACGCCCGAGCAGCTGATGCAGGCCCAGAAGGACTGCGTTCGCCTGAACAAGCTCGACTCCTGCTACATCCGCCCGATCGCCTGGATCGGTTCCGAGAAGATGGGTGTGTCGGCCAAGGGCAACACCATCCACTGCTCGATCGCGGTCTGGCCGTGGGGCGCCTACCTCGGCGAGGACGGCATCTCCCGCGGCATCCG
>JBIIHU010000175.1:0-8184 GCA_044235405.1 Burkholderiaceae bacterium
GGGTCGATGACCTTCGAGACCCCGATGCTCTTCGCGATCGGCTTCATCTTCGTGTTCACGATGGGTGGGCTCACCGGCATCATCCTGTCGGTCGCCCCGCTCGACATCGCGCTGCACGACACCTACTACGTGGTCGCGCACTTTCACTACGTGCTGGTCGCGGGCTCGCTGTTCGCGCTGTTCGCGGGTACCTACTACTGGCTCCCGAAATGGACCGGCCACATGTACAGCGAGTCGCTGGGCAAGTGGCATTTCTGGCTCAGCCTGATCACTTTCAACATCACGTTCTTCCCGATGCACTTCCTCGGCCTGGCCGGCATGCCCCGTCGCTATGCCGACTACCCGATGCAGTTCGCCGACTTCAACGCGCTCGTCACCGTGGGTGCCTTCGGTTTCGGTCTCTCGCAGCTGGTTTTCCTGTGGGCCGTCATCAAGTGCATCAAGGGCGGCGAGAAGGCTGCCGACAAGCCCTGGGAAGGTGCGGAAGGTCTCGAGTGGACGGTGCCCAGCCCGGCGCCCTTCCACACCTTCGAGACGCCGCCGGTCGTGAAGTAAGGTCTGTCGCCACGTCGTCGCCCCTCCATTTCCTGCCCCCGCCGATCATGGCCGAACGCAAGAGCAACCTGCGCACTGCGCTGATCCTGCTGTCGATCGCGGCCGTGTTCTTCGCGGGGGTCATCGCCAACCGTCTGCTGTTCGGGCCGTGAACCTTCGCATCGCCAACTGGCACCTGTCGGCCAAGCTGCTGGTCATCGCCGTCGCGATGTTCGGTTTCGGCTACGCGATGATTCCGATCTACCGCGCGATCTGCGAGGTCACCGGCATCGGGCTGATGACGCCCAAGGACAAGGAGGCGGCTGATTTCGCCCGGAACACGCAGGTCGATACCTCGCGGCAGATCGTGGTCGAGTTCGACGCCAACAGCCGCGGTACCTGGCTGTTCAAGCCGAAGGTCGCCTCGCTCACGGTGCACCCCGGGGAACTCGCCACCGTGGTCTACGAGCTCAGCAGCACCGTGCCCAGAGTCACCGCGGGTCAGGCCATCCCGAGCTATGCACCCGATGGTTCGGGCAAGTTCTTCCGCAAGCTCGAGTGCTTCTGCTTCCGCCAGCAGACGCTGCAGCCGAACGAGATCCGCGAGTTCCCGGTCGTCTTCATCGTCGATCCCAAGCTGCCGGCCGATGTCGGAACCATCACGCTGTCCTACACCTTCTTCGAGGTTGCCGGCCAGGGCAATGCGCCCGGCGCCAGCCCGGGCAATCCGCGAGGCACCTGATGGCCGGTCAACCTGCCACCAGCGCTCCTTCGCTGATCCGCACGCTCAAGGCGGTCGGTGCGTCCTTCTTCGGTGTGCGCGGCAGTCGCGCCCACCAGGACGACCTTCGACACCTCAAGCCTGTCCATGTGATCCTGGCGGGTCTCTTCATGGCCGCTGTCTTCGTCTTCAGCCTGATCCTCGTCGTCCGGATGGTCAGCCGATGAATCCCCCGAATCCCCGGACCGTTCCCCACGGAGAAACCCCATGAGCGCAAGCGCGCACGGTGCCGCACCGTACTACTTCGTTCCCAGCCCGTCGCAGTGGCCCGCGGTCGGCTCGGTGGCCCTGCTGTCGGCAGGCCTCGGTGCTGCCGGATGGGTCAACGGCGCCGCCTACGGCCCCTGGCTGGTCGCCTTCGGCTTCGCCGTCCTGATCTACATGATGTTCGGCTGGTTCGCGGCGGTTGCACGCGAGTCCGAGGGCGGGCTCTACAACGAGCGCGTCGATGTCTCCTTCCGCTGGAGCATGGGCTGGTTCATCTTCTCCGAGGTGATGTTCTTTGCCGCCTTCTTCGGCGCGCTGTTCTACGCCCGGGTCATCACGATGCCCTGGCTGGGCGACCTCGATCACAAGAGCGTGCTGTGGCCCGGATTCACCGCAGCATGGCCCAACCTCGGCCCGGCGGGCGTGATCGAAGCCTTCCAGACCATCGGACCCTGGCCGATTCCCACGATCAACACCGCGCTGCTGCTCGCCTCGGGTGTCACCCTCACGATCGCGCACCATGCGCTCAAGGACAACAACCGCGGCAAGCTGAAGTTCTGGCTCCTGTTCACCGTGGTGCTCGGTGCCATCTTCCTGATGCTCCAGGCCTACGAGTACATGCATGCCTACAAGGACCTCAACCTGAAGCTGTCCTCGGGCATCTTTGGCTCCACCTTCTTCATGCTCACCGGCTTCCACGGCTTCCATGTCTGCGTGGGCGCGATCATGCTCACGGTGGTGCTGTTCCGCATCCTCAGCGGACACTTCAGCGCCGAGCACCACTTCGCCTTCGAAGCCGCCGCCTGGTACTGGCACTTCGTCGACGTGGTGTGGCTGGGGCTCTACGTGATCGTCTACTGGCTCTGAGAGCCAGGGCGCAGGCCAGCCCGGGTGGGCTGGCCCAGTTTATCGAGGGCTGCCCTGGGCAGCCCTTTTCGCGTCGTGGCGGCTCAACTGCCCACGCGCACCGGAACACCGGTGCTCTGGATCCAGCCCATTGCGTGGGCCAGCAGGATCAGCAAGAACAGCAGCACCGAGAACCCCACCCGGAAACCGAGGGCGCGTGCGACATTGCGGGTGCGACCGCGATCGCGGATCAGGAAGATCATGGCCGACGCCAGGCTTCCGATGATCAGCACGAATCCGATGACGACGAAGATCTTCATGAGCGCGCATTCTAGTCCTGCCCGCGGCCGCTCATGGTCGCGGATCGTGGCCATCGCGGGCATGGCAGCGGTCACGATACTGACCGGCTCGCTCGGCCAGTGGCAGCTGCGGCGTGCGGCCGAGAAGACCGCGATCCAGGCGAGTGCCGACGAGGCCCGGCGCGCGCCACCGCTCGAGCTGTCGGCGGCTGCCTCGCTGCAGGGACTCGAGGGCCGCGTCGTGCGCCTGCGGGGACAGTTCGTGGCGCAGGCCACCGTGTTCGTGGACAACCGTACGCACCAGGGGGTGGCGGGCTTCCATGTGCTGACCCCGGTTAGAATCGAAGGGTCGTCGGTCGTCCTGATGATCCTGCGTGGCTGGGTGCCGCGCGACCTTCGCGACCGCTCCCGCCTTCCCGACGTGCCAACGCCCACGGGTCCCGTCGAGCTTGGCGGTGTCCTGGAAGGCCGGCTGGCCCGGTCGCTCGAACTGCGCGAGCCGCCGGTGCCCGGGGCGGGCGAGCGGCTCTGGCAGAACTACGATCCGGCGGTCTTCAGGGTCTGGTCGGGCCTGGCGGTGGCCGACGGCGTCCTGCGCCAGGATCCCGGCGATATCGACGACGGACTCGTCCGTGCGTGGCGCGCGGCAGGAAACGACATCGACAAGCATCGCGCCTACGCGCTGCAGTGGTTCGTCATGGCCGCCGCCGCCCTCGCCGTCACCCTGTACCTGCTCCTCTTCAGGCCTCGACATGTCCGCTCTGATCCTCGATGAAGCCCGGCGGCGCCGCAATCGCATCAAGCTGCTGGCGATCCTCGCGGTGTGCGCCGCGCCGGTGATCGCGAGCTACTTCACCTACTACGTGATCAAGCCCGACGGCCGCACCAACTACGGCGAACTCATCGAGCCGCAAGTGGGGCTCGCAGGCCTCGAGCTGCGCGCCGGCGCCTCGCAGCAGCAGGGTCTCGCGCACCTGCGCGGCAAGTGGGTGATGGTCACGCTGGCCGACGATGCCTGTGACGCCGCCTGCGAGCAGCGGCTGGTGACGATCCGACAGGTGAGACTCACCACCGGCAAGGACCGCGACCGCATCGAGCGTGCGCTGCTGGTGGCCGGGCCGCCACCCACGCCGGCGCTGCTGGCCGAGCACGAGGGCCTGCAGGTGGTGGCCACCGATCGCGACAGCATCGCCCGGCTGCGTCGGGCCGCCGGCAGCGACGATCCTGGTGTGCTGATCGTCGATCCGCTCGGCAACCTGATGATGCGCTACCCCGCGGCGCCTGACCCCAACCGCATGAAGAAGGACCTTGCCAAGCTGCTGCGCGCCTCGCGCGTCGGCTGAGCCGGCATTTGCCCGCCATGGACCGATTCACCACGCATCACGCCGCTCGACACCTGCTCGTGCGGGTGCTCGGCTTCGCCGTTGTCCTCACGCTTTGCCTGATCATGATGGGTGCCTGGGTGCGCCTGACCGATGCCGGGCTGGGCTGCCCGGACTGGCCGGGCTGCTACGGCCACCTGACCCCGACCAGAGCGGCCGACAAGATCGCGGCGGCCGTCGCCGACCAGGGCGGGGAACACGGCCCGGTGTCGATGGGCAAGGCGTGGCGCGAGATGCTGCACCGCTACGTCGCGGTGCTGCTGGGGGCGATCGTGCTGTTCGTGGCCGGCTACAGCGTCTGGCGCAGGCGCGAACTGCGGCAGTCGCCGCTGCCCGCCCTGGTGCTGCTGGGCGTCGTCATTCTGCAGGGCCTCTTCGGCAAGTGGACCGTGACGCTGCTGCTCAAGCCCGCGATCGTCACTGGCCATCTGATCGGCGGCATGCTGGTGTTCAGCCTGCTGCTGTGGCTGTGGCTCAGGCAGCGCCCGCCCCCCGCCTGGATCGACCCGGAGCCGGTCTCGGCGCTGCGGCTGCCTGCGGCGATCGCTCTCGTGGCGGTTGCCTTCCAGATTTTCCTTGGAGGGTGGGTGAGCACCAACTACGCGGCGCTCGCATGCACCGACCTGCCGACCTGCCAGGGGAGCTGGTGGCCGCAGGCGAATTTCGCCGATGGATTCCACTTCATCCGCGAGCTGGGTCGCACTGGCGATGGCGAGTTCCTGCCGATGCAGGCGCTGACCGCGATCCACCTGACCCATCGCATCGGCGCGGTGATCGTCGCGCTGGCCGTCGGGTGGGCCGGCTGGCGCACCTGGCGATCTGCCGGCGTTCGCGGGCTCGGCGCGCTGCTGCTCGGGATGCTGGCGCTGCAGTGGAGCCTCGGCCTGGCCAACGTCGCCTTCAGCCTGCCGCTGCCGATCGCGGTCGCGCACAACGGCGGCGCCGCAGTCCTGCTCGGTCTGACGGTGGTGCTAAACTTTCGGGCCTGGCAGGCGTCGCGTCTGGTCTGAGACGAGCCGGCTTTCGCACCCGTCCCTTCCCAAGCAGCCGCCAACCCCCCGCGCCGGATGCACGCCCAGCCCACCACGCCCCTCGATCTGCGCCAGGTCGTTCGTGACTACTACGAACTGACCAAGCCGCGCATCGTGATGCTCACGGCCTTCTGCGCCCTGATCGGCATGCTCCTCGCTTCCGATCGCTTTGTTCCCTGGCCGATCCTGCTCGCGGGACTGGCCGGCATCTCGCTGCTGGCGGGCTCGGGTTTCGCGTTCAACTGCCTGATCGAGCGCAGCATCGATGCCCGGATGGCTCGCACCCGCGGCCGTCCGCTGGCCCGCGGCGGCGTCAGCGCCTCCGGGACGCTGGTCTTCGCCGGGGTGCTCGGCGGTCTGGGCGCCTGGCTGCTCCATGTGTTCGTGAATCCCCTCACGATGTGGCTCACGCTGGCCACCTTCGTGGGCTATGCGGTGGTGTACACGGTGATCCTCAAGCCCGCCACGCCGCAGAACATCGTCATCGGAGGGGCCTCCGGCGCGATGCCGCCGCTGCTCGGCTGGACCGCGGTGGCCAACGAGATCACCGCGCCCGCG
Source organism: Burkholderiaceae bacterium (assembly GCA_044235405.1). Classification (GTDB taxonomy): domain Bacteria; phylum Pseudomonadota; class Gammaproteobacteria; order Burkholderiales; family Burkholderiaceae_E; genus Quisquiliibacterium. Next base: position 5,639 of record JBIIHU010000175.1, read on the forward strand.
CTGGTGCTCTTCCTGATCATCTTCGTCTGGACGCCGCCGCACTTCTGGGCACTGGCCCTCTACCGCATCGAGGACTACCGCAAGTCCGGGCTGCCGATGCTGCCGGTCACCCACGGTCCGGAGTTCACCCGGCTCAACATCCTGCTCTACACGGTGCTGCTGCTCGCGGTGTCGCTGATGCCCTTCCTGATCGGCATGAGCGGCCTGATCTACCTGGTGTGCGCCCTGGGCCTCGGCGGCTATTTCCTGGCGCTCGCCTGGGGGCTATGGCGCAATTATTCCGATCGACTCGCGCGTCGCACCTTCGGCTACTCGATCACCTACCTCGCCGCGATCTTCGGAGCCCTGCTCGTCGATCACTACCTGCGGTTCTGAGGTCTTCGCGATGGCGCTCGCGCGCGACGCCGGTCGCGCCCTCCTGTCCGAAACCCGCCGGCGACTCGCCCTTGCCTGTGCCGTCGCGCCGCTGGCGGCGATCGCCGGCTGCCGGCGCGCTCCGGTCAGCTTCTCGGCGGTCGATGTCACGGGCGCCAACTTCGGGCGTGATTTCGCGCTCACCGATCACCTTGGCCAGCCTCGCACGCTCGCCGATTATCGCGGCAAGGTGGTGGTGGTGTTCTTCGGCTTCACGCAGTGCCCGGATGTCTGCCCGACCACGCTTGCCGAGATGGCGCAGGCCCTGCGCGAACTCGGTCCGCGGGCCGATCGGGTCCAGGTGCTGTTCATCACGGTCGACCCCGAGCGCGACACCCAGGCGCTTCTCGCGCAGTACGTGCCGGCCTTCGATCCGCGATTCGTCGGGCTGCGTGGCGATGCCGATGCCATTGCCCGTACCGCCCGCGAGTTCAAGGTCTTCTACCAGAAGGTCGCCGGCAGCAGCCCCGGCAGCTATTCGGTCGACCATACCGCCGGCAGCTACGTGTTCGATCCGCAAGGCCGGCTGCGGCTGTTCGTGAAGCACGCCAAGGGGCCAGGGCCGCTCGCGACCGACATCGGCCACCTCCTGGACGGCGCCTGAGCGGCGCTCGCGCGGACGCTCGGGATGCCGCGATCGCCGGGCGCTGGCGTGGCGCTCAGCGCACGCGCCATGCCGAGACCAGGCTGGCGCCGACGATCAGCGCGGCGCCGGCGATCAGGCGCATCGTGACCGGCTCGCCGGCAATCCCTACCGACGACACCGCGGCGAACAGCACCTCGCTGAGCATCACCACCGCGGTCACGCGGGTGGGCAGGCGCGCGGCGCCGTACTGCAGCGCAAGATTGGCGACCACGAAGATGACCGCGATCAGCAGCAGCGGTCCGAAGGCGCCGGGTGCGAGCGCCGGCAGCGGCACGGCGACCCCGAGGGCGAGGCAGGCGAGGGCGACCGCCCCCGGCATCAGTGTGCCGCCTGCGAACATCGCGGCTGCTCGCGCCCAAGCGTCGTCGGACGCCTGCCGGCGCAGAAGCACGTTGGTGAGGGCGAAGCCCATGCCGCCCGCGAGGCCTAGCCAGTCGCCCGTCGATGCCGGCATCGGGACGCCCAGGCCGGGTTGCCACAGCACGAGAGCCGCACCGCTCACCGCCATCAGCACCGGGCCGAGGGCGGCCGCGCGCAGCGGCTCGCCCAGCAGCGCCCTGGCCAGCAGCACCGCCCAGATCGGCATCAGGTAGAAGAGCAGCACTACCCGAACCACCTCGCCGATGCTCACCCCCCAATTGAAGCAGGTGTTCGTGACCCCTGCCGCCGCGCCGAGCGCAAGGAGCGCCGGCCGCCGCCACGCGAGCGTGAGCGCGCCCGGGTGGCGAAGCGCAATCAGCGCGAGTGCCGCCAGGTAGATCGCTGCGGTGGCCCACAGCGGGTGCAGCCCGCGATCGGCGAGCCACCTGAAGGGCCACCACGACACGCCCCACACGAAGGCGTTGACGAGCAGAGCCGCGATCGCCGGTGCGGTCGCCGGGGCGGGAAGTGTCGGTTGCGGGTTCAAGGCGATGACGCCGGGCGGACAAGGGGGCCGAGCATAGCGCGGCGGCGCATAATCGATGGTTTCGGCCGTCGCGCCCCCGGGCATCCGCCATGACCTACTGCGTCGCCATCAAGCTCAACGCCGGACTGGTATTCCTCTCCGACTCGCGGACCAACGCGGGCCTCGACCAGATCAGCACCTTCCGCAAGATGATCGTCTACGAACGCCCGGGCGACCGTTTCATGGTGCTGCTGTCGGCGGGCAACCTGTCGATCTCGCAGTCGGTGCGGGAAATCCTGCAGGTCGAGCAGCTCAAGGACCACGACGACGCCGAGCCGATCACCATCTGGAACGCGCGCAGCATGTTCGACGCCGCACGGGTGCTCGGCGCCGCGGTACGACGCGTGCACGCGCGCGACGCGGCGTCGCTGAAGCACGCAGGCGTCGAATTCAATGTTTCGCTGATCTTCGGCGGCCAGATCCGCGGCGAGGGCCTGCGGCTCTACCAGGTCTACTCGGCGGGCAACTTCATCGAGGCGACGCCCGAGACGCCCTATTTCCAGATCGGCGAGTCCAAGTACGGCAAGCCGGTGCTCGATC
>JBIIHU010000176.1:0-8180 GCA_044235405.1 Burkholderiaceae bacterium
TGCCGGGAAACTTCTGCAGGAACTGCTCGAGCCAGTCGACGCTCTCGGCATCGAGGTGGTTGGTCGGCTCGTCGAGCAGCAGCATCTCGGGCTTGGACAGCAGCAGCTTGCAAAGCGCCACGCGCCGCTTCTCGCCACCCGACAGGTTGCCGATCACGGCGTCCCAGGGCGGCAGGCGAAGGGCGTCGGCCGCGACTTCCATCTGCTGCTCGGTGTCGGCTCCGGCCGTGGCGAGGATGGCCTCGTACTTGGCCTGCTCGGCAGCGAGCGCATCGAAATCGGCATCGGGTTCGGCGTAGGCGGCGTAGATCGCGTCGAGCTTCGCCTTGGCCTGCATGACCTCGCCGAGCCCCTCCTCGACCTCCTCGCGCACGGTGCGGGTCGCGTCGAGCTGCGGCTCCTGCGGCAGGTAGCCGATGCGCAGGCCGGGCATCGGCGTGGCCTGGCCCTCGATCTCGGTGTCGATGCCGGCCATGATCTTGAGCAGCGTGGACTTGCCCGCGCCGTTCAGGCCGAGCACGCCGATCTTGGCGCCCGGGAAGAAGGACAGCGAGATGTCCTTGAGGATCTGGCGCTTCGGCGGGACGATCTTGCCGACGCGGTTCATGGTGAAGACGTACTGGGCCATGGCGGTGCTTTCGGCGGGCCGCGAGGCCCGCGCGCAGAAGTGAGTGCGGCAAACCCGCTAGCTTAGCGCGTTCGCCCGCCGGCAGGCTGCTCGGCTACCATGACGCGAGGCTATCCACCGGTTTTCCCCATGCCCGAATCCCCGCCCGCCGACGCCCGCAAGGTCACGACCTCCCCCCCCGGCACGGCTGCGGCCAGCGCGACGCCCCCCGCCCGCTGGCCCGCCGATCTCGCCACCGAACGGCCCCTCGGTACGCACCCGGGTGCGCCGCGCGTGCACCTTGCCGACGGCATCGCGCAGCTGCGCCTGGCGCGACCGGCCGAGCACAACCGCCTCGACCCGGCCGACCTCGATGCGATGACGGCCTGGTTCGGCGAACTCGCCGCCGATGCCTCGGTGCGCGTGCTCGTGATCACCGGCACCGGCGAGCGCAGCTTCAGTTCGGGCTACACGCTGGAGGCGATCCTCTCGGATCTCGACGACCGCCTCGAGCGCATGCTCGACACGCTCGAGGCGCTGCCCTTCCTCACGGTGGCGGCGATGAACGGCAGCGTGTATGGCGGCGCCACCGATCTCGCGCTGGCCTGCGACATCCGCCTCGGCCCGCAGGGCTGCCGCATGTTCATGCCGGCGGCGAAGTTCGGGCTGCACTACTACCCCGGCGGGCTGCGGCGCTATGTCACGCGGCTCGGCCTGCCGGCCGCGCAGAAACTGTTCCTGACCGCGATGGCCATCGACAGCGACGAGATGCTGCGCATCGGCTTTCTGACCGAGGCGGTGCCCGCGGGCTCGCTGCCGGCGCGGGTCGAGGCCTACCTCGAGGCGGCGCTGCAGACCGAGGCCGGCGCCGTGCGGGCCATGAAGCGGCATCTGGGGCAGGTGGCGGCCGGCGGTTACGACGAACTGCGGCTGAGGCAGGCCACACGGGCCAGCCTGGCCTCGCCGGTGATCCGCGAGCGACTCGCGCAGCGGCTCGCCGGCCGGTAGCGCGGCGATCCGCTACGACCAGCCGAAGCGGCGCACATACACCCGCTTCACCAGGCTCGCGAGCAGCGCATAGCCGGCCAGCAGCGCCAGCAGCCACGGCCAGAAGGCCGGCGGCAGCGGCTGGAGCCGAAACCAGGGGGCGAGCGGCCCCATTGGCAGCCAGACGCCCACGACGGCGACCGCCAGCGTGGTGGCGAGCAGGGCCGGCGACGGCCGGCTGCCAACGAAGGGCAGGCGCGGGCTGCGCAGCATGTGGACGACCAGCACCTGGGTCAGCAGCCCGACGACGAACCAGCCCGACTGGAAAAGGCTCTGCTGCACGGCGGTGCTGGCGCCGAGCGCATGCCACAGCACCGCGAAGGCCGCGAGATCGAAGACCGAGCTCACCGGCCCGAAGCACAGCATGAAGCGGCCGAGGTCATGGGGATTCCAGCGCAGCGGCCGCGCGGTGAGGTCGGGATCGACGCGGTCGAAGGGCAGCGCCGTCTGCGAGAAGTCGTAGAGCAGGTTCTGCACCAGCAGGTGCAGCGGCAGCATCGGCAGAAAGGGCAGGAAGGCGCTGGCCACCAGCACCGACAGCACATTGCCGAAGTTCGAGCTCGCGGCCATGCGGATGTACTTGTCGAGGTTGGCGACCGTCGTGCGGCCGGTCACCACACCGTCGTCGAGCACGGCCAGGCTCTTGTCGAGCAGCACGATATCGGCCGACTCCCTGGCGATGTCGACCGCGGTATCGACCGAGATCCCCACATCGGCAGCGCGCAGCGCCGGGGCGTCGTTGATGCCATCGCCCAGGAAGCCGACCACGCTGCCGCCGGCCTGCAGCGCGCGCACGATGCGCGCCTTCTGCAGCGGCGCGAGCCTGGCGAAAACCGTGTGCGCCTGTACGGCCGCCGCCAGCTCGGCGTCGTTCATCGCCTCGAGCTCGGTGCCGAGCAGCACGCGTTCGACCGGGATCCCGACCTCGCGGCATACATGCTCGGCCACCGCCGCGGCATCGCCGGTGAGGACCTTGACCCGCACGCCGTGGGCGGCCAGCGCCCGCAGGGCCGGCGCCGCGCTGTCCTTGGGCGGATCGAGGAAGGCGATGTAGCCGGCGAGCACGAGGTCGCGCTCGTCGGCCACCGAGTACGTGCGCTGATCCGCGGGCATCGCGCGGGTCGCGACCGCGACCACGCGCAGGCCCTCGGTGTTCAGCTCGCGCGCGACGGCCAGCACGCGCGCGCGCAGCGCCTCGTCGAGCGGCTGGTCGCCATCCGCGCCGTCCGCGCGCACGCGCGCGCAGCGCTCGAGTACCTCCTCGACAGCGCCCTTGCAGATCAGCAGCGGCGGGCGATCACGCTCGGCCACCACCACCGACATCCGGCGGCGCTCGAAGTCGAAGGGGACCTCGTCGATCAGTTGCCAGTCGTGCTCCAGGCGCAGCTCGATCGCGACCTCGACATGCTCGAGAACCGCGCGGTCGAGCAGGTTGCGCAGGCCGGTCTGGAAGTGGCTGTTGAGGAAAGCGAGCGCAAGCACCTCCTCGGACGGCCGGCCCCGCGCATCGACGTGACGGCCGAGCGCGAGCCGGTCCTGCGTCAGGGTGCCGGTCTTGTCGGTGCACAGCGTGTCGATCGCGCCCAGCGTGTGGATCGCATCGAGCCGCTTGACGACCACGCGACGGTGCGCGAGCGCGACTGCGCCGCGCGCCAGTGTCGTCGTGACGATCATCGGGAGCATCTCGGGCGTGAGGCCCACAGCGACCGACAGCGCGAACAGGAAGGCCTCGAACCACTGCCCGCGCGCCCAGCCGTTGAGCAGGAAGACCAGCGGCACCATGACGGCCGCAAAGCGGATCAGCAGCCAGCTGACGCCATCGACGCCGGCCTGGAATGCGTTGGGGCTCGCGTCGGCGCTCGCCAGCCGCGCCGCGATCGCACCAGCGCAGGTGCTGCCGCCGGTAGCGACGACCAGCGCGGTCGCGGAGCCCGAGACCACGCTGGTGCCCATGAAGACCAGATTGCTCTGCTCGAGCGGCTCGGCCGCGGGCACGCGACGGTCGGCGAACTTCTCGACGGGCACCGACTCCCCGCTGATCGCCGCCTGGGCGATGAAGAGGTCGCGCGCGGCGAGAACGCGGCAATCGGCGGGAATCATGTCGCCCGCCGCCAGCTTGACGATGTCACCCGGTACCAGCCCGCGCAGCGCGATCTCGGTACCGTCATCGCCCGCCCGTACCACCATCGCACGGTTGCCGACCATCGCGCGCAGAGCCTCCGCAGCCCGACTCGACCGACCTTCCTGCGCGAAGCGCAGTCCGGTGCTGAGCGCGACCATGAGCGCGATGACGATCGCGCCCGCGCGATCGCCGGTGGCGGCGGCAATCACGGCCATCGCGCCCAGCAGCAGGTTGAAGGGGTCGCGCAGGCAGTGCACCAGACGCACCCAGGCGCGCAGCGGACTGTCGTGCTCGACCTCGTTGGGTCCGTGACGGGCGAGGCGCGCGGCGACCTCCCGGCGGTTCAGGCCACCGCGGCGCGACCTCAGCCGCGAGATGGCCGCGGCAGGCTCGTCGGCGGCGACTGCAAGCAGCAGCGATTCGGTTGCGGGCGCAACCATTTCGGTTCCGTCGACCCGCGCGAAGCGATCCTGCAGCGGATGCCGCCCGAAGTGACGCACCCGGCGGCGGCGGCGCACCAGGCGGCTGAACCAGTGGCGCAGCGGGTGGGAGCGTGGGGCGTTGGAGGGCATCCTGGGGCAGGGCCGCGCGGGTGACGGCGCGCCGTCGGCCGCTACTTGCGGTCGAGGATCCAGATGCCCCGCCATTCGGGAGGGGGCGGCGACTGCCGGAAGGCGTCGATACGCGCCAGGAAGACCTGGGCGACAGGATCGTTCGGCTCGAGGTCGAGGCAGGCGCGAAAGCCGGACTCGGCGCTCTGCCAGTCCTGGACACGATACGCGGCGAGCGCGGCCTCCGACTGCCGAACGAGCGCCTGCCGGTCGTCGGCAACATCGTCCGACATGCCGATCAGCTCGTGGACCGTCGTGACCTCGGTCTTGCCCTTGACGACGATAGCGTCGATCTCACGCGCGACGACCGCATCGCCGGCGAGCGCCCGGGTGACGCCACAGATCAGGACGCGGGTGCCGTACAGACGGTTGGCATGCTCGATGCGCGAGGCGAGATTGACCGCGTCGCCGATCACCGTGTAGCTGCGCGTCGTCGCCGAACCGATGTTGCCGACCACGACATCGCCGGTGCTCAGGCCGATCCGGATGCCGATCACAGGCAGATTACGGCGCATGCCGGTCAGATCGGGAAGCTCGCTGCGAAAGCGCTCGACCGCAGCCACCTGGTCGAGCGCGGCCCGGCATGCGAGCACCGCCTGTAACGCCTCCGGGGTGAAGGGAGGCCCCCAGAAAGCCATGACCGCGTCGCCCATGAACTTGTCGACCACGCCGTCGCGCGCCTGGATTGCCTCGGCCTGGAGGGCGAAATGCCGGTTGAGCAGATGGACCACCCCGGCGGCCGTGAGCGCCTCGCCGAGCGACGTGTAGTCGACCATGTCGCAGAACGAGATCGACATCCTGCGCCTGCCGCCCCCTGCATCGGCTGAATCGTTACCGGAAAGAAGCCGATCGAGGATGCGCGGATCGATGTACTTGCCAAAGGTGGACCTCAACCTTTCCTTCTGACGCAGTTCACCCACGAAGAAATTGAACGAGCGGGTCAGCGTGCCGATCTCGTCAGCCGAGGCGACGGGAAGCTCGATGCCGAGGTTGCCGCGCTCGACCCCGCGCAGCCCGTCGATCAGCGCGCGCACCGGCCTCACGATACGCCGGGTCACGACGGCGGCGACGAGCAGGGCGAGCAGAACGGCCACCGCGGTGGCAAGTCCCACGGTCCAGACGATGTCGCGCTGCAGCCGTGATGCCTCCCGGGCGGCATCGGCCAGAAGCGTGGCGGTCGCCTCCTGGAGCGTGGATCGGTGACGCTGCAGAAGCACCTGCATGTCGTCGAGCACATCGACAATCCCCGTCGCGCGGGTCTGATCGCCGCCCTGGAGCAGCGCGATCGCCTCGCGCTGACGCTCGCTCACCAGCCGGTACTCCTCGCCGACTCGCGCCACCAGATCGGCGACGCGCGCCAGCGCGACCGCGTGTGTCGGCCGATCGGGCCAGGCGGCGATGAGCTTGCCGGATCGATCCAGCGCCTCGTCGACCTGCCGGGAGTAGAGCTCGTGGTTGGCCTCGGCCTCGGCGAGTGCGCTCGCGCGTCCGGCGCGCAGCGCAGCCTGCCAGCGCTCGAAGGCGATGCGGCGGCGCAAGCCCGCCTCGTTCAGATGGGCCAGCGACTGCTCGAGGGGCTGGTGCAGCTCGGCGAGCTCGCGCAGGCGCCCTTCGAGCGCCGTCACCTGCAGCAGCAGGAACACCACCAGGACCACCATCAGCGCGATCAGCAGCGCCGCCAGGCCGAAGATGCGGGAGGCGATACTGCGCAGGAAGGCTCGGATCATCGCGGCATCCGGCCGGCCGCCGGATCAGGCGCGCACCGCCTCCACCCGCAGGCAGCGCGCGAGATGGCCGGGACCGACGCTCACCGCCTCGGGCTGCCGCGCGCGGCAGGCATCGTCGGCGAGCGCGCAGCGCTCGGCGAAGGCGCAGCCAGGGGGCAGCGCCGAGCAGTCGGGCGGCGACCCGGGGATCGCAGGCAGCCGCGCGCCCGGCTCGGGCGCCTCGTGGAGCCGGCTGCCGAGCAACGCCAGCGTGTACGGGTGGCGCGGGGCGCGCAGCAGCTCGCGCACCGGACCGGTCTCGACGATGCGACCGGCGTACATGACCGCCACCCGGTCGGCGACCTCGACCGCGGCACCGATGTCGTGGGTCACGAAGATGATCGCGAGCCCGAGGTCGCGCTGCAGTTCGCGCAACAGCAGCAGGATCTGGATCTGGACGGTGGCATCGAGCGCGGTGGTCGGCTCGTCGGCGAGCAGCACCTGCGGATTGCAGGCCAGCGCCAGCGCGATCATCGCCCGCTGGCGCATGCCGCCGGACATCTCGTGCGGGTAGTTCTGCAGCCGCCGCTCGGGGCTCGGGCTGCGCACCCGCTCGAAGAGCGCGAGCGCCCGCGCCCGCGCGGCCTCGCGACTCACCTTCTCGTGGCGCAGGATCGTCTCGACGATCTGCTCGCCCACCGTGTAGACCGGATCGAAGGCGAGCAGCGGCTCCTGGAAGATCATCGCCACGGTGCTGCCGCGCAGGTCGGCGAGCTCGCGGCGACCCATCGTCAGCACCTCGCGGCCAGCCACGCGGATCGAGCCGCCGATGCGGCTGCGCGACGCGGCGTGCAGCGCCATCACCGACCGCAGCGTGACCGACTTGCCGGAGCCCGACTCGCCGATCAGCGCGACCACCTCACCGCGCCGCACGGCGAGATCGACCCCGTTGACCGCATCGATCGGCGCTCCCCCGGTCAGGAAACGCACCGTCAGTCCGGTGATCTCGATGATGGGGCCGTCGGCCATCAGAACTCCTGCGCGATCGAGGGCGACTGGCCCCAGCCGCTCGCGGCCTCGTGCATCAGGCAGGCCACGCGGTGATGCTCGCCGGCCTGCGCGAGCGTCGGGGCGCTGCCGCGACAGACCTCGCGAGCCTGCTCGCATCGGGTATGGAAACGGCAGCCGGGCGGCGGGTCGATCGGGTTGGGCGGATCGCCCGACAGCGGCGGACGCTCGGTGCGGCGGTCCGGGTCCATCGAGGGCATCGACGACAGCAGCGCGCGCGTGTACGGGTGCAGCGGCGCCTCGTAGAGGCGCCGCGCCGCGCCGATCTCGGCGACACGCCCGAGATACATCACCATGACCCGGTCGCACAGGAAGCGCACCACATGCAGGTCGTGACTGATGAAGAGGTAGGTCAGGCCGAAGGCCTGCTTCAGGTCGAGCAGCAGATTCAGCACCTGGGCTTCGACCGACTTGTCGAGGGCCGATACCGCCTCGTCGAGGATCACCAGCCGGGGCTCGAGCGCGAGCGCCCGCGCGATGTTGACCCGCTGGCGCTGCCCTCCCGAGAGTTCGTGCGGATAACGCGCGGCAAAGCGCGACGGTTCCAGCCCCACTCGGGCGAGCAGGTCGCGGGCACGCTCGAGCGCCTGACGTGCCGGCAGCCCGTGCACCTGCGGCCCGAAGGCGATCGACTGCTCGACCGGCAGACGCGGGTTCAGCGACGAGTAGCTGTCCTGGAACACCATCTGGACCTGGCGCCGGAACTCGCGCAGCGGCAGATCGCGCGAGCCGACGACGCGGCCGTCGAACACCACCTCGCCCGCACCGGGCTCGATCAGCGACATCAGCAGGCGGGCGGTGGTGGACTTGCCGCAGCCCGATTCGCCGACCACGCCGAGCGTCTCGCCGGCGAGCACCTCGAAGTCGACGCCGTCGACCGCGCGCACCACCGCACCGCCCCGGTTGCGCACCGGGAAATGCTTGAGCAGGCCGCGCACGGAAAGCAGCGGCCTCGCCGTGGATTCGCCGGGGGCGGGCATCACGACGGCCGGCGCGTTCATCGCTTGACGTCCATGGCC
>JBIIHU010000177.1:0-8146 GCA_044235405.1 Burkholderiaceae bacterium
CCCCCGTGCCGCGCGCCACCGTCGAGGAAATCCTCGCGGTCGCCAGCCGCGCCCCCTCGGGCACCAACATCCAGCCGTGGAAGGTGCACGTGGTCGCCGGCGAGGCCAAGGCCGAACTCAGCCGCCGAGTGATGGCCGCCTTCGACGAACCCGATCAGGCCGAGAAGTACACCGAACCCTTTCCCTACTACCCGGCGCAGTGGGTCTCGCCCTACGTCGACCGGCGCCGCAAGATCGGCTGGGACATGTACGGGCTGGTGGGGATCGCCAAGGGCGACACCGCCGCGATGCGCGCCCAGAGCGCGCGCAACTACGTGTTCTTCGACGCGCCGGTGGGCCTGATCTTCACGATGGACCGGATGATGCGGGTCGGCGGCTACATCGACTGCGCGATGTTCATGGAGAACATCATGATCGCGGCCCGCGGCCGCGGACTGGACACTTGCCCGCAGCAGGCCTTCTCGCGCTTTCACGCGGTCATTGCCGACGCGCTGGGCCTGCCCGAGAACGAGGGCGTGATCTGCGGCATGGCGCTCGGCCATGCCGACCCCGAGGCGCCGATCAATCGGCTGGTGACCGAGCGGGCGCCGGTTTCGGAGTTCGCCACCTTCCGAGGCTTCTGACGCGCGAGCCGGCCGGCAGCGGCTACAATCGGGGGCTTTGACGAATTCGGCCCTCCCCGAGGACAGCCCATGAGCGACGCAGGCGAACACGAGACCTTCATCAAGACCCCCCGGCAGCTGATCACCGTGATCGTGCTGTCCTTCGTGGTGCCCATCCTCATCATCGTGCTTCTGGTCAAGTACGTGGGGGCGGGCGCGCGCACCGGCGCCGGCAGCGACAGCTTCACCGCCGAGGCGATCGAGGCCCGCATCCAGCCGGTGGCCCGCTTCGAGCTCAAGGGCGCGGGCGGCCCCAAGGTGCTGCGCGCGGGCGAAGAGGTCTACAAGGCGCAGTGCGCAGCCTGCCATGCGGTCGGCGCGGCGGGCGCCCCCAAGACCGGCGATGCCGGCGCCTGGGCCGCCCGCATCAAGACCGGCTACGACGCGCTGCTCAACTCCGCGCTGAAGGGCAAGGGCGCCATGGCCGCCCAGGGTGGCGGCGATTTCGACGACCTCGAGATCGGCCGCGCAGTGGTTCACATGGTCAACGCCTCGGGCGGCAAGTTCGAGGAGCCCAAGGCGCCGGCCGCCCCCGCCGAAGCCGCCAAGAAGTAAAGGCAGCAGCGCGGCCCCCTAAGCCGCAGGGGGCTTGCCCAGCAGCGCCCGCAGGCGCATCAGCCGCTCGCGGGCATCCTCCTGACCGGTGCGCCGGCTCACCGGCGCAGCCTCGAGCTGCATCTCGCCCAGAAAGCGCGAAGGATCGCGTCGCACGGTGTCGCGGCCCCGCCGGCGCGCCGCGCACCAGCTCAGCGTCAGGCTGCGCTGGGCACGCGTCACCGCCACGTACATCAGCCGCCGCTCCTCCTCGATGCGCGCCCCACCGGTCGGCCCCTCGTCGGGGGTGCCATCGGCCTCGTCCAGCGGATCCGCATCGCCGCGGTGCGGAAGGATGCCCTCCTCGCAGCCGATCACGAAGACATGCGGATACTCCAGCCCCTTGGCGGCGTGGATGGTGCTGAGGCGCACCGCATCGAGCTCCTCGTCGCGCCGGTCGAGCTGGGACAGCAGGGCCACCGACTGTGCCACCTGCGCGAGCGTCGCATCCTCGTCGGCGGCCCGCTTCTTGACCCAGTCGACGAAATCGGTGACATGGGTCCAGCGGGCGGCCGCGGCCTTCTCGTCGGCCGACTCGAAGAGCCAGCCCCGATAGCCGATCGCCGCGAGCAGGTCGTCGAGCACCTGGCCGGCAGGCTCGCGGGCTGCGCGCGCGCTCATGCGCGCCACGAAGGCGCCGAATTCGCGCAGCGGGGCTAGCTGGCGGGCCGACACCCGGCTCTCGAAGCCGCTCTCGGCGAGCGCCGCCACCATAGGCTGCTGGCGCTGGCCGGCGTATTCGCCGAGCGCGGCCAGCGTCGCGGTGCCCACCCCGCGCCGAGGCGTCGTGACGGCCCGGATGAAGGCCGGGTCATCCTCGTCGTTGGCCAACAGCCGAAGCCATGCGAGCAGGTCGCGAATCTCGGCGCGCTCGAAGAAGCTCTGACCGCCTGAAAGCACGTAAGGCACCTTCGCGTTGCGCAGCGCCTGCTCGACCACCCTCGCCTGATGATTGCCGCGGTAGAGCACCGCGTAGTCGGCCCATCGGCCACGCCGCTCGAAGCGGGCCGCCGACAGGCGCGCAACCACCGACTCGGCCTCCTGCTCGTCGTTCTCGCAGGCCACCACGGTGAGCGGCTCGCCCACGCCGAGCGCCGACCAGAGGGTCTTCGCGTAGAGCTTCGGATGGCCCGCGATCAGGCGGTTGGCGGCCTCGAGGATGCGCTGGCTCGAGCGATAGTTCTGCTCGAGCTTGATGACCTTCAGGCCGGGATGGTCGCGACCGAGGCGCTCGAGGTTATCGAGGGTGGCGCCACGCCAGCCGTAGATCGACTGGTCGTCGTCACCGACCGCCGTGAAGGCCGCTCGCGGCCCCGCCAGCAGGCGCAGCAGTTCGTACTGGCTGGCGTTGGTGTCCTGGTATTCGTCGACCAGCAGGTAGCGCAGCCGCTCGCGCCAGCGCTGCGCGGCGTGCGGATCATCGCGCAGCAGCCGCAGCGGAAGACCGATCAGGTCGTCGAAATCGACCGCCTGGTAGGCGGCGAGCGTGGCCGCATAGTCGCGAAAGACGCGCGCGGCGGACTGCTCGAGCTCGCCACGCGCGTTCGCAAGCGCCTCGTCGGGGCCGATCATCGCGTTCTTCCAGAGCGAGATGCGCGACTGCACCGCACGCAGCAGCTTGCGATCGGTGGTCGCGAGCGCCTGCTGGATGATGCCGAGGGCATCGTCGGCATCGAGGATCGAGAACGCGGGCTTGAGCCCGAGCGCGCGCGCCTCGGCGCGGACGATCTGCACGCCCAGCGCGTGGAAGGTGCTCACCACCGGGCGCTCACGCTCGGGCAGCTTCACCAGCGCGGCGACCCGCTCCTGCATCTCGCGCGCCGCCTTGTTCGTGAACGTGATCGCGGCGATCGCCGAAGGCTTCATGCCGCTGGCCACCAGGTGCGCGATCTTGTGGGTGATCACGCGGGTCTTGCCGCTGCCGGCGCCGGCGATCACCAGGCAGGGTCCGTCGAGGTAGCGGATCGCCTCGCGCTGGGCGGGGTTCAGGGCGGGCTGGGCAGCGGCGTTCATGGATCCGGAAGGCTGGAATGGGGCGGAAGGGCCGGTGGCTGCCTGCGGGCGGTCGCGATCAGATCTCGAGCGGGTCGATCTCGACCTGCCAGCGTACCGCCCCGCGTAGCCCCGCCACCGCGGGCAGCCATGCGCGCAGCAGGTCGTGGAGCGGCCGCCGCTGGTCGGCCTCCAGAAGCAGCTGCGCGCGCTCGCGACCTGCCAGCCGTGCCATCGGCATCGGCACCGGATCGAAGAGGGTGACGGCCGTCGATCGCACGGCATCGGACCCGGAATCGGCGGCTCCGCCGGCATCGGCTGGGGAGGCTTGCGGATCGGCCAGCGCACGGGCGCGGGTCAGGAAATCGAGCGCGGTATCGAGCTGCCGGGCCTCGACACGCAGCAGCGCCTGGTGCACGAAGGGCGGCAGCCCGGCGGCATGGCGCTCGGCGAGCTGTGCATCGGCGAAGCCGGCGAAGTCGCGGCGCGCGAGCGCATCGAAGAGGGGGTGCTGGCCGAAGCGGGTCTGGACGATCACCTCGCTCGCCAGGCCCGACCGGCCGGCACGGCCGGCCACCTGCATCAGCACCGCGAACAGCCGCTCCGGCGCGCGGAAGTCCGCCGAGAAGAGTCCGCTGTCGGCATCGACCACCACCACGCAGCTCAGCCGGCGGAAGTCGTGGCCCTTGGCCAGCATCTGCGTGCCCACCAGGATATCGACCTCGCCGCGGTGCGCGGCCTCGATCACCGCGCCGGCGGCACCCCGGTGGCGGGCGACATCGCGATCGAGCCGGGCGATGCGCGCCTGCGGAAAGAGTGCGAGCAGGCCCTCCTCGAGGCGCTGCGTGCCCCGGCCCAGCGGTCGCAGGTCGATGTTGCCGCAGTCCGGGCAGCCGCGCGGCACCCGCGCCTGTGCCCCGCAGTGGTGGCAATGCAGCGAGTAGCGCGCCCGCGCCCCGGCCTCTGGCGCCGTGTGCGGCCCGCGGGTGGCGCCCGGCGCAGCCTCGGAACCAGTTGCGTCGACCGGCTCGCTCCGATGCAGCACCCGAAACGCGGCGCAGTTCGGGCAGCTGCTCAGCCAGCCGCAGGCCTCGCAGGTCAGCACCGGCGCAAAGCCACGGCGGTTCATGAAGACCAGCGTCTGTTCGCCTCGCGCCAGCGCGGCGCCGATCGCCTCGCGGGTCTCGGGAGCGAGGCCGTGCACCATCGCCTTGCGACGGGTGTCGATGCGGCGCAGCACCGGCCAGGTGCCGGCGTGGACACGATCGGGCAGCGCAAACAGTCGATAGCGGCCGCGCCGCGCCGCCAGCCAGCTCTCGAGCGAGGGCGTGGCCGAGCCGAGCAGTACAGGGATGCCGCGCCGCGAGGCCAGCGCAACCGCCATGTCGCGCGCGGAATAGCGCACGCCCTCCTGCTGCTTGAACGAGGCGTCGTGTTCCTCGTCGACGACGATGGCCGCGAGCGACGGCAGCGGCGTGAGCACCGCCAGCCGCGTGCCCACCACCAACCTGGCGCGTCCTTCGACCGCGTCGAGCCAGTGCGCCGCACGCTCGGCATCCGGCAGGTCGCTGTGCAGCACGGCGATCGGCAGCCCGTGAAAACGGGCGCGCAACTGCCCCACGAGCTGCGGCGTGAGCCCGATTTCGGGGACGAGCAGCAGCGCCTGCGCGTCGGCGCGCTCGTCGAGGATGCCCGCGAGCCACTGCAGATAGACCTCGGTCTTGCCGCTGCCGGTGACCCCATGCAGCAGCGCCACGCGAAAGCCCTCGCCGGCGCGAAGGCCGGCCAGCGCCGCCTGCTGCGCCTCGGTCAGGAGCGGCGCCTCGCTGAAGGGCGGCCAATCGCCGGGGGGCGGCGCGGCGCTGAAGGGCGGCGCTTCTTCGCCGGGGGGCGGCGCCCCGGCCGCCGGCGAGTCACCCGGCGACCGCGTGCCGCGCCCTGCCCGATCGGCCGCGCTGGCCGCCTTCGCCTGGCGCCGGCGAAGCCGGGCGAAGACCGAGGTGCGCGCGCGTGCGGATGGCGGCTCGCGCAGCAGGCGGGGCAGCGCCGGCAGCGCGACCTCGCCGAGCGTGCGGTGATAGTAGTCCGCCACGAAGCGCAGGAAGGCGAACCAGTCGGCAGGCAGCCGCGGCGCGTCGTCGAGCACCTGCAGCACCTCGCGCACCCGCTCGGGTGGCAGTTCGGATCGATCGGCGAAGCCTGCGACCAGCCCGATCCGCCGCGATTGCGCCCACGGAACGACCAGCCAGCCGCCCGGCTCGGTGCGCTGCCCGGGGGCGAGCCGGTAGTCGAAACGCTCGCCCATCGGCAGATCGAGCAGCACCTGGACGATCCGCTCGCCCGCCTCTGTCATCGCCGAAACCTCGATTTCACTTTAACTTCGAGCCCTAATCCTAGGCGGGCACGAGGCTTTTCCAGGTCATGCACAGAAGCTGTGGATAAAACTGTGATCAACCTGCCTCGACCGCCCGGAAAACCGCGCCAATGCTGGATGACAAGTCGATTGCACGCTTTTTTCGCCGAAAAAATCTTGCTATGAATCAAAGACTTGCGACAAGGGGTCTCGAAGGCCGACGAAACCGGCGGAACAGATTCGCGCCCGCTCGTCAAGTGTGCATAAGTGACCGCACGTGCTAGCGTGAAACGCACCGTCGAGACATTCGGACATCATCCGACAGCCGCGAACCGCGGCTGTCGGTGGGTCGAATCGCGCTGCTAGAGCGCCGAGGCGCTCGGCCCCCGCCGACGCATCTCGCGGCTGTAGGCGTGCACCGTCTCGACCAGCGCGAGCACATTGTCGGGCGGGGTGAACTGCGAGATGCCATGGCCCAGGTTGAAGACATGGGCGTGGCCGGGGCTCGGCGGCCCGAAGCTTTCGAGCACCTTCAGCGCCTCTGCGCGCACCTGCTCGGGGCCGGCCATCAGCACCATCGGATCGAGATTTCCCTGGATCGCGCAGCGATCGCCGACCAGCGCACGCGCCTGCCCCAGGTTCATCGTCCAGTCGACGCCGACGGCATCGCAACCCGACCCGGCAATCGCCTCCAGCCACAGGCCGCCACCCTTCGTGAAGACGATGGAGGGCACGCGAACCCTCGCGCCGCCCTCCTCGCGCTCGAGCTTGAGCGACCGCAGCACCTGCTTCGTGTAGGCGAGCGAGAACTTCTGGAAGGCGCCGTCGGCGAGCGCGCCGCCCCAGGAGTCGAAGATCATGACGGCCTGCGCGCCGGCGTCGATCTGGGCGTTCAGGTAATCGGCAACCGCCCGCGCGTTGACCTCGAGGATCCGGTGCAGCAGGTCGGGCCGGCTGTAGAGCATGGTCTTGATGCGGCGGAAGTCGTCGCTGCCGCCACCCTCGACCATGTAGCAGGCGAGCGTGAAGGGGCTGCCGGAAAAGCCGATCAGCGGCACGCGCCCGCCGAGCGCCTGGCGGATCGTGCGCACCGCGTCCATCACGTAGCGCAGCGAGTCGTTGGGGTCGGGCACGGCGAGCTGGGCCACCGCGGCTTCGTCGCGCACCGGGCGCTCGAAGCGCGGCCCCTCGCCCTCGGCGAAGTACAGGCCGAGCCCCATCGCATCGGGCACCGTGAGGATGTCCGAAAACAGGATCGCGGCATCCAGCGGATACCGGGCGAGCGGCTGCAGCGTGACCTCGCAGGCGAGTTCCGGGTTCTTGCACAGGTTCAGGAAGCTGCCGGCGCGCGCACGGGTGGCGTTGTACTCGGGCAGGTAGCGGCCGGCCTGTCGCATCAGCCAGACCGGCGTGTGCTCGGTCGGCTCGCGGCGCAGCGCCCGCAGGAAAGTATCGTTGACAGTCACGGCAGTCATGAGGCGGCCTCCTGGACGAGATCGGGGATTCTATCCGCGGTGACGACCCGCACACCGTCTCGGGCGGTCCGCATGGCGGCCAGCGCACCGCGGGCGAGCTGTTCGCTGGTGTGCACCGGCATCGATCGCGGCAGCGCGAGCATCTGCAGGCTGGTATAGACGGCGGCCACCCGCTCCACCCAGCCGCGCGCGCCGGGGGCGGATTCGACCACCGGCCGAAGCACGGTAATCGACTCGAGCGGCAGGCCGGTCAGGGCGAGCTCGGTGGCGCCCGTCAGGCCGCGGTTCAGGCCACCCATCTGCTGCCAGACCGGCGCCGGCGACACCAGCACCAGGCGGCGCGCGCCAGCCGCACAGGCCGCCTGCACGACCGGCAGCAGGCGCGCGGCATCGACCGGCGCCCAGACCGCATCACGACCATGAAAGGACGCCGGCGCGGCATCGAACGCCGCCAGGCTGACGAAGGCGTCGGACAGCGGGGGCAGCGCCTCGAGGGTCGCAAGGCGCAGGCCGCGAACCCCGAGGGTCATCGGCGCCTGCGCCAGGCCGACCACCTCGGGATAGTCGCCGCTGGCGAGCACGCGGTTGAGCAGCGCCTCGCCGAAGCGGCCCGTGGCGCCAGCCACCAGCGCGGTACCCGCGCGCGTCGGGCCCGACGGCCCGGACGGCTTCATCGGGTGCGCGAGCTCAGGTCGCGAGTTCGATCAGAGAAGGGCCGGGCGTGGCCACCGAGCGGGCGAACTGCTCGGCGAAGGCACCCAGATCTTCGGCACGGGTAGCCGGCACGCCCATGCCACGGGCCAGCGCCAGCCAGTCGAGGGCAGGCTGGTCGAGTGACAGCATCTGCGAGGCACGAGGCCCGGGCTCGCCCGCCCCGACACCGAGGAACTCGCCCTTCAGGATCTGGTAGGAGCGGTTCGCGAACACGACGACGGTGGCATTCAGGCCCTCGCGCGCCATGGTCCAGAGCGCCTGCAGGGTATACATGCCGCTGCCATCGCCCTCGAGCACCACCACGCGACGATCGGGTGCCGCGATCGCGGCACCGACCGCCACCGGCATCGCAAAAC
>JBIIHU010000178.1:0-8124 GCA_044235405.1 Burkholderiaceae bacterium
AAGTGGAGGCGGTCGGTCGGCTCGATCATCAGCTCGAGGTCCGGGTAGGAGGCTGCGCGCGCCCGGGCGCGCGCGAGCATGGTCGCGAAGCTTTCCTTCGCCCGTCGGGCCTGCGCGTCGGACACGCCGACGGTGGCCACCTCCACGTGACGCGCCGTCAGCGGGTTCGAGTTGCCGTGGATCTCGACATAAAGCTCCAGCTGGCCGGCTGCCGACGCGCGCCGGACGAGACCGAGGTAGGTGTCGTGGATCGACTGCGCGCGTTCGGTGCGCGACTCGTTCGCGCAGCTCGAGAATGCGCCCTCGGTCGGCCGGTTGACGTTGATGCGGATGCGGTTCGGCGTGAAGTGGCGCGCGACGACGTAGCCGGCGCCGAGTTCGGCCGCCACGGCGATCGCGAGCGAGTCGGTGCCGGCGTCGAAGGTGCCGTGCGGAGCGGTGATCAGCACGCCGGTGCTGCCTTCGACATGCTCGAACTCGCCCAGCGGATGGGCAAGGCGTTGCGGGCCGTTCGCCGGGACCTCCCGGTGAATGTGCAGCGCCACAGGACTCGGGTAGTGATGGGCGCCTGCGCCCCGAAGCGCGCCGACCAGCCCGCTGATCTCCCCGCCCTTCAGGACGGCGCCGGGCGGGGTTTCGCAGCGGATCTGCAGCGGCGTCGACGAGCGCAGAACGCTGACCGTACCCGGAGCCGTGAAGGCCCAGCTGCCGGCAGCATTGCTGGCCCGGCAGTCGAGCGGCCCCTTCCAGCCGGGCAGGTCGGTCTCGACCGTGACGGCGATGGTCTGCTCCTGGGCAATCGGGTGGGCACAGCCGGCCGCCAGGCTTGCTGCGACCCACGCACCGAGAAGGCCTCGTATCCGGCGCGGCGGCGCTTTCATGGGCGCTCCGCGCTCTGCGGGTCGGGGATGGTCAGGAGCTTGGTCCTGCCGCTTGCCCCCGCCTTGAGGACGACCGACGACTTCGGGCAGGCGAAATGCGCGGCGACCAGGACGATGAGTTCCTGGTTCGCCTTGCCGTCGACGGGCGGCGACTTGAGCTTCGCCGCATAGGTGCCGTCGGGCAGCTGCTCGAGCAGGCTGCGGCCGGCGTTGGGGCGCACGCGGACCTGGATCACAGGCATGGGAGCGGCGGGTTCATGCGCCCCGGCTCGGGCCATGCATCAGACCGCCCCCTCGGCGAGCGCTCGCATCTCGGTCCAGTCGTGGATCGCGGGTCCGATTGGCGCTGCCAATGCCGCCGCGACCATGGCCCGCGCGATGTCGGTGGTTCGGATGGGCCGGTAGCGGGCCGGGATCAGCGGCGCGAGCACCTGAAGGGCGGCCGAGAGCATCGCGGGCGTGTGCCGCGAGCCGATGATCACCGACGGTCTGAAGATGCTCACTGCGTCCAGGCCCTGACTCAGGACGGCCTGCTCGGCTTCCCCTTTGACGCGTGCGTATCGCGGCATGCCCGCGGCGCCCGAGCCCGTGGTTCGGGCCTTGATGTCGGCGCCGATGGCCGACATGAAGACCAGATGGCGAACCTTCCCGGAGTCCTTCAGCCCGCGGGCGAACGCGGCGTTCAGTTCGACATCGACGGCGCGATGCTGCGCGATCGACAGCTTCGCGGTGCCGGCCCCCACCCCGAGGACGCTGAAGCCGACGGCATCGGCGCCGCCATCGCGCAAGGCATCGACGACGGCCTGTTGCAGCCCCGCGGGATGCATGTCGGGAACGAGCCGCTCGACGATCTTCGGATGCGCGCGGTTTTGGTTGGCAAGCGGTCGCCGGGCGACGACGATCACTCGGGGGAATCGGTCGGAGCGCAGGATCTCGGCGAGCAGAGCCTCGCCTACCGATCCCGAGGCGCCGAGAACGATCGCGGTGGTATCCGACGAAAGCATGGGTCGGGTCGAATCCATCATGGGCGCGCGCTAGGCGACGACCCTGCCGCGAGCGGACTTGATCGCGGATCGCTGCGCCTTGCCCTCGAGGCGGCGCTGCTTCGAACCGTAGGTTGGTCGGGTGGGCTTGCGCGGGCGCGGCGCTTCGCAGGCCTGCGCCACCACCGCCTGCAGCCTGGCCATCGCCTCGGCCTTGTTGCCTTCCAGGCTGCGCGATCCCTGCGCCTTGATGACCAGCACGCCGTCGCCGGAGATGCGGGAATCGAGGCTGGCCAGCAGACGCTCCTTGGCGCTGTCAGGCATGCCCGATGCGCGGATGTCGAAGCGCAGGTGGACGGCGGTCGACGCCTTGTTCACATGCTGACCACCCGGGCCCTGGGCACGGATCGCGCTGAACTCGACCTCGGACTCGGGGACGGGGTAGGGAGGTGGCATGGCGTCTCGGGTATCGGGACGGCTCAGGCGCGCACCCGAAGGACCTCGGCCGCCCGCAGGCTTCCCACCTCGAGACCGTTCCAGTTGCGCAGCTCCACCTCCCTCAGGCTGCGCATCAGCGCGGCGTCTTCGCCATCGAGCGCGAGTCGCGCCTCGATGACCGCGGCCATCACCACCTCGGCCGCGCGGGCGGTGTTGCCGTCGTCCATCTTCAGGGCCACCCCGAGCCCGATCTCGGGCAGGGCGGCGCAGTAGACCCCCTCGGCGCCCACCTTGCAGAACACGCGCTCGCCCAGGCGCGCCATGACGCGGCTGTCGAAGCGTCCGCTGCCGGCGACCATGTGCGGCGCTCGCGCGACGGCCTGGCGCAGCCGCCGGGCCGCAGCCGCGTGGTCGGGGGAGAGCCCGACCCCGGTGGCTACCCGGGCGAAGGCATGGGCCAGGTGGCGCAGCGGAATCGCGTACGTGGGGATCGAGCAGCCGTCGGTGCCGCGAGTCGCGCGCGACAGGTCGAAGCCGGTGGCGGCCTGCAGCGTGGCGGTCACTTCCCGCATCACGGCGTGTTCCGGCCTGACGTAGCCGCGCACGAAGGCGCCCACCTCGCGGCCGCCGGCAAGCCGGCAGCCCAGGCAGACAAAGCCCGCGTGTTTGCCCGAGCAGTTGTTGTGCAGCGCACTGGGCTGCGCGCCGCGCGCGGCCAGTTCTCGCGCCGAGGCTTCGTGATAGGGCCAGTGCGCTCCGCACTCCAGCGCATCGCCGTCCACACCGGCCTTGGCGAGCATCGAGGCGGCGGCCTGGGCGTGGCGCGGCTCGCCGCCGTGCGAGGCGCAGGCCAGCGCGAGTTCCTCGTCGCTCAGGCCCAGGGCCTGTGCCGCGCCCGAGGCCACCAGCGGAAGCGCCTGCAGGACCTTGACGGCCGAGCGGGGGAAGATCGGGCGATCGATGTCGCCCAGCGCGGTGTGGACGGCGCCGTCCGCGTCGACGATGGCCAGCGAGCCGCGGTGGAACGACTCGACCAGGCCGCCGCGCAGCGCCTCGGCGAGAACGGGATGAGCTGACATGGCGCGCACTGTATCCCGGTCGGCTCGAGCCGCTCAAGCGCGAGATGATCCTGCCTCGGGAGGTGGCTAGAATGCCCCGATCCCAACCCGTGCCGGATGACCCCATGCAGCTTTCCCGTCGACGGATCTCGCGTGCCCTGCTGTGCCTGGGGGTGCCCATCACCCCCGGCCTCGCCTCCGCTCAGGGCGCGCAGAATTTCCCGAACCGTCCGATCCGCCTGGTGGTGGCGTCGGCCGCCGGGGGCATCCTGGATACCGTGGGCCGCATCGTCGCCACCGGCATCGCCGCGAACACCGGCCAGAACGTGGTGGTCGAGAATCGCGCGGGGGCCGGCGGCATCCTGGGCACCGAGGTGGTGGCCAAGGCCGCCCCCGATGGCTACACGCTGGCCAAGGTGGCCACCAGCCACGCGATCAACCCCGGGCTCTATCCGAAGATGCCCTACGACACGGTCAAGGACCTGACGCCGGTGTCGCAGACGGTGAACCTCACCAACATGTTGGTGGTGCATCCCTCGGTGAGCGCCTCCACCGTTCAGGAGCTCATCGCGCTGGCCAGGGCGCGGCCGCGCACGCTCACCTTCGGCTCGGCAGGCAACGGGCAGTCGAACCATCTCTCCGGCGAGATCTTCAAGCTGATGGCCGGCATCGACATGATCCACGTGCCCTACAAGGGCAGCGCGCCGGCGCTGGTCGACGTGGTGGCCGGCAACACCTCGATGATGTTCGTCGACATCCTGTCGGCGATGCCGCATGTGCGCTCGGGCCGCCTCAAGGCGCTGGGCGTGACGGGCTTTCGTCGCTCGGCGGCCGCGCCCGACATCCCGACGATCGCCGAGCAGGGCCTGCCGCAGTTCAACGGCAGCACCTGGCTGGGCCTGGTGGCGCCGGCCGGCACGCCCGCCGACATCGTGGCCAGGCTCAGTGCCGAAACCGCCCGTGCGCTCAACGTGCCCGAGACGCGCGATCGCCTGCTGGCCCAGGGCGTGGAGCCGGTGGGCAGCACGCCGGCGCAGTTCGCTGCGCACCTGGATTCGGAAATGCAGCGCTACGCCGCCGCGATCAAGGCGTCCGGCGCGAAGGTGGACTGACGCGGAAGCTCGGCCTACGCGTAGTGCGCCGCGGCCCGGCAGACCAGGCCCCGCGCGTTGAGGAAGAACACCTCGATCGCCGGGCCTCGCGGCCCCTGGTAGTGGATGGCCACGCTGTCGGCGCCCACGAAGGTGGCGAGCAGCGTGAAGCGCAGATCCGGGGCCAGCGCGAGCGCCTTCGCCCAGTAGGCCGCGACCGCCGGCTTGCCGCGCAGCACGCCCGAGCGCTCCTGAGTCAGCAGCGCGATGCGCGGGGAGGCCATCACGAAGTCGTCGCTGTAGTGCGCGAGGATCCGATCGAGGTCGTGGCTGTTCCAGGCCTCGATCCATTCTCTGGCGAAGTGGTCGGCCTGCTCGCGGGAGATCATGGTTGGCGCTCGGGCTTCGAGGCTCGGTCAACGGGGTCGGGTGGGCGACGCTCGATGGCCGACGCGGGCGGACCGACGATCGCGTCGAAGGCCCAGGTGAAGGCGATAGCGTAAAGAAAGAAGAAGACGAGCAGGCCGAGGTTGGCGAGGAAGGCCGCGAGCAGCGAGATGTCGAGGCCCCAGGCCATGACGGGAACGAGCAGGAAGACCAGGCCGCCCTCGAATCCGGTGCCGTGCAGGATCCGCCGGCCGAATGTGCGCGTGCGCGACGCCTGCCGCGACTCCCAGGCCTCGAAGATCGCGTTGAACACGTAGTTCCAGGTCAGCGCGATGGTCGACAGCAGCGCGGCCAGGCCCAGTGACGAGGCCATCGGCTTGTCGAAGAGCAGCCCGAGGACGGGCCCGACGACGACGATCGCGACGACCTCGTACAGGATGGCCTGCAGGATGCGGCGGCGGACGGGGGGCATCACTTCGGCGAGTTGCGCGGCGGCCGCTCATCGGGCGGCGCTGAAGGCCGAAAGATGATTGGCGAGATGCATCGCGTGGGCGAGTTCGTACTGCCCGTGGTCGAGCGCACCGTAGGCGAAATGCGGCTGCAGCGGCCCGCCCCACTCGCGGAACGCGCGGATGGCGCCGCGCAGGCGCGCGAGCGCCTGGTCGTGATCGGCGCCGGCATCGAGCGCGGGCGCGCCGGGGATCGGTTCGGTCAGGCCATGGTTCATGCGGCCCCGGCGGCGGAAGACGGCGAAGGCCGCGGCGCCGACGGTGCCCTGGAAGAGCCGACCCTTCGACCGGGGAAAACCGTGCATCGAGTACTCGATGCTCTGCGCGCAGTGGATCAGCGTCTGCGCCCAGTTCCAGCCGCCGTCGCCGGCCGTGACTGCGCCGCGGGCAAGCCGCTCAAGCGCCTGCTCGGCGTCGGAGAGGGAGGAGAACTGCAGCTGCGGATCGCTCATGAGGCCATCTCGTGCCGTGGGTGCCGCGGATCGTACCGCCATCGCGGTCGGGCGCGGCCGCCTGGGGTCAGGGGCATCAGGCCGCAGGTGGGAATCGCGGTTCGACCGTCGATGTCCCGTTCGGGCTTCATCCGCCGTAGCCGCGCAGCCGCTTGTACCGGGAGACCTGCTCCGGGCTGAGCAGGCGCATCTGCTCCAGGTGCGCCTGCAGATGGATGCCGCGCAGGCTCGCCTGAGCCTGCGCGACGCGGGCGAGCGCGTCGGCGAGCTGCTGCTCCGTGGCCGACCCGGTCGCGAACAGGCGATCAAGCGCGCGCTCGGCGGCGATCAGGGCTTCGCCGGCCGCGATGGCCGAGGCCCGCATCCGTTCGTACAGCTGCCGGGTCGCGGCCTGCTGCGAATCCGACAGCGAGAGCCTGTTGGCGAGTTCGAGCGTGTGCAGGGGGCCCGGATAACCGTTCAGCTCAGCGGCGAGCGCCAGACTCATGCCCCGGCCCGCCCTCAATCCCGCGATCTCGGACTCGGACAAGGCCTTGATCTCGCGGTTCTGCAGACCGCTGTAATGGGCGTGTCCGGCGCAGCCGCCCAGGAGGGGCGTGAATACGATCAGGCAGCCAAGGGCGAGCGCGCGCATGGACATGATTTCCCGGATCCGAGGGGTGACCCGCCCCGAGTTTCGCGGAGGCTCGTTGGGTTAAGTCAAGCCGTCGCCTCGACAGCCTGGCCGGCGAGTTGCTCGTAGTAGTTTGCCTCAGCCTCGGCCGGCGGGATGTATCCGATGGGTCCGAGCAGGCGGTGGTGGTTGAACCACGACACCCATTCCAGGGTCGCAATTTCGACAGCCTCCCTGGTTTTCCAGGGGCCGCGCCGGTGAATCAGGTCGGCCTTGTACAGCCCGTTGATCGTCTCGGCCAGCGCATTGTCGTAGCTGTCTCCCTTGCCGCCCACCGAGGGCTCCACGCCCGCCTCGGCCAGCCGGTCGCTGTAGCGGATGCTGACGTATTGGGCGCAAGCCATGCATTCCAGGCCAAGCTCGAGGAATTCGGCATGACCTGCTCGATGAGCCGAAAGGGCAACTCCTGGGACAATGCGGTCGCCGAGAGCTTCTTCAACAGCTTGAAGAACGAGCGTGTTCATGACCGGCGTTACGCCACGCGAGACGAAGCGCGCGCGGACCTGTTCGACTACATTGAGGTGCTCTACAACCGGAGGCGCCGCCACTCCGCCCTGGAAGGCCAAAACCCGAACTCGATCTTCGAAGCGTGGCAGCGGCGTCAGGAAAAATTGGCGGCATAACCGCGCTTCGTCGGTATCCGAGAAACGCAGGGAACCTCGAACCGGCGTGCGGCAGCGTGCGGCGACCGGGCCAGAATGAAATGAGGCCCGGGCGACGAACGCTGTTGCACGTCCGGTTGAGCATAGGGTTAGGCGGCGAGCCGGGCATACCTACCAGCGCAGTTGTTCCGCCTCGAGCCCAAGCGCTGCCGCAACTTTTTCAAGCGTTGCCTTGCGCGGCTGCTTGACACGCTCCATCTGGGCATACGCCGCCTGGGTAATGCCGATACGGCTTGCGACCTCTGACTGTGTGAGGCCGAAGTGCTCACGCCAAGCTGCCATGGCCGAAACGCCGCGCTCGAAGGCCAAGTTCACGACCTCGTTCGGAACGGTCCCGTGGGTGAACCCGCCCTTCATGCGCCGGAACTGCTCGTAGGGCACGACGACAAAAGCCGGCTTGCCATCCTGGCCGACGATGATCTGGAACTCAGTACGTGCGTTCATCCCGCCTCCTGACCTCCTCAATGCTCACGATACGGACCTCGCCATCGAAGTCGAAGAAAATTCGGTAGTTGCCTACTCGAAGGCGATAGCCGTACTCGTGGTTGGTGAGGGCCTTGACGTTTCGAGCCTTCGACAAGTCCAGCAACTCCGTGCTGACCGCGGTGCGGACCTGCTTGCTTGCACGGGCATCGAGCTTGCGCAGTTGCCGAAGGGCCTTTGGCTGCCAGTTGATGGCATTCATGGCCACATGATAAGCAACCAATACGTATTGTCAAGCGGTTGAGCCGGCCGGCTTTGCCGCGCTGCCTAACGTGAAGCTAACCGGCGTGCTGCAGCGTGCGGCGGCCGGGCCAGAATGAAATGAGGCCCGGGCGACGGGCGCTGTTGCACGTCTGGTTGAGCGTAGGGTCAGGCATCGCTGCCTCTACGTCATTTGCCGGCAACCGCCAGCAGCGCCTTCGGGTTGGTACGAGCGATGGTGAGCAACGTGCGCGCAGCACCACTTGGCTGCTTGCGGCCCTGCTCCCAGCCCTGCAGCGTGCGAAC
>JBIIHU010000018.1:0-25277 GCA_044235405.1 Burkholderiaceae bacterium
ATCCCGCCGACCGTCGGGTTCCTCGTGCAGGTCATCAAGGGCACGGCGCTCGCGTCGGTGATCGGTTTCGTCGAACTCACCAAGGCGGGCACGATGATCGCCAACGCGACCTTCCGGCCCTTCACCGTCTATGCCTGCGTGGCGCTGGTCTACTTTGCGCTGTGCTTCCCGCTGTCGGCCTGGAGCCGACGTCTCGAGAGGAGACTTGCCCTTGGCCGATGATCCATCCCCGGGGGACGGGGCTGCGCGAGTACAGTCGGAGGCTGCGGCCGAGCCGATCGTCGCGATCAGTGGCCTGCGCAAGCGCTTCGGCGAACTCACGGTGCTGGCGGGCGTCGACTTGCAGGTGGCCCGTGGCGAGGTGGTCGCGATCATCGGCCGCAGCGGCTCGGGCAAGAGCACCTTGCTGCGCTGCATCAACGGTCTCGAGCGCTTCGACGAGGGAACGGTGGCGATCGAGGGCAGGCCACTGCGCCATGGCGATGTCGCGGCGCTGCGCGCGCTGCGTCAGCGCGTGGGCATGATTTTCCAGAGCTTCAACCTGTTTCCGCACCTGAGCGTGGGGCGCAACCTGATGCTCGCGCCGGCGCTCGTCCGCGGCCAGCGAGGTCCGGCGGCCGAAGCCCGGGCGCGGGCGCTGCTGGCCCGGGTGGGGCTCGCCGAGAAGTTCGACGCTCGCCCGGAGCAGCTATCGGGCGGGCAGCAGCAGCGGGTGGCCATCGCGCGAGCGCTTGCGATGGAGCCCGCGGTGCTGCTGTGCGACGAGATCACGTCGGCGCTCGATCCGGAACTGGTGGGCGAGGTGCTGCGGGTCGTCGAGGCGCTCGCCGACGACGGCATGACCTTGCTGATGGTCACGCACGAGATGCGCTTCGCGCAGCGGGTGGCCGACCGGGTGGTCTTCATGCACGCGGGGCGCATCCACGAGACCGGCACGCCGGCGAGTCTGTTCGGCGCGCCGCGGACACCCGAGTTGCGCCAGTTCCTGGCGGCGCTGGGTTGAGTCGCGCCGCGGAAAGCGGCGACCGTCGCCCGCCGGCGACGATTCAGCCGGATTCGCCCGCTGAACGCGTCCGGTAGCGGAAGGTGCAGCGTCCGTCGCCCTTCATGATGGTCTTGTCGCGCTCCATCACGATGTCGGGGTTGTAGCCCTCCACGAAGGTGCCGTCGCGGTTGCACGAGAGCAGGTCGCCGATTTCCTCCAGGCCCATCTCGCGATACATCTCGGCGTAGCGGCAGCGGGTGACGTCGAAATCGAAGCGGGCGCCATCGTCGCGCAGCGTCGTGGTCTCGAGGGCGCCGCCGGTCTTCCAGTTGTCGAACAGGCGAACGAAGGCCGGCAGCCGGGTGTCGCCCCCGGGAGCGGCCGCCGCCAGGGCCCGGCCCTCCTCGATCGCCGCCTCGCGGATCGCCTTGTCGAGGATGTCGCGCGCCTCGTCCTTGCCGAGCCGGCGAACCAGCTCCAGCCAGATCGGTTTGATCACCTGCGCCTGCAGGCGGCGCTTGTCGAGCACGGGGATATCGGTCATCGGGGGCTCCTTGGCGGGCGCGTGCGGCGCAGCTCAGGCGGCGTCGCTGACGCCGAGGACCCGCAGGCGCTGCGCGACCTTGTCGATCAGATCGCGGCGGCCCTGCTGGGCATGGATGGCGCTCAGGTTGTTGAGCATGCGGACGAGGATCTGGCGCGGCGAGGCCGGCTGCAGCAGGCGCTCAAGCGGCAGGCCGTAGGGGGTGGCGCGGCGTTCGAGGGCCTCGCGGTCGAGGCTGCGGCCGCTGAACGGATCGATGATGACCACGCCTTCGTGCAGGTTGGCGCGCAGCAGGAAGTGGCTCGGGAAGGCGATGCCCTCGACCTCCAGGCCGACATGACGGGCGAGCTCGGCGAACAGCACCGCCAGCGAGATCGGGATGCCACGGCGGGTCGCGAGCACCCGGTGCAGGTAGCTGTTGTCGGGGTCGTAGTAGTCGTCGGCGTTCCCGGCGAAGCTGCGCACCCGGTAAAAAAAGTTCAGGGCGCGCTGCAGCCTGGCAAGTTCGGTATCGGCGCCGCGGCAGGCGTCCGCGAGATCGGCCGCGAGTCGGTCGAAGGCGTCGAGGGTTGTCTGCAGGTCGAGATCCGGGTGCGCATCCTGGGCGAGCGAGGCGGCCGCCTCGAAGAGCGCGATATCGTCGCCGGAGCCGGCCTCGGCCACGAGCAGGCGGAAATAGGAGAGCGGCGAGAGGGGCTCGAACATGGGTGCGGGAGAGGGCCTTTCAAAGCGAGTGTAGCCTGCAACGCCCGCTGGCCAAGGCGAGGCATGATCGCGTGATGGGACACGACACCCCCATCGAGCCCCCGGGCGGGCCCCGATCGGCAAGGCCGCAGCGCGTATTCATGCTCGGCGGCACCGGCACCATCGGCCAGGCGACCGTGCGCGCGCTGCGCGACCGCGGCCACGAGGTGACCTGTTTCGTGCGGCCGCGAGCCGGCCCGCATGGCTCGCTGCATCCGGCGACCATCGGCCAGCTGCTGCCCGGGGTGGCGCTGCGGTTCGGCGATCCTGCCGATGCGACCTCGCTTGCGCGTGACGGGCTGCGGGGCGAACGCTTCGATGCGCTGGTGTCGTGTCTGGCGTCGCGCACCGGTGCGCCGCGCGATGCCTGGGCGATCGACCATGCCGCCCACGCCGCGGCGCTCGGGCTGGCCGCGCAGGCGGGTGTGCGGCACATGGTGCTGCTGTCGGCGATCTGCGTGCAAAAGCCCCTGCTCGCGTTCCAGCAGGCCAAGCTCGCCTTCGAGCGCGAGCTGGTCGACTCGGGCATCGCCTACTCGATCGTGCGACCCACCGCCTTCTTCAAGTCGCTGAGCGGGCAGGTGGCCAGGGTGAGGCGCGGCAAGCCCTTCCTGGTCTTCGGCGATGGCACGCTCACCGCCTGCAAGCCGATCCACGACGCCGATCTCGCCGATTATCTCGCCGACTGCCTCGACGATCCCGCCCGGCGCAACCGCGTGTTGCCGATCGGCGGCCCGGGACCGGCGATCACCCCGCGCGAGCAGGGCGAATGCCTGTTCAGGCTGCTCGGGCGCGCGCCGCGCTTTCGACAGATGCCCGTCGGCCTGCTCGACGGCGTGATCGCCACGCTGGCGCTGGGCGCCCGCCTGCTGCCCACGCTGGCGGACAAGGCGGAATTCGCGCGGATCGGCCGCTACTACGCCACCGAGTCGATGCTGGTGCTCGATCCGCGCACCGGTCGCTACGATGCCGAGGCCACGCCGTCGACCGGCAGCCGGACGCTGCCGGACTTCTATGCGGCGCTGCTGGCCGGCGCCGATGCGCCCGAGCGCGGGGAGCACGCGGTCTTCCGGGAAGCCGGGCGACGCGCTCGCCCTTATGATGAAGCCCCCTGAACCGCACGAGGCCCGCGATGCTGCTCGATGTCCGCACCTACACCTGCCGTCCCGGCATGATCCGCCGCCACCTGGCGCTCTACGAGCAGCTCGGCAAGGGCCCTCAGACCCGTCATCTCGGCCAGCCGCTCGCCTTCCTGACCACCGAGACCGGGAACGTCAATCAGTACATCCACATCTGGGTCTACGAGAATGCCGGCGATCGCGAGCGAAAGCGTGCCGCGCTCTGGGCCGATCCCGAATGGCTGGCCTACACCGAAGAGAGCGCGAAGCTCGGTGCGCTGGCCAACCAGGAAAACCGCCTGATGTCGCCGGTGTCGTTTTTCCCGCTCGGCGGGGGCGCGGCGCGCTAGATCGTGCAACCCTCGTCGCGCCGGGCGGCAGCCGCGCCCGCCCGGCCGGCCTGCGTGGCGCGCGGCGCTCACGATCAGGCAGGTTCGCATGAATGCTCCCACCGCTTCCGTCCTTCCCGCGGCGTCCGTCGCCGGGCCCGTGCATGCCACGCCCGCCTCGGCGCCCGAGGTACCCGGCCGCCGGGCCTTCTTCCGCTATCGTGATCTCGGCGTGGCGGCCGCAACCGGTGGACGGGTTCGCGCGCAGGTCATGTCGGCCAGCCAGGGCCTGTCGGAGCCCACCGGCTGGCACTACCATGTCTGCGAAGCCCAGTTCGTCTACGGCCTGAAAGGCTGGGTCGACCTCGAATTCGAGGATGGTCAGCGCATCCGCCTGAGCGCCGGCGAATCGCTGCTGATTCCTGGCGGCGTGCGGCACAACGAGACGGCCACCTCGGCGGAGTTCGAGCTGCTCGAGGTCTGTCTGCCCGCCGACATGGGCACGGTGCCCTGCGAGCGGCCGGCGCATCTGCCGGGCGCCTGAGGCGATGCCGGCCCACGGCCCCTTCGCGGGCCTGAAGGTTCTCGACTGCGCGAGCTTCATCGCGGCGCCCGCCGCGGCCACGATCCTCGGCGACTTCGGCGCCGATGTCATCAAGATCGAGCCGCCCGAGGGCGATCCGTACCGGCAGCTTTTCGTGCCCTTCGGCTTCGGCCCGGAGGGCCGCAACCATGGCTGGGAACTCGACGCCCGCAACAAGCGCAGCCTGGTGCTCGACCTGAAACACCCCGAAGGCATCGCCGTGCTGCACCGGCTGGCTGGTGATGCCGATGTCTTCATCACCAACCTGCCGGCGCCGGTGCGCCGCCGGCTGCGCATCGACGCCGACACCATCACGGCGCTGAACCCGCGACTTGTCTACGCGTCGATGACCGCCTACGGCGAATCGGGTCCCGAGGCCGACAAGACCGGCTTCGATTCCACCGCCTACTGGGCCCGCTCGGGGCTGATGGATCTGGTGAAGTCCGACCATGAAGCCCCGCCGGCACGCTCGGTAGCCGGCATGGGCGATCACCCCAGCGCGATGACGCTGTTCGCCGCGATCAGCACCGCGCTCTACCAGCGCGAACGCAGCGGCCACGGCGGCGTGGTCAGCACCTCGCTGCTGGCCAACGGCCTTTGGGCCAACGCCTGCTTCGTCCAGGCGCGGCTCTTCGAGGCGCCGCTCGCGCCGCGGCCGCCGCGCGAGCGCTCCACCACGCCGATGACCAACCTGTACCGTTGCCGCGATGGTCGCTGGCTCAACCTGGTCATGCTCAACGAGGCGCGGCAGTTCGTGCCACTGGCGCAGGTGCTCGGCGTGCCGTCGCTGCCCGAGGATCCGCGCTTCGCGAGCCCCGATGCGCGCCGGGCCAACCACGCGGCGCTGATCGCGATCCTCGACGAGCGCTTCGCGCAGCGCGATCTGGCGCAGTGGCGCGATGCGCTCGATGCCGCGGGAATCACCTTCGGGGTGGTCGGCACGCTCGACGACCTGGTCGACGACCCCCAGGCGCGGGCGAGCGGCGCGATCGTGCCTTTCGAGGGCGCGCCCGGCCTCACGGTGTCCAGTCCCTTCGCGATCGCCGGTAGCGCGAAGGTCTCGCCGCGACGCGCACCGGCAATCGGCGAGCATGGCGAGGCGATCCTGCGCGAGGCGGGCCTGGCCGACGACGAGATCGCGAGCCTGCGCGGGCTCGGCGTGCTCGGCGGCCGAGGGGAGAGCGCCGCATGACCGGATCGTCCGCACCGGGCTCATCCGCGGGTCCGCTGGCGGGGCTGCGGGTGCTCGATCTTTCCAGCGTCGTCGCCGGCCCGTTCGCCGCCTGCCTGCTCGGCGACTATGGCGCGCAGGTGATCAAGGTCGAGCCACCGGGTGTGGGCGATGCGCTGCGCGCGCTCGCGCCGCACAAGGATGGCGTACCGCTGTGGTGGAAGGTGACCAACCGCAACAAGCGCGGCGTCACCCTCGACCTCAGGCTGCCGCAGGCGCGCGAGCCGCTCGCGCGGCTGGTCGCCGCAAGCGACGTGCTGATCGAGAACTTCCGGCCGGGCACGCTCGATGGCTGGGGCATCACCGGCGACTGGCTGCGAAGCTGCAATCCGCGCCTGACGATCCTTCGGATGACCGGTTTCGGCCAGACAGGACCGCAGCGCGACCGGCCCGGCTTCGCACGGGTGTTCGAGGCGATGAGCGGGTTCACCAACCTCTGTGGCGAGGAAGGTCGCTCGCCGGTGCACCTCGGCTACCCGGTGTCCGATGCCATCGGCGGGCTGTTCGGGGCGCTCGGCGTACTCGCAGCGCTGCTCGACCTCGCCAGGGATCCGTCACGCGGAGGTCAGGAGATCGACTGCTCGATCACCGAGGCGATGCTGCGCGTGCTCGAGTTCCTCCCGATCGAGTACGACCAGCTCGGCGCGGTCCGCACCCGCTCGGGAAACCGCAGCCAGTACGCGGCCCCGGGCAACGTGTACCGCACGCGCGACGGCCGCTGGGCTTCGATCGCCGCGTCCACGCAGAGCATCTTCCTGCGGCTTTGCAAGGCGCTTGATCTCGATGCGCTGCCCGCCGATCCGCGCTTCGCCGACAACCCGACGCGCGTGGCTCACCGCGACGAGATCGATGGCATCGTCGGTGCCGCCATCGAGAGGCTCACGCTGGCCGAGCTCGGCGAGCGACTCGTGGCGCACGAGGTGGGTTTTTCGCCGATCCACGACATCGCCGACGTGTTCGCCGACCCGCAGATGCAGGCCCGCGAGGCGATCGTGCGGGTGCCGGACAGCGAACTCGGCGAGGTGCGCATGCAGGCGGTCGTGCCGCGCTTCTCGGCCACACCGTGCGCGGTCCGCCATGCCGGTCCGGCGCTGGACGAGCACGGCGAGGCGGTGTGGGCCGAGATGGGTCTGGACGATGCGCAGCGCGCCGCGCTGAAGGCCTCGGGCGCGCGCTGAGCACCTCGTTCAGTCGAAGGCCCGGGGCTGGCCGGTGGACTCGATCACCGAGGTCCAGAGGTCGCCGCCCGGATCCACGCGGCGGCTCTCGCGCGTGGCAAGCGCCATCGGCACGTGCACGAAGCGCCCGTGCCAGCGCCCGATCAGCATCCCGGTGTTGCCCGCCATCGCCGCGTGCACCGCGTGCCGGGCCATGTTCCAGCAGTAGATGCTGTCCGAGGGGCAGGCGGGGATGCTGCGGATCGTGTAGCTCGGATCGATGTACTTGACGGTGGGCTCGGTGCCGCGGCCGCGCAGGTGCGTCAGCAGCCGATCGCGCAGGAACACGCCCGCATCGCGCAGCGCCGGGTTGCCGCTGCGATCGCGGGCGGGTTCGCCGCCGTCGGCGATAAGCTCCTGCGCGATGCCCTCGGCGGCAACCACCACCGCATGACCCTTGCGGGCAAGCACACGGTCGAGACAGGCGAATACGCCGCGCTCGCCCTCGAGCACCAGCGGCACCTCCGGGATCAGGACGAGGTCGGCCTCGGTCGAGGCGAGTGCCGCCTGGCAGGCGAGAAAACCCGAATGCCGGCCCATCAGCTTCACCAGCCCGACGCCGTCGCGCGCGGCGATCGCCTCGACACGGGCGCTTCGGATCGCATCGACCGCCGCTGAGTACGCGGTGACGAAGCCGAAGCTTCGATCGATGAAGGGCACGTCGTTGTCGATCGTCTTGGGGACACCCACCACCGCCAGCCGCAGACCGCGGCCGCGCGCTTCGCGAGCGATGCGCATCGCACCGCGCATCGTGCCGTCGCCGCCGATCACGAACAGGATCCCGATGCCGTTGGCTTCCAGGTTGTCGACGATCTCGGCCGGATCGTGGCCACCGCGCGAGGTGCCCAGCACGGTGCCGCCCTGGTGGTGGATCGCGGCCACCGACTCCGGGGTCAGCGGCAGGGGGTCGTGACCGAAGCGCGCGATCAGGCCCTCGTAGCCATAGCGAAAGCCGAAGACCTGTCGCACGCCGTAGCCGGTCCAGAGTTCCAGCACGATGCCGCGGACGACATTGTTGAGCCCGGGCGCCAGGCCGCCGCAGGTGACGATCGCGCAGCGCACGGTGCGTGGATCGAAGAAGATCCGGTCGCGAGGGCCGGCGAGCTCGAAGGCGGCAGGTGCGCTCCCCGCCTCGAGGCTGCGCAGCCCCGACAGCGAATCGTCGAGCAGCACCTTGTCGGCGGCGCCGACGAAGTGCACCGCGCCCGCGCCCACGTGGCGCGCCACCGGCGAGGGCAGCAGGCAGGGGCCGAGCGCATCGATCGCCAGCCCGGCCGGGTCGATCGCGGCGCTCATCCGGTATTGCGCAGGCCTGCGGCCACGCCGTTGATCGACAGATGAATGCCGCGCTGAACCCGCGCCTCGAGCGGCTCGTCGGCGCGGCGCTGGCGATAGCGTCGCATCAGCTCCACCTGCAGATGGTTCAGCGGGTCGAGGTAGGGCATCCGGCGCTCGATCGCGCGGGCAAGCGAGGGCTGCGTGGCCAGCAGCGCGGTTTCGCCGGTGATCGTCGCGAGCGCCTGGCGAACCCGCTGCCACTCGGCCTCGATGGCCGTGAAGATGCGCCGGTCGCGACGGCGGTCGGCGCCGAGCTCGAGGTAGCGGCTGGCGATCGCCAGGTCGCTCTTGGCCAGCACCATCGCCAGGTTGGCGAGCAGCGTCCGGAAGAAGGGCCACTGCCGGTGCATGCGCCGCAGCAGCTCCAGCCGCCGCTCTCCGTCGACTCCGGCCTCCTCGACGAAGGCCTGCACCGCCGAGCCGAAGCCATACCAGCCGGGCAGCATCACCCGGCATTGTCCCCAGCTGAAGCCCCAGGGGATGGCACGCAGATCCTCGATCGCGCGGGTCGCCTTTCGCGAGGCCGGCCGCGAGCCGATGTTGAGCTCCGCGATCTCGCGGATCGGCGTGGTGTCGAAGAAGTAGGCGGCGAAGGCCGGGTCGTCGTAGACCAGACGGCGGTAGGCCGCCATGCTAGCGCGCGACAGGCTCTCGGCGGCATCGAGGAAGGCCTTCGGGGCGCTGCCGGTGGGGTGCAGCAGCGTCGCCTCGAGGGTGGCCGCGACCAGCGTCTCGAGGTTGCGGCGACCGATCTCGGGGTTCGCGTACTTCGAGTTGATCACCTCGCCCTGCTCGGTGAGCCTGATCTGGCCGTTGACCGTGCCCGGTGGCTGCGCGAGGATCGCCTGGTAGCTCGGGCCGCCACCACGGCCGACCGTGCCGCCACGGCCGTGGAAAAGCCGCAGCACGATGCCGTGTGCCTGCCGCAGCGGCTCGAAGACCCCGACCAGCTCGGTCTCGGCGCGATACAGCGACCAGTTGCTGGTGAAAAAGCCTCCGTCCTTGTTGCTGTCGCTGTAGCCGAGCATGATGTCCTGCTCGGAGCCCGAGCGCAGCACGAGCTCGCGTATGCCCGGCAGCGCGTAGAACGCCTGCATGATCGGTGCCGCGTTGCGCAGGTCGTCGATCGTCTCGAAGAGCGGCACCACGATCAGCGCGCAGCGCGCGTCGCGCGACAGGGTGCCGCGCAGCAGCCCCGCCTCCTTCTGCAGCACCAGCACCTCGAGCAGGTCGCTGACGGCCTCGGTGTGCGAGATGATGTAGTGGCGCAGCGCGGCGCGCCCATAGCGCGCCAGCATCTGCGCGGCGGTGTCGAAGATCGCGAGCTCCTCCTGCGCCAGGTTCGAGCGGGGCTCGTCGCGGACCCGCAGGCCGCGCGGGTCGTCGAGCACGCGCAGCAGCAGCGCGCAGCGCTCATCCTCGGCGAGCCCGCGATAGTCGGACTCGAGGTGCGCGGCGGCGAGCAGCTCGGCGACGACCGCCTCGTGCCGATCCGAACTCTGGCGCAGATCGACCGTGGCGAGGTGAAAGCCGAAGACCCGTACGGCGCGCATCAGCGGTGCGAGCCGCGGGGCTGCCAGTGCCGCCGCATGGTGCGACGCGAGCGACGCGGCGATCACCTCGAGGTCGTCGAGGAAGGCCTGCGCATCGGGGTAGGGGTCCTGGGGCGCCAGCGCGTGACGCAGCGCGTCGGTGCCGGTGAGTTCATGCAGCGTCGCAGCCAGGCGCGCGTAGATCCCGGTGAGGGCGCGACGATACGGTTCATCGAGGCGGTGTTCGTTGCGGTCGGGCGAGCGCTCGGCCAGCGCCTGCATCGCGGAGCTGACCGGCGAGAGCAGCGCCGAGATCGACAGCTCGCCGCCGAGTTCGTGCACCTCGGTCAGGTAGTGACGCAGCGCGGTCTCGCTCTGGCGCGCGAGCGCCATGCGCAGCGTGTCGGCGGTCACGTTGGGATTGCCGTCGCGATCGCCACCGATCCAGTTCCCCATTCGCAGGAAGTCGGCGATCGGGTGGCCAGGCAGCCGCCGTTCGAGATCGGCGTAGAGCCGCGGCAGTTCGCGCAGGAAGGTGCTCCGGTAGTAGCTGAGCGCGTTCTCGATCTCGTCGGCCACCGACAGCTTCGCGTAGCGAAGCATCCGGGTCTGCCATAGCTGCGTGACGCGGGCGCGGATCCTGTGCTCGCAGGCCTGGCGATCGTCGTCGCGGGTCAGCGTGTCGCGCGCGGCGAGCAGTTCGGCGATCGCGCGCTCGGCATCGAGGATGCTCTTGCGCTGCACCTCGGTGGGATGGGCGGTGAGCACCGGCGAGATGTGGGCGCGGTGCAGCGTGGCCGCGATCTCGTCGGCGCGAAGGCCGCGCGCGGCGAGCCGCTCGAGCGTCAGGGCAAGCGAGCCCTCCTCGAGCGCGCCGCGCTGCTCGAGCGCCTCGCGCACGCGCAGCTGGTGCCGGTCCTCGGCAAGGTTGGCGAGGTGCGAGAAGTAGCTGAACGCCCGCACCACCGAGACGGTCTGGTCGACGCTCAGGTTCTTCAGCAGGCGGTCCAGCGTGCGCCCGGCGGCCGCGTCGTGACGCAGGCGGAAGGCGACCGAAAGCTGGCGGATGCGCTCGACGAGGTCGAAGACCTCGCGGCCCTCGCACTCGCGGATCACCTCGCCGAGCAGCCGCCCGAGAAAGCGGATGTCGTGCAGCAGCGCCTCGTCGTCGTCGGGCGACTTTGCCGTGGGCTTCGAGCGCGCGCTTCGTTTCGGTGCGGTTTTCACGGAGAGTGGCCGCGGACCGCACCGCAGGCGGGCGGCCCCTGGCGAGGCTGTTGCAACATTCCGCACGACGCAAGCTTCGTACCACCGGCGCGCGCGTCGGGCCCCATAATCGGCGCGTTCTCCGCATGGGCTCCGGTCACCGAAGTGTTCGTCGATTTCGTCCGCATCGCGTTGCGCCGGCCCTACACCTTCGTTGTGATGGCGCTGATGCTGCTCGTCCTCGGGCCGCTGGCGGCGCTGCGGATGCCCACCGACATCTTTCCCGAGATCCGGATCCCGGTGATTGCGGTGGCCTGGCAGTACACCGGGCTGCCGCCGGAGCAGATGGCCGGCCGGATCAGCACGCTGTACCAGCGCGCGCTGACCACGACCGTCAACGACATCGAGCACATCGAAGCCAACGCCTACGCGGGCATCGGCATCGTCAAGGTGTTCTTCCAGCCGGGTGTCGACATCGCGGTGGCCAACGCGCAGGTGACCGCGATCTCGCAGGTGGTGGTGCGGCAGATGCCGCCGGGCACGCTGCCGCCACTGATCATCAACTACAACGCGTCCACGGTTCCGATCATCCAGCTCGCGCTGTCGGGCCGCGGCCTGACCGAGCAGGCGCTCTTCGATCTCGGCATCAACACCGTGCGCCCGCCGCTGGTCACGGTGCCGGGTGCGGCCATCCCGTGGCCCTACGGCGGCAAGCAGCGCCTGGTGCAGATCGATCTCGATCCGGTGGCGCTGCAGGCTCGGGGTCTTTCGGGGCAGGATGTGTCGGCGGCGCTTGCCGCGCAGAACGTGATCCTGCCGGTGGGCACCCAGAAGATCGGCGAGCACGAGTACGCGGTGCAGATGAACAACGCGGCTCGCGCGATCCGCGATCTCGCCGAGCTCCCGGTGCGCACGAGCGGCGGGGCTACCGTGTTCCTGCGCGACGTCGCCCATGTTCACGACGGCAACGCGCCGCAGACCAACATCGTGCACGTGGACGGTCAGCGCTCGGTGCTGATGTCGGTGCTGAAGAACGGCGCCACCTCGACGCTGGCGATCGTCGATGGCATCCGCGAGCGGCTCGACGCGATCCGGCCGGGCCTTCCACCGCAGCTCACGGTGTCCACGCTGAACGACCAGTCGATCTTCGTGCGCGCCGCGATTGGTGCGGTGGCCGTCGAAGGTCTGATCGCCGCGGCACTCACCAGCCTGATGATCCTGCTTTTTCTGGGCAGCTGGCGCCCGACGCTGATCATCGCGGTCTCCATCCCGCTGTCGATCCTCGGCGCGATCCTCGGACTCGCGGCGCTCGGCGAGACCCTGAACATCATGACGCTCGGCGGTCTCGCGCTCGCGGTGGGCATTCTCGTCGACGACGCCACCGTGACCATCGAGAACATCAGCTGGCACCTCGAGCAGGGCAAGGATGTCGAGGCGGCGATCATGGACGGCGCGCGCCAGATCGTCGTGCCGGCCTTCGTGTCGCTGCTGTGCATCTGCATCGTGTTCGTGCCGATGTTCCTGCTCGACGGGGTGGCGCGCTTCCTGTTCGTGCCGATGGCGATCGCCGTGATGCTGGCGATGACCTGGTCGTTCCTGCTGTCGCGCACGCTGGTTCCCACGATGGCGCGCTACCTGCTTCGTGCGCACGCGGCGCACGACGCGGTACACGGCAGCCCGGGGCGCGCATCGCGCAACCCGCTGGTGCGCCTGCAGCAGCGCTTCGCCGTCGCCTTCGAGCGGCTTCGCGAGGGCTACCGGCAGTGGCTCGCGCTGGCGCTCGCGCGGCCGCTTCGCTTCGCGGCGCTGTTCCTCGCGGTCGTGCTGGCGTCGTTCGCGCTGGTACCGCAGCTCGGCAGCAACTTCTTTCCCGCCGTCGACGGCGGGCAGATCCTGATCCACGCGCGGGTGCCTACCGGCACCCGGGTCGAGGAGGCCGCGGTGCGCTTCGCCCGTATCGAACAGGCGATCCGCCAGGTGATTCCCTCGGACGAGATCGCCACGCTGGTCGACAACATCGGCCTGCCGCCCAGCAGCATCAACCTCATCTACAACAACACCGGCGTCATCGGAACCCAGGACGGCGACATCCAGATCGCGCTGCGCAAGGGGCACCGACCTACCGCCGAGTACGTCGCGCAACTGCGGCGCGAACTGCCGCGCGCCTTCCCCGACACGGTGTTTTCCTTCCCGCCGGCCGACATCGTCAGCCAGATCCTGAACTTCGGCGCGCCCGCGCCGATCGACCTGCAGATCCGCGGCCGGGACCTCGAGGCCAACTTCGCCTATGCCGGGCTGCTGCTGCGCGAACTGCGCGCGATTCCCGGCCTGGTCGATGCGCGGATCCAGCAGTCGCAGCGCAGCCCGGTGCTCACCGTCGATATCGACCGGGCCCGTGCGCAGGAACTCGGTCTGAGCACCCGCGACCTCAGCAACAGCCTGGTCGTGAATCTCGCGGGCAGCAGCCAGGTCGCGCCCACCTACTGGCTCAACCCCGCCAACGGCGTGTCCTATTCGATCGTCGTCCAGACGCCGCAGCATGCGATGGATTCGCTCGAGCGCCTCGGGGCGGTACCGGTCACCGGTGCAGGGGCCGCCACCCCTCAGGTGCTCGCCGGCCTGACCACGGTGTCGCGCACCCACGCCAATGCCGTCGTCAGCCAGTACGATCTGCAGCCGATGATCCAGCTCAACGCGGGCACCCAGGATCGTGACCTCGCCGCGGTGACCCGCGACATCCGCGAGGTCCTTGCCCGTACCGCGGCGCAGGTGCCCAAGGGCTCGTCGGTGGTGCTGCTCGGGCAGGTGCTCACGATGGAGCGGGCCTTCAGCGGCCTGTTGCTCGGCCTGCTCGGCGCGATCGGGCTGGTTTACTGCCTGATCGTGGTGAATTTCCAGTCGTGGGTCGATCCCTTCGTGATCATCACCGCGCTGCCGGCGGCGCTCGCCGGCATCGTCTGGATGCTGTTCGCCACCGGCACCACGCTGTCGGTGCCCGCGCTGACCGGCGCGATCATGTGCATGGGCGTGGCCACCGCCAACAGCGTGCTGCTGATCAGCTTCGCCCGCGAGCGCCTTGCCGAGACCGGCAATGCGCTGGCCGCGGCGCTCGAGGCGGGACACGTGCGCTTCCGGCCGGTGCTGATGACCGCGCTCGCGATGATTATCGGCATGCTGCCGATGGCCCTGGGCATCGGCGAAGGCGGGGAGCAGAACGCCCCGCTCGGGCGCGCGGTGATCGGCGGCCTGTGCTTCGCGACGGTGGCCACGCTGTTCTTCGTGCCGGTGGTCTTCGCGCTGGCGCACCGGGGCGAGCGTCGCCCGCTGCCGCCTGTGGTCACCCTGGGAGACCCGATTGCCACCTGAAAGCGCGCCGGCGCGGCGAACGCGCCTTGCCATCCCGATCGTGCTGCTGCTGCTGGCCCTGGGCGCGGGGGCCGTGGTCTTTATCGGGCTCCAGGATCGGCGGGAAACCCGCGAGCGGCTGCGTGAGCGGGCCGAGGTCGCGCGGGTTCCGGTCGTGTCGGTCGTGCAGCCGGCGCCGGCCGGCGCCGACGCGGCCTTCTTCGAGCTGCCGGGTCGCATCGAGCCGCACAGTCGTGCGCTGATCCATGCGCGTGTCGCCGGTTATCTCAGGCGCTGGCATGCCGACATCGGCACCGCGGTACGAGCCGGCCAGCTGCTCGCCGAGATCGACACCCCCGAGCTCGACCAGCAGCTGATGCAGGCCCGTGCCGAGCTCGCCAGCGCGCAGGCGAACGCCGCGCTGGCGGCGGCCACGGCTCGTCGCTGGGAGTCGCTGCAGGCCCAGAACTTCGTCTCGGTGCACGCGGTCGAGGAAAAGCGCGGCGATCTTGCCGTGCGCCAGGCGCAGGTGGCCGCGGTTCAGGCCAACCTCGACCGCATCGAGACGATGCGCGGTTTTGCCCGCGTCGTCGCACCCTTCGACGGCGTGGTCACCGCGCGGGCCACCGACATCGGCGCCCTCGTGAATCCGGGCGGCGGGCCCGGCACCGAGCTCTTCGTCGTGTCGGAGCTGCGGCGCCTTCGTCTCTACGTGCAGGTGCCGCAGAACCAGGTCGCCTTCGTCCGGCGCGGCGACAAGGCCGAGGTCATCGTGCCCGAGCGACCGGGCGAGCGCTTTGGCGCCTCGGTGCAGGCGTTGTCCCAGGCGATTGGCGCGTCCTCGGGCGGCATGCAGGTGCAGCTTGCGCTCGACAATGCGGCCGGCACGCTGCTGCCGGGCGGCTTCGCCAGGGTGCGGTTCGCGCAGCCGGCAGGTAGCGCGGGGCTGACCGTGCCCGCCGGCGCCCTGATCTTCGGCAAGGCCGGGCCTCGCGTCGCGGTCGTCGCCGACGACGGCAAGGTGGTCGTGCGGGCGGTGAGCATCGCGCGCGATTTCGG
Source organism: Burkholderiaceae bacterium (assembly GCA_044235405.1). Taxonomy (GTDB): domain Bacteria; phylum Pseudomonadota; class Gammaproteobacteria; order Burkholderiales; family Burkholderiaceae_E; genus Quisquiliibacterium. The sequence continues at coordinate 15,232 of JBIIHU010000018.1, forward strand.
CGCCACGGTCGAACTCGGCCGCGGCGTGAGCGCGGGCGATCGGGTGATCGAGAATCCGCCCGAGGGGCTGCGCGACGGCGATCCGGTCGAGGTGAAGGCTCGCTGAGCGGCGAAGCGGTCGGCGCGCGCGGCCAGACGCCCGTCGGCCTGCCCGCGGTGCCGCCTACATCGGTTCGATCACCCGCTTGCGCCCGCCGCGCGGTGCGGGCGCAGCCAGCGTGCGCAGCGTGTCGATCAGGATCCGGCGCGTGTCGGCCGGGTCGATCACGTCGTCGTACAGGTACTTGCCCGCCGCCATCAGGGCGGTGTGCTCTTCCTTGAGCGCCGCGGTGAGCTCCCGGTGCCGTTCAGCGCGTTGCGCGGGATCCTGGATCGCGGCGAGCTCGTCGCGGTGCAGGATGCTGATCGCACCCTCGAGCCCCATGCCGCCGTACTCGGCGGTCGGCCAGGCCAGCAGGATGGCGGGATCGAGCGGCGCCGAGCCCATGATGTAGTAACCGAGCCCGTAGGCCTTGCGCAGCACGACCGTCATGATCGGCGTGGTCGCATTGGCGATCGCCGACAGCATGCGGGCGCTGTGGCGGACCAGGCCGCTGCGCTCGGCTTCCGGCCCCACCATCAGCCCGGGCGTGTCGCACAGCAGCAGCAGCGGTATGTCGTAGGCGTCGCAAAGTTGCACGAAGCGTGCGGCCTTCACCGCGGCCGGCGTGTCGATCGCGCCTGCGCCATGCATGGGCTGATTGGCCAGGATGCCCACGGTCCGGCCCTCCAGGCGCGCGAGCGCAGTGACCATCGCGCGGCCCCAGGACGGCCGTATCTCGAGCATGCTGTCGACGTCGACAAGGCCCGTGATCACCTTTCGGACGTCATAGGCGCGCCGAGGATTGGCCGGTACCAGGCGACGCAGCGCTAGCGGGTCGGGCGGCGCCACAACCGGTGCCGTCGCCGGCGCGAAGAAGGCGAGGTAGCGGCGGGCCAGGGCGATCGCGTGGGCGTCGTCGTCGGCGAGCAGGTCGACGACCCCGCTGTGCACGTGCGCCTGCGCGGGACCGATCTCCTCGGGGCTGAGGCGCACGCCGAGGGCGGCCTCGACCAGTGGCGGACCGCCGAGCCCCATCGCCGAGTCGCGCACCGCGATCAGCAGGTCCGAAAGACCGGCGAGATTGGCCTGGCCCGCGAAGGCGCGGCTCGGCACGATGCCGATGGTGGGCACCAGCCCGGACAGCCGTGCGAAGGTCACGAAGGTCGGCGTGCTGCCGCGCGCCGCGACGCGCATGTCGTGGGTGCGCGCGCCGCCGCCTTCGAGCCACAGGACCACCGGCAGGCGGTGACGCAGCGCGTGCTCGAACATCCGGCTGATCTTGCGGTGGTTGGTCGCGCTCTGCGTGCCGCCGTGCACCGTGTAGTCGTAGAGCACCAGATCGACCGGCCGATCGTCGATGCGCGCCGTGCCCATCACCAGCCCGTCGGCCGCGCCCTGCATGCCGGCCACCGCCGGCTGGGCAAGCCCACCATACTCGATGAAGGAGCCGGGGTCGGCCAGCAGGTCGATCGCCTCGCGCACCGTCAGGCGGCCACGGGCGTGCTGGCGGGCAACCGCCTCCGGGCGGCCGGCATCGGTGATCGCGGCGCGGGCGTGAAGCAGGCGTTCGAGTTCCGGGCGCGGTTCGCCGTCGGCGGCTTCGGGTGTGGCCATCGGATGCTCCAGGGGGCGTCGGCGCGCGGGCGGCGCCCGCGGCACCGCGCCCATGCGGCCGGCCGGGCCAGTGTATCGAGCGCGCCGGGTCGGTTGCGCGTACGGCGTCTCGCGCGGGTACGATGCGTGACTGCTCCTTGCTCGCGCATGCCGGAAACCGATACCCGCCGCCGATTCCTCGCGCTGTTCAGCGCCGTGATGCTGCCGATGTTCCTCGCGGCGGTCGACCAGACGGTGCTCGCGCTGGCCACGCCGGCGATTGCCGACGAGTTCGGTGATCGCGACGGCACGTCGTGGCTGGCGGTGGGCTACCTGCTCGCCTCGGTCTCGATGGTGCCGCTCTACGGGCGGCTTGCCGATCGTCACGGTCGGCGCCGTCTGCTCGGCGTGGCGCTCGGCGTGTTCGCGCTCGGGTCGCTCGCCACGCTGCTCGCCCCGACACTGCCGGCGCTGGTGGCGGCGCGCGCGCTTCAGGGCGCCGGTGGCGCGGGCCTGATGAGCCTGTCGCATGCGCTGATCGGCGAGGTGCTCGCGCCGCGCGAGCGGGCTCGCTACCAGGCCTACTTCGCGATCCTGTTCGCGAGCGCGAGTCTCGTCGGGCCGGTGCTCGGCGGGGTCGTCGTGCAACTCGGCGACTGGCGCTGGCTGTTCGCGGTCAATCTCCCGCTGTGCGCCTTCGCGGGCTGGCGCCTCGCGCGCCTGCAGCACACGCCGCCGCCGCTCGATCGCTCGGGGAGGATCGATGCGCGCGGCGGCCTGCTCTTCGTGAGCGCCGCAGGCCTCTCGCTCTGGCTGATCTCACGGCCGGGCGGCACCACGCTGCTGTCGCCGGGCGGAGCGCTCGCGGTGGGCGTGCTGGCGATCGCGCTGTGGGTGCTGCTCTGGCGGGTAGGTCGCGACACCCCGAAGCCCTATCTGCCCCTCGAGCTGCTGCGGCTGCCGGTCATGCGCCATGCCGCGGCAGCCACGCTCGCCTACGCGGCAGCCTCTTTCGCACTGGTGTTCTACCTTCCCGCCTATGCGCGGTGGGTGCTGGGCAGCTCGGCGACCGAGGCCGGTCTCCTGCTCGTGCCCTTCACCGGCGGCTCGATCGTCGGGGCGGCGCTCGCCGGGCGCATCGTGCTCGTCAGCGGTCGCACGCGCGAGCCGCCGCTCGCCGGGCTGCTGCTCGGCGCGCTGTGCCTCGGGGCGCTCGGGCTCTTCCCGCCGTCGCGCACCCTTGTGCTCGTGCTCGGTTTCGCGGCGGGGGCGGGGCTCGGCATGGTGATGTCGGTCACCCAGATCATCAGCCAGGTGACCGCGGGCCCAGCGCGCCTGGGGGCGGCTGCTGCGGTCATCTCGCTGTCACGCAATCTCGGCGCCGCCACGGGCGCCGCCGCCTTCGGTGCGATCGCCTTCGGCGGTGCCGGGGTCGCGGCCGCTGCATCGGGCGGCATCGGTCAGGAAGCCGAGGGCTTCGCTCGTGCCTTCCTCGCCGCCGGGGGTATCTGCCTGGCGGGCGCCTGGTCGGCCTCGCGCCTGCCCGGCGATCGGCTGGCCGCCGACAAGCCCAAAACATCGTCATGAGCGAGCCCGCCGTCTTCATGCGCCTTGCCCTGGAGCAGGCTCGCCATGCCTACGCGCAGGGCGAGGTGCCGGTGGGCGCGGTGGTGGTCCTCGACGGCCGGGTCATCGCCACCGGCTACAACCAGCCGATCGCCGACCACGACCCGACCGCGCATGCCGAGATCCGCGCGCTGCGTCAGGCGGCGCAGCTGATCGGCAACTACCGGCTCAGCGGATGCGATCTCTACGTGACGCTGGAGCCCTGCGCGATGTGCGCCGGCGCCATCCAGCATGCGCGCATCCGGCGTCTGTTCTGGGGCGCGGCCGATCCCAAGACCGGTGCCTGCGGCAGCGTGCTCGACCTTATGGGCGAGCCTCGGCTGAACCATCACTGCGAAGCGCGCGGGGGCGTCCTCGCCGACGAGTCGGCGCAGCTACTGCGTGCCTTCTTCGCCGAAAGGCGCCGCCGCCGCGCCGCCGCGCTCGCGGCGGCGAGCGTCTTCGCGCCGGAGCTGGGAAGGCGCAACCTGCGCAGCCCGAGACTGATTCTCGAGCCGATCGGTGCGCTGCACGCCGACGCGCTGTGGCCGATGTTCGCCGACGCGGAGATGACCCGTCCGGGTCGCGACCCGGTGCCGCCGTCACCCGAATGGCTCGCGGCCCACTTCGGCACGCTCGAGCGGCGCACCACGCCGGACGGCGCGACGGCTCGCCTCGACTGGGCTCTGCGCGATCCGCAGGCCGGCGACTACGCCGGCTGGGTGCAGGCGCTGGCCCATGCCGATGGCACCGCGGTGATCGACGTCGCGATCGCGCCGGCCTGCCGGGGCAGGGCGCTGGGCGCCGAGGCGCTGGGCGTGGTGCTCGAAGAACTCGCCGGCAGGGCCGGCACACGCGAGGTGTGTGCGGTGGTGTCGGCCGGCCAGGCGGCCGCGATCCGGATGCTGCGAAGCCTTGCGATGCAGCCGGCCGATGCGGCCCGGTGCCCGCAGGCGCATCCGCAGCCTGGCGAGCAGCTGTTCTGGCGCGCGCTCGCCGGGCCGGGTCGGGACGGCTGAGCGCGCCGCCCCGGCTCTTACTGGATCTTCGCCTTGGCGCGAAGGTCCTTCTGGAGCTCCTGGATGCGCCGGCGCTCGAGTTCCTGCTGGATCTGGGGCTTGACCTGGTCCAGCGGGGGCGCCTTGGCCTCACGGACATCATCGAGGCGGATCACGTGCCAGCCGAACTGGGTCTGGACCGGCGCCTCGGTGACCTTGCCCTTCTCGAGCTTGACCAGTGCATCGGCGAAAGGCTTGACGAAGGTGCCGGCAGGGTTCCAGTCGAGGTCGCCACCGTTGGCGGCCGAGCCCGGGTCCTTGGACTGCTTGGCGAGTTCCTCGAACTTCGCGCCCCCCTGCAGGTCGGCGATGATCTTGCGGGCGGCATCCTCCTTCTCGACGAGGATGTGGCGCGCGCGGTACTCCTTGTCGGCCTGACCCTTGACCGCCTTGTCGTACTCGGCCTTGATGTCGGCGTCGGTGATCGGTTTCGTGCGGAAGTGATCGCGAATCACCGCGCGGATCAGGATCTCCTGCCGCGAGCTGTCGAGCTGGCGCTGAACCTCGGCGTTGCGCGTGAGGCCGCGGCGTTCGGCCTCCTGCGTGAAGATCTCGCGCGCGATCAGTTCCTCGCGCACCGCGTTGCGCAACTCGGGGGTGTCGGGACGACCCTGCGCGGCGAGCGCCGCGACGAATTCATCGAGGCGCGACTTGGGGATCGGCTTGTTGTTGACGATGGCGGCATTCTGCGCGAGCGCGGTGCCCGCGCAGACGAACAGGACGACGCCGGCGGCCGTGCGGGCGCGGGTACGGAGCGAGCTCATAGGGTGGAATCCTCGGATGGGCGGGTCGCCTCGGCGGGCGATCGCGCTTCGATGGCAAGCGCGTGGACACGGTGCGGCATCCAGTCGCGCACGGCATCATACACAAGGCGGTGACGGGCGACCGTACGAAGGCCGGTGAAGGCCTCATCGATGACGCGCACCCGGAAATGCCCCGCACCGCCGCGGGCGCCCGCATGGCCGGCGTGCAGGTGGCTCTCGTCGATGACCTCGATGCGCGCGCCGGGAAGCGCCGCCGCGAGGCGCGCATGGACCTCGTGCGCTTCAGGCCGCATCGCCATCCTCGCGCACGTGGCGACCGAGCCATACCGCCTGCCCGACGACAAAGAGCAGCGTCAGACCCATCGCGCCGAAGAGCTTGAAGTTCACCCAGGCATCGGTGGAAAAACGGTAGGCGACGACGATGTTGAGCACCGCCTGGACGACGAAGAACAGGGCCCACGCGCTATCGAGGCGCGCCCACACTTGGTCGGGGAGCTGGATCTGGCGCCCTAGCATCAGGCGCATGATGTTGCGTCCTCGCAGGACGCGCGCGCCGACGAGCGTGATCGCGAACAGGCCGTACAGCACGGTGGGCTTCCACTTGATGAAAGTCTCGTCGCGCAGGAGCAGCGTGAGCCCGCCGAACACCACGATGATGCCGAGGCTGGTCCACTGCATCGGCTCGATCGGGCGGCGTTTCAGTCGGAGCCAGCCGATCTGCACGACGCTCGCCGCGATCGCCACCGCCGTGGCGACATAGATGCCGGCGACCTTGAAGGCCACGAAGAACAGAATGACCGGGAGGAGATCGAAGAGCAGTTTCATGGCTCAAGTGTAGCCCGATGCTTGGTGCACCCCGAAGCGTGAGCTAGAATCGCGGGTTTTGTCCGGGCCCGAATGCCCGGCTTCCCGGAGAAGACCACCATGGCCGATCGTACCCGCACCCGCCGCAACACCCTCGAGCGTCGTTGTCTGCCCAAGTCGCTCAAGCGCCTGTTCAAGGGCTCGAGCCGCCCGATCTTCCGGATGCTCGAGAAGATCAAGAAGGCCTGAGTCGCCTTTCGCGGTCGCGCGGCTTCGGCGCGAGGGGGTCCGGGCGGTCCGCGTCACCTGGCGCTGTCGGGTGCAGGCCCGCGGGCGTTCAGCCCGCGCTTGCGGGATCGCTCGCCGGCTCGAAGCGCAGCGAGGCCGAATTCATGCAGTAGCGAAGACCGGTCGGCGGCGGGCCGTCCTTGAAAACATGGCCTAGATGCGCATCGCACCGGCTGCAGAGCACCTCGGTGCGGATCATCCCCCAGCTGAAATCGCGTTTCACGCTCACCGCGTCCGGCGTGATCGGTTCCCAGTAGCTCGGCCACCCCGAACCCGACTCGAACTTCGTGCCCGACGCGAAGAGCGGCTGGTCGCAGCAGATGCAATGGTAGGTGCCACGCTCGTGGTGATCCCAGTAGCAGCCGGTGAAGGCGCGCTCGGTGCCGTGACGGCGGGTCACCTGGTATTGCTCCTCGGTGAGTTGCGCGCGCCACTCGGCGTCGGTCTTGCGGATTCTGGTGTCTTCGCTCATGGGTGCGTCCCTGTTCGTCGATGGCCGCAAGTGTATGACGACGCAAGTCTTGACGACCCACAAGCCCCGGCGCGACCATCGCGCCTCGTTCCGCCCACCCCCGCCTGAATCTCCCGGAGAGTGTCGATGCAAGGCCTGATGATGGACATGCCGCTGCTGATCTCGTCGATCCTGCAGCACGCGGCGAGACACCACGGCGACGTCGAAGTCGTGTCGCGTCGCGTCGAGGGCGATATCCATCGCTACACCTACGCCCAGGCCGAACAGCGTGCGCGGCGCCTCGCCGACGCGCTGCAGCGACGCGGCGTGCAGCACGGCGACCGGGTCGCGACGCTGGCCTGGAACGGCTATCGCCACGTCGAGATCTATTACGCGGTCGGCGGCATGGGCTCGGTGGTCCACACGATCAACCCGCGCCTGCATCCCGACCAGATCGCCTGGATCGTCAATCACGCCGGCGACCGCTGCTTCGCCTTCGACATCACCTTCCTGCCGGTCGTCGAGGCGATCGCCCCGAAGTGCCCGGGGGTGCAGGCCTGGATCGCGATGGTCGACGCCGACCGCCACCCGACGGGCAGCGCGATCCCCAACCTGCTGAACTACGAGACCCTGCTCGCCGAAGGCAGCACCGACTGGCGCTGGCCCGAGTTCGACGAGCGCTCGGCGGTGGCGCTCTGCTACACCTCCGGCACCACCGGCAACCCGAAGGGCGCGCTCTACTCGCACCGCTCCACCGTCCTGCATGCCTACGGCGCGGCGCTGCCCGACGCGATGGCGGCTTCCGCCCGCGACGTGATCCTGCCGGTCGTCCCGATGTTCCACGTCAATGCCTGGGGTCTGCCCTATGTGTGCCCGATGGTCGGCGCCAAGCTGGTACTGCCCGGGCCGCAACTCGACGGCAAGTCGCTCTACGAGCTCTTCGAGGCCGAGGGCGTGACCTTCTCGGCGGGCGTGCCCACCGTGTGGCTGGGCCTGCTGCAGCATGTCGCGGCCCATGGCCTGAAGTTCTCGACCTTCGAGCGCACCGTCATCGGCGGCTCGGCCTGCCCGCCGGCGATGATCCGCACCTTCAAGGAGCAGTACGGCGTCGAGGTCGTCCACGCCTGGGGCATGACCGAGCTCTCGCCGCTGGGCACGCTGTCGCGCCTGAAGGCGCGCCACCAGTCGCAGCCCGACGATGTCCGCCAGCGCATCCTGGAGAAGCAGGGCACCGCGATCTTCGGCATCGACATGAAGATCGTCGGCGACGACGGCGCCGAGCTGCCCTGGGACGGTACGACCTTCGGCAACCTGCTGGTGCGCGGGCCGTGGGTGATCCGCGAGTACTTCCGTGGCGAGGGCGGCGACCCGCTGGTGCGCGACGACGAGGGCCGAGGCTGGTTCCCCACCGGCGACGTCGCCACGATCGACGCCGAGGGCTACATGCAGATCACCGACCGCAGCAAGGACGTGATCAAGTCAGGCGGCGAGTGGATCAGCTCGATCGACCTCGAGAACCTCGCCATCGCGCATCCGGCCGTCGCCAATGCCGCGGTGATCGGCGTGGCCCACCCCAAGTGGGACGAGCGCCCGCTGCTGATCGTCGCGCGCAAGCCCGGCGCGGAGGTCACGAAGGAGGAACTGCTCGCCTTCTACGAGGGCAAGATCGCGAAGTGGTGGACGCCCGACGACGTGCAGTTCGTCGAGGCGATCCCGCTCGGGGCGACCGGCAAGATCCTCAAGACGAAATTGCGCGAGCAATTCCGCGACTACCGGTTGCCCACGGCCTGAGGGTTACCCACGGCCTGAGCAGCCGCAAGCGGCGCGCCCGCGGCAAGTCCCGCCCGCGCGCCTCTGGCATCATCGCGCAGCCGGACGAGCGTTCCGGCCCGCAAACCACGCATGGAGACACCGTGAGCCAGGCTTCCTACCGCGTCGATGGCGATGTCGCCGTCATCACCATGAACAATCCCCCGGTCAATGGCCTGGGACTCGAGCTGCGCCGTGGCATCGTCGACGGGCTCGAGCGCGCGATGGCCGACGCGGCGGTGCGCGCCGTCGTGCTGACCGGCGGCGGCAAGGCCTTCTCGGGCGGCGCCGACATCCGCGAATTCAACACCCCGAAGACCTTCGCCGAACCCAACCTCGGCACCATCATCACGATGATCGAGACCGCCACCAAGCCGGTGGTCGCGGCCATCCACTCGGTCGCCATGGGCGGCGGCCTCGAGCTCGCGCTCGCCTGCCACTTCAGGGTCGCTGCCCCCGGCGCGCAGATCGCGCTCCCGGAGGTCAAGCTCGGCCTGCTGCCCGGCGCGGGCGGCACCCAGCGCCTGCCGCGGGTCGTGCCCTTCGAGATGGCGATGAACATGATCGTCTCGGGCCAGGCGATCGCCTCCGAGAAATTCAAGGGCACGCGCCTCTTCGACCAGATCGTCGAGGGCGACCTGCTCGCCGGCGCGATCGCCTTCGCGCGCGCTGCCGTCGACGGCAAGCGGGGCCTGCCGCGGGTGCGTGACCTTGCGGTCGACTACCCGAACGCCCAGCCTTATGTGCAGTTCGCGCTCGCCACGATCGGCACCGTTGCGCCGCGCTACCCCGCCCCGCGCAAGTGCGCCGAGGCGGTCGCCGCGGCCGCCAGCCTGCCCTTCGACGAGGGCCTTAAGTTCGAGCGCCGCGCCTTCGCGGAACTCGTGGACACGCCGGAATCGAAGGCCCTGCGCCACATCTTCTTCGGCGAACGCGCCGCCTCCAAGATCCCTGATGTCCCCGAGGACACGCCGCTGCGCCCGATCCGCAGCGCCGCCGTGATCGGCGCGGGCACGATGGGCGGGGGCATCGCGATGAACTTCGCCAACGCCGGCATCCCGGTGCGCCTGCTCGAGGTCAAGCAGGAGCCGCTCGAGCGCGGCATCGCCACCATTCGCCGCAACTACGAGAACACCGCCCGCAAGGGCCGCATCAAGCCTGAGGACGTCGAGAAGCGGATGGGCCTGATCACGCCCACGCTGAGCTACCAGGACATCGCCGACGCCGACATCGTGATCGAGGCGGTGTTCGAGGACATGCCCGTCAAGGAAGCGGTGTTCCGCCAGCTCGACGCGGTGATGAAACCGGGCGCCATCCTCGCCACCAACACCTCCACCCTCGACGTCGACCGGATCGCGAGCTTTACGGCACGCCCCCAGGACGTCATCGGCACGCACTTCTTCAGCCCGGCCAACGTGATGCGCCTGCTCGAGATCGTGCGCGGCGCCAAGACCGCGAAGGACGTGCTCGCCACCACCATGGCGCTGTCGAAGAAGATCGGCAAGCTTGGCGTGGTCTCCGGCGTGTGCGACGGCTTCATCGGCAACCGCATGATCGAGCAGTACAGCCGCCAGGCCGCCTACATGCTCGAG
>JBIIHU010000179.1:0-8109 GCA_044235405.1 Burkholderiaceae bacterium
CGCGACGAACTGATCGCCGCGCCGCAGATGCGCGAGCTGCGCGCGGAGGTCGTGGCCGCGATGACCGAACTGGACGTCGCCAAGGTCAAGATCTACGACCTCGACGGGCTGACGGTCTTCTCGACCGATGAGAAACAGATCGGCGAGCGCAAGGCCGACAACCTGGGCTTCGTGGCGGCGCGCGCCGGCCAGGTCAGCAGCCAGATCACGCACCGCGATCGCTTCGATGCCTTCGAGGGGGTGATCAACAATCGCAGCCTGATCGCGACCTACATCCCGGCGCGCGCAAGCGCCGATGCGCCGGTCGAGGGCGTCTTCGAGGTCTATTCGGATGTGACCGCGATGCTGCAGCAGCAGCGCGATGCGCAGTGGCGGATCGGCGGCATCGTCGTCGGGCTGCTCGCGCTGCTTTACGTCTTCCTGTCGGCCATCGTGAAGCGCGCCGAGCGCACGATCGAACTGCAGGTCAGGGAGCGCGAGGAACGCGAAGCACGGGTGCGCCACGAGGCCTTCCACGACCCGCTGACGGGACTGCCGAATCGCGCCTACTTCCACGAGCGAATCGCCGAATCGATCGCCCTCACGACGCGCACCGGCCACCCGGGCGCGCTGATGTTCATCGACCTCGACCGCTTCAAGTTCGTCAACGACACGCTGGGCCACGAGGCCGGCGACCAGCTGCTGCGCCAGGCGGCGGCACGCATCGGCTCGACGCTGCGCGACAACGACGTGCTGTTCCGGATGGGCGGCGACGAGTTCACGATCATCCTGCCGTGGATCACCGCGCCCGAGGATGCCGCGGTGATCGCCAAACGCATCCAGAACATGCTCGGCCGCCCGGTTCAGATCGACGGCCACGAATTGAGCGTGGGCGCCTCGATCGGGATCGCGATCTTCCCCGATGATGGCGCCGACGCCGAGACCCTGGTGCGGCATGCCGATGCCGCGATGTACAGCGCCAAGGCCCAGGGCCGGGGAACCCATGCCTTCTATCAGGCGTCGATGAACGCGCGCGCGCTGGAGCGCATGCGCCTGGAGGCCGAGCTGAAGCGCGGCTTCCAGCAGGGTGAGTTCGAGCTGCTCTACCAGCCGCGGCTGGATGCGGTGACCCGCAGGCCGGTAGCCATCGAGGCGCTGCTGCGCTGGAACAGCCCGACCCGCGGGCAGCTGCTGCCGGAGCAGTTCCTGCGGGTGCTCGAGGAGAGCGGGCAGATCGCGCTGGTCGGCGAGTGGGTGCTGCGCCAGGCCTGCACGCAGCTCGGCCAATGGCTGCGCGAGGGCGCGCCGGCGCTGCGGATGTCGGTCAACATCGCCTCGGCGCAGCTGCGCCGCGACAGCTTCGTCGAATCGGTCGGCCGCGTGCTGCAGCAGACCGGCGTGCCGCCGGCGCTGCTCGAGGTCGAGATCATCGAATCGATGCTGGTGGCCGACGGCGACGCGATGCGGCGGATCGTCAACAGCCTCAAGCAGCTTGGCGTGCGGATCGCGATCGACGACTTCGGCGCGGGCCAATCGTCGCTGCAGCTGCTGCGGGTGCTCGATGTGGACTTCCTGAAGGTCGACCGCAGCGTCATCGCTGACGTCGCCGCCGGCGGCCGCGACCAGGTGATTGCCAACGCGCTCGTCGACATCGCGCGCGCGCTGGGTATCGCGGTGGTCGCCGAGGGCGTCGAGACCGCCGCGCAGGCCCGCGCCTGCCGCCGGCTGCAGTGCACCGAGCTGCAGGGCAACCACTTCGCCGACCCGGTGCCGGCCGCGGCGGTGCCGGCGCTGATCACCCGGCTGCTCGAGCAGGCGCAACGGCAGGAGCCGGGCGCGCGCTCGATCGCTGCCGCGCTGCCGGCGGCCGCCACCTGAACGGAGGCTGCCGGGCCCGGGGCTCTGCTACCCGAGCCGCCGAAGCAGCCGCAGCCAGGCCGCCGCCAGCGCCACCATGGCGCCCGCGACGATGATGATCTGCGGCGTGGCCGCGGCGTCGGGCGCCGCGAAGCGCAGCAGCTCGCGCAGCCACGGCAGCGCGGCGATGGTCGCCAGCAGCAACGCCACCACCCCGAGCATACGAGGCACCCAGGGATTGCCGGCGCCTGCGCCCCGGGACGCGACGCGCGGACGGTCTCGGTCGATGAGCACCAGCGGCACCAGGCAGAGCACGAGCGCGACGAAGATCGCCAGCCGCACGACGGCGGCTTCCTGACCCCAGGCCTGCAGCAGCGCCAGCCCCCCCAGCAGCAGCGCCGCGATGCCGGCGCCCTGGGCAAGCCCGCGCCCGATGTTGCCCGGCTCGAATGGCGAGTCGGTGGGCGAGCGCGGCGGCCGGCTCATCAGGTCGTCGGCTTCGGGCTCCGCCTCGAAGACCACCGAGCAGGCCGGATCGATCAGCAGCTCGAGCAGCACGATGTGCACCGGCATCAGCATCACCGGCACGCCGAACAGCGGCGGGGCCAGCGCCAGCGCGACGATCGGGACGTGCACGGCGCACACGAAGCGAATGGCGCGGCTCATGTTGTCGTGGATGCGCCGCCCCTGCCGCAAGGCCGCGACCAGGCTCTCGAAACGATCGTCGAGCAGCACCAGCGCCGCGGCCTCGCGGGCAACGTCGGTGCCGCGGCGGCCCATCGCGATCCCGATGTCGGCCGCCTTGAGCGCGGGCGCGTCGTTGACGCCGTCGCCGGTCATCGCCACCACCTCGCCCGCCGACTGCAGCGCGCGAACCAGTCGCAGCTTGTGCTCGGGCCGCAGGCGCGCGCAGACATCCACGCCGGTCAGCCGCGCGCGCAGCGAGGGCTCGTCGAGTTCGGCGATCTGCGCACCGGTCAGCACCGCCGAGCGATCGCCGAGCCCGACCTGGCGCGCGATCGCCGCCGCCGTCTCGGGGTGATCGCCGGTCATCATCAGCACCCGCACCCCCGCGGTGCGGCACTGCGCGATCGCCGCGGGTACCTCCTCGCGAGGCGGATCGGCAAAGGCGACCAGCCCGAGAAAAGTGTAGGTGAAATCGTGCTGGCTCGCGGGCCACGAGCTCCCCGACCACTGGCCGCAGGCCACCCCGAGCACGCGCAGGCCGCGCCGCGCCATCGCCGCGACCTGCTCGTGCACCCGCTCGCGCGCGTCCTCGTCGAGGTGGCAGAGGTCGACCACGGCCTCGGGCGCCCCCTTGGTCGCGAGCAGGAAACGCGATGGATCGGCCTGCGGGTAGACGCGGGTCATCGCCACGATCTCGGCCGACAGCGCGTAGCTGGTCGCCGGGTCGGCCGGCGCGTGCAGGTGCTCGGTGCCCGCCAGCCGCTGCTGGCCGAAGCGCTGGATCGCGCGTTCCATCGGATCCCAGGGATCGACGGGCGTCGCGAGCATCGCGAACTCGACCAGCCGGTGGAAGGCCTCGGGCAGTTCGGAGCCCTCCGCTTGCGCGCGCAGCACCGCCTCGTCGGTCGCGAGCTCGACCACCGCCATGCGGTTGTGGGTGAGCGTACCGGTCTTGTCAACCGCGAGCACCGTGATCGCCCCGAGTGCCTCGACCGCCGCGATGCGGCGCGTGAGGACGTGGCGTGAGGCGATGCGCCACGCGCCAAGCGCGAGAAACACGGTCATGATCACCGGAATTTCCTCGGGCAGGACGGCCATCGCGAGCGCCACGCCCGCGAGCAGGCTGTCGAGCAGCGGTTCGTCGCCGCGAAAGCGATTCAGCGCGACCAGTGCAAGCGCGAGCGCGAGCCCGACGACCGTCAGTTGCCGCACGAGCCGGCGCGAGGCGCGCTGCAGCCCCGATGCGGGTTCGCGGGTTGAGGCCAGCGACTGCCCGATGCGGCCGACCGCGGTCGCGGTGCCGACCGCCCGCACCGTGGCGAGACCGTCGCCCGTGGTGACCACCGTGCCCGCGAAGACTTCGGCGCCCGCGCCCTCGGGGCCCGGCTTGTCGACGGGTACCGACTCGCCAGTCAGCAGCGACTCGTCCACCGACAGCCGCCCGCGTACCAGCAGCGCATCGGCGGCCACACGGTCACCCTCGCGCAGCACCAGCAGATCGCCGCGCACCACCTCGCGTCCGGCGATACGCTGCGGCTCGCCATCGCGGATCACGAGCGCCCTCGGCGCAGACAGTTCGCGCAGCGACGCGAGGGCGCGCTCGGTGCGACGCTCCTGCAGGATCGACATGCCGATCACGACGAACACGAAGGCGAGCAGGAAGCCTGCCTCGGCCCGATCGCCAAGGGCGAGATAGAGGCTCCCGGCGACCAGCAGCATCAGGAACATCGGCTCGGCCAGCACGCCGAGCGCGATCGCGGCCAGCGATCGTGGCTTGCCGCCGGGCAGCAGGTTAGGGCCTTCGGCCGCGAGTCGACGCGCAGCCTCCGCGGCGGTCAGCCCGCCGGACGCCTCGGCGGCCGACCCCGGCACGCCGGGCACACCGTCGGCAATCTCCGCCGTGGTCGGGTCGGGCACCTTGCCGCGGGCCCGGGCTCAGCCCGGTATCGGGACGATGCCCGGCAGACCGATCGCTTCGAGCCGGGCGAGATGCTCGGCATGGCGCTGTGGCCATTCGCGCAGCGCCGAGTCGTCCCCACCCAGCGTGCCGTGCAGGAACGCAGCCGCGAGCTCGCGCGTGGCGGTCTTGATGCGGGCATTCAGCCAGGGGCCGCCGGGTGCCGCCCGATCGGTGAAGATCGCGTGCGAGCCGCCCTCGAAGACCGCCAGCAGCTTGCGCGGCCCGCCGATCGCCTCGTAGACCGCGACCCGGTCGGCGACCGCGCTGTAGTAGCCGGGGATCCGGATGATGTCCTCGGTGGTGGTCACGTGAAGGCTCGGGATCGCGACCCCGCCCAGGATCGGCGCCAGCGCCGGTTCGCCGTAGAAGGGCGGCGCCGAGAGCAGGACGACCGCGCGCAGGCGAGGTTCGCGCAGCTCGAGCACCCGGCCGTCGCGCGCGACCCTCGCCCCGGCGGCCAGCAGGGCGGTATTGGCGCCATACGAATGCCCGGCCGCGGCCACCCGCTTCGCATCGAGGCGTCGGCCCCAGGGTCCGGCGAGCACCTCGTCGAGGGCAAAGCGCAGGTCGTGCACCCGGGCGATGGCCTCGTCGGCCTGTGCGGCCGCCTGCAGCCGGGCGACCACGGCCAGCGGGCTGCCCGCCGTCCACAGACTGCGATCGCTGCCGACATGCTGCACATGCAGGCTCGCGAAACCCTGCGCGGCGAAGTGCTCGCCAAGGTATCGGTATCCATGCCGCGAGCCGCCGATGCCGTGCGAGAACAGGACCAGCGGTACCGGAGGGCCGGCGTCGATCGCGGCAGGCAGGTAGAGCCGCGCCGGCACCGGCCGGTCGCGGCGCACATCGTGCCAGTCGAGCTCGATCGGCTCGGCCGCATCGTCGGGTCGCGCGGCTCGCAGGCCGGCGCCGGTGCCGCCGAGCGCGAGCGCCGCGGCACCGAGCCCGACACGCAGCAGCAGACGGCGGCGATGTCGGGGCTCGGCAGGCGGGCGGAATGGTTTCATCGGTGTCACGGCGTGAGGAGAAATGCGCAGCGCCACGGCACGCGCCTGATGCGCGTGTCGATGCACGGCACGCGACGGGTCGAGCATAGCCGGTCTGCCGACTTTCCGGATCGGCTGGGCGCAGGCCTGCCGTTAAGCTCCCGGGCCATCATGGACCACTTCGACTACGTGATCGTGGGCGCCGGGTCGGCGGGCTGCGTGCTCGCCCGACGACTGGTCGACGCCGGGCACAGTGTGTGCCTGCTCGAATCCGGGCCGGGCGACCGATCCCCCTTCATCCACCTGCCCGCGGGCTTCGTGCGCACGCTGCTCGATCCGACGCTCACCTGGCGCTACAAGGCCGACGGCGGCGAGTCGCTGCCCGGGCGCCGTATCCCGGTGGTCCATGGTCGCGTGCTTGGGGGCTCGAGCGCCGTCAACGGCATGATCTGGGTGCGCGGCCAGGCGGGCGACTATGACGGCTGGGCAGCCCGCGGCAACCCCGGCTGGGGCTTCGACGAGGTGCTGCCGCTGTTTCGGCGAATCGAGCGGCGGATCGGCGAGGCCGACCCCCGCTGGCGAGGCACCACCGGCCCCATGCCGGTCACCGACAGCGACTGGCGCCACCCGCTGTGTGATGCCTTCATCGCCGCGGCCGTCGCGCTGGGCGTGCCGGCCAACCCCGACACCAACGGCGAGCGCCAGGAAGGCGCCGGCTACTACCAGCGCAACATCGCGCGCGGCCGACGCGTGAGCGCGGCCCGCGCCTGGCTCGATCCGGTGCGTGCGCATCCCGCGCTCGCGATCCGGACCGGGGCCCATGTTACCGGGCTGGTCTTCGAGGAGGGCCGCGCGGTCGGGGTTCGTCATACGCGCGACGACGATCGCGGCGCCTCGACCGAGGTCCGGGCCCGAGCCGAGGTGATCCTGTGCGCTGGTGCGGTCGGCAGCCCGCGGCTGCTGCAGCTCTCAGGCATCGGA
The DNA here is from genome assembly GCA_044235405.1 of Burkholderiaceae bacterium. Classification (GTDB taxonomy): domain Bacteria; phylum Pseudomonadota; class Gammaproteobacteria; order Burkholderiales; family Burkholderiaceae_E; genus Quisquiliibacterium. Next base: position 6,451 of record JBIIHU010000179.1, read on the forward strand.
CCGCCGGCGCTGCTGGCCGCGATCGGGGTGCCGGTACGGCATCCCAGCCCCGGCGTCGGCGAGAACCTGCAGGACCACTACAGCCCGCGCGTGATCGCCCGGGTCCGCGACGCCTCGAGCCTCAACGAGCTCGCCCGGGGCCCGCGGCTCGCCCTCGAGGCACTGAAATGGACAGCGGGAAAACCGAGCATCCTCGCACTCGGCGTGGCGCTCGCGCACGCCTTCTGCCGCTCGGATCCGGCACTCGCCTCGCCCGACATGGTCGTGATGTTCACCCCGGGGAGCTACAAGGGTGGCGTGCTGGGCAATCTCGACGACTTCCCGGGCGTGACCTGCGGCGGCTGGCAGCTTCGACCGCTGAGCCGCGGCTTCGTGCGGGCACGCTCCCCCGACCCCTTCCAGTTGCCCGCGATCCAGCCGAACTACCTGGCGCACGAACACGATCGCGAGATCGCGCTGCGCGCGCTGAAGATGGCGCGCCGAATCATGGCCACCGAGCCGATGGCGCGCCACGTGGCCGCTGAACTCGCGCCGGGCCCCGGGGTACTCGATGACGACGAGCTGCTCGACTACGCACGGCGCACCGGCACCACCACGGCGCACCTGGTGGGCACGTGCCGGATGGGACCCGACGAGGACCCGCTCGCAGTCGTCGATGCGCAGCTGCGGGTGCGCGGGGTGGCCGGCCTGCGGGTGGTCGACGCCTCGGTGATGCCGGCGATCACCTCGGGCAACACGAATGCCCCGACGCTGATGATCGCCGAGAAGGCCGCCGATCTGATCCTCGGGCGCGCCGCGGGCTGACCCACGGCGAGCACCACGCGCGCGTCAGCCGCCGGACTTAGCGCGCTCGGCCCATGTCACGCCACCGGTGGCCCAGTCATGACGCGCGATGTCGTAGAACAGCACCTCGACCGACTCCGGCTTGCTGCCGAGCGCGCGGACGCAGGCCTGCGTGAGTTCGCGAGCGAGCTCGGCCTTCTGCTCGGGGCTTCGGCCTTCGAAGAGTTCGACTCTGAGCGTGGGCATCGTCGGTTTCCTGGTCGCTTGGGGAAGGCTCAGGCGCGCGGCCTGAACAGCCGGAAAGTGCCCTGCCCGGCCGCCACGAGCGACTCGTCGACGTCGCGGATCTCGGCGCGGACGAAGACGGTGCGCGCCGAGGCGCTCAGGGTCCAGACACGACAGCGGAAGGGGGCGCGGCGGGCCGGCGCGATGTACTGCACGCTGGCGTCCACGGTGGCGCAGCCACCCCCCTCCTCGCCTCGGGTCATGGCCGCGAAGGCCATCGTGGTGTCGAGCAGCGTGAAGAGCACGCCGCCGTGCGGCTGGCCCTCGGAGGGCCAGCAGACCGCCTCGCGGGGCTCGAGCCACGACACCGCGTCGCCGTCGCCGGCCGACTCGAGGCGGATGCCGAGCGTCCGGTAGAGCGGGTTGTCGTTGAGGCGCGCGAGCCGCTCGGCGTCGAATCGGAGCACGGGGGCGACCGGCTTCAGGCCAGGCTCAGGCCGACGTCGATGTTGCCGCGGGTGGCGTTCGAATACGGGCACACCTGGTGGGCGGCGTCGACCAGCGCCTGCGCCTGGGCGCGGTCCATGCCCGGCAGGTGCACCTTGAGGCGCACGGCGATGCCGAATGCCTGTCCCATCGGGCCGAGGTCGA
>JBIIHU010000180.1:0-8069 GCA_044235405.1 Burkholderiaceae bacterium
GATCTCGCGGTGGCCGCGATCGGCGCGATGCTGCTCGAGCGGGAGGCCCGGCGGGGCGCAGCCCGCGTGCAGCGCACGATACGCGCGGGCTTTCGCAACACGCCGATGCCGCCCGACGAGGCCCGCTACCAGATCGGTGAGCGCATCGTCGCGCTCGCCTGGCTCGCCGCCCGCGAAGGCAGCCTCGCGGTGCGCGTCGACGGCCGCGAGCGTTCGGTGCGACCACTCGAGGCGGGTCCGCGTTCGGTGGCCTTCGAACTCGACGGTCGCCGCCATGCGGTCGCGATCGATCTCGTGGGCGAGCGCTGCCTCGCGCACGGCGCCTTCGGCGATCTCGAACTGGTCCGGCTGCCGCGCTTTCCCCGGGCCGGTCCGGCCGAGTTCCGCGGCGGCCTGAAGGCGCCGATGCCCGGCAAGGTCCTCGCGATCGCGGTGGTGCCCGGCCAGGCGGTGGCCCGCGGCGAGCTGCTGATGGTGCTGGAGGCGATGAAGATGGAGCACCGCATCACCGCGCCGGCCGACGGCACGGTACGCGAACTCGCGGTGCGCGAAGGCGAGCAGGTGGGCAATGGCGCGCTGCTCGTGATGCTCGACGAACGAAAGGAATGACGATGGCAGGCACCGAAGCCACCCGCTACGAGATCACCGATGGCGCGGCGTGGATCACCCTGAACCGGCCCGAGAACCGCAACGCGCTGTCGGCGGTGCTGGTCAACGAACTCGACGCGCACCTCGCCGCCGCGATCGACGATCCGGCGGTGCGCTGTATCGTCCTCACCGGCAGCGGGCCGGCCTTCTGCGCCGGCGCCGACCTCAAGAACCCGCCGGGCTCGCCCACCGAGGGTGGCGGGCGCTCGGTACCGCTGCCCGACGTGCTGCGCCGGATGATGGACAGCCCCAAACCGGTGATCGCGGCCGTCAACGGCGCAGCCTTCGCCGGTGGGCTCGGGCTGATCGGCGCGGCCGACATCGTGATCGCCGCCGAGGACGCTCCCCACAGTTTCTCCGAGGTGCGCATCGGCGTGATCCCCGCGATCATCGCGGTGGTCTGCCTGCCCAAGCTCGGCACCCACCACGGCATGAAGCTCTTCCTCACCGGCGAGCGCTTCAGTGGCGCGCAGTCGGTGCAGATGGGCCTGGCCCACCGCGCGGTGCCGGCCGCGAGCCTGCGCGCCGCGGTCGACGAGGAGATCGCGATGCTGCGCCTGGGCGGCCCGATCGCGATCGCCGAGTGCAAGAAGCTGGTGCGCCGCGTGCCGCAGCTCTCGGTCGAGGAGGGCTTCGCCGAGATGGCGGTCTGGAGCCGGCGCATGTTCATGTCGCCGGAGGCCGCCGAAGGCATGGCCGCCTTCCGCGAGAAGCGCAAGCCCAACTGGGTATCGGGCGACTGAACGACAGGCTGGAGGAGCCACCGTGGCCGCATTCCCGCAAGCATCCGACGCATCCGAGGCGCCCGACGCCGGCGAGCTCGAGGCCTTCCGCCGCGAGGTCGAGGCCTGGTTCCGCGCCAACCGCCCGCCCGATCCCGGCTTCCTGCTGCCCGAGTCCTTCCTCGAGGTCGGGACCGACGAGCAGTTCGCCTACCTGCGCGACTGGCAGCGCAAGGTCTACGAGGCGGGCTATCTGGGCATGGCCTGGCCGCGCGAGTATGGCGGGGGCGGCAGGCCACAGGCCTGGCAGGATGTGGTCAATGCCGAGATGGCGCGCCAGAAGGTGCCCTTCATGCCGAACACCATCGGCCTGAACTGGGCCGGGCCGCTGATCCTCGCGGTCGGCACCGAAGCCCAGAAGCAGCGCTACATCCGCAACATCCTCAGCGCCGAGGACATCTGGTGCCAGGGCTTCTCCGAGCCCGACAACGGATCGGACCTCGCCGCGACCCGTACCCGTGCGGTGCGTGATGGTGACCATTACATCGTCAACGGGTCCAAGATCTGGACCACGCTGGGCAGCTACGCGAAGCACATGATCCTGCTCGCGCGCACCGACCCGCAGTCGGAGCGCTTCGCCGGGCTCTCGTTCTTTCTCGCGCCGATGCACGCGCCGGGCGTGGAGACCCGCCCGATCCGCAAGCTCACCGGCGAGTACGGCTTCAACCAGACCTTCTTCCGCGACGCGCGCATTCCCGCCGAGGGCCTGATGGGCCGCGAGGGCGAGGGCTGGAAGATGGCGATGATGACCCTGACCTTCGAGCGCGGCGCGACCGGCGGGCAGGCAGGCGGCCTGTCGCGGATGTCGCTCGGCGCGGCCGATGTGGTCGACATCGCGTCGCGGCTGCGGCGCGACGGCCGGCCCGCGCTCGACGATCCCTTCGTGCGCGACCAGCTCGTGCGCTTCCTGATCGAGGACCAGGGCGACCGCCTGTGCACCGCGCGCGCCAGGATTCCCGCGCTGTGCGCCGAGCGTCCGGAAGCCATCCCGCTGTCGAACAAGCTGCGGGCCTCCGAGCACCGGCGGCGGCTGTTCCAGTTCGCGCTGTCGCTGCAGGGCGCCAATGCCGCGCGCTGGGTGGGCGATGCGCGGGCGGTGGCCGGCGGCCAGTGGCAGCGCGCCTACTTCAACGCCTTCGCGTCCACCATCGGCGGCGGCACCAGCCAGATCCAGGCCAACATCGTCGGCGAGCGCGTGCTCGGCCTGCCCAAGGACTGAACCCGTGACCGACGCGCTACCCGGAACCGACGCCGTGAGCCATCCTCGCCAGGAGCCGACGCCATGACGCATTCCCTCGCCCCGGCCCCCGGCGCGCGGCCTGCCCTGCCGTTGGCCAATCGCATCGACTTCTCCGACGAGCAGGCGATGCTGCTCGACACCGCCGAGGCCTTCTGTCGCGAACATTCCCCCATCAGCGCGGTGCGCGCGCGCCTGGGCGTGCAGCCCGGCCACGACCCGGCGGTGTGGCGGCAGATGACCGAACTCGGCTGGTGCGGCCTCGCGGTGCCCGAGGCGCTCGGCGGCAGCGGGCTGGGGCTGGCCGAGCTCGCCACGCTTGCCGAGCCGATGGGCCGCCACCTGATGGCCACGCCCTTCATCAGCTCGCAGCTCGCGATCCAGGCGCTGCTCGCCGCGGGCGATCCGGCCCTGCAGCAGGCCTGGCTGCCACGGCTCGCGCAAGGCGCGATCGGCGCGGTGGCGCTCTTCGAGGACGAGGGCGACTGGAACCTGCTCGCGCCGGCCTGCGCCGCGGTGGCCGACGAGGCCGGCCGGCTGCGGCTGACCGGCCGCAAGACGCTGGTCTGCGACGCGGCGGGTGCCGATCTGGTGCTGGTCTCGGTGAGCCTCGAAGGCGCGCCGGCGCTGGTTGCGCTGTCAACGACCGATCTGCCGGCCGCGCGCCTGCACCCCGAGATCGTGATCGACGAGACCCGGCGCTGCGCCGCGATCGAGCTCGACGGCCTCGTCGTGCCGGCTGAGGCGGCGATCACCGGCGATGCCGCGCGCGCCGCCCTCGAAGCGACTCGGCGGGCGGCGCTGCTGCTGCTGTCGGCCGAGGCCGCGGGCGGGCTCGCGGGCGCGCTCGCGCTGGTCGTCGACTACCTTAACCTGCGCACCGCGTTCGGCCGCAAGATCGGCAGCTACCAGTCGCTGAAGCACGCCTGCGCCGAGATGCTGGTCGGGCTCGAGCGGGCGCGCTCCCATATGCGCCATGCGGCCAGCCTGCTCGCCGCCGGCGAGGACGCCGAGATCGCGCTGCGCATGGCCAAGGTCGAGGCCGGCGACAGCTTCGTGTTCGCCGGCGACCGCGCGGTGCAGTTCCACGGCGGCTTCGGCTTCACCTGGGAGTGCGACGCGCAGCTCTACCTGCGGCGCGCGCTCTGGCTGCAGGCCGCCTTCGGCGATGCGGCCCACCACCGCCGGCGCCTTGCCGACCTGCTGCTCGGCCCGGTGTCGGGCTGAACGGACAGCCCCGCGCCGCCGCACGCTGTCTGACCGACCGATCCCGCGCCCGACCTTACGCCCCGACCTTCCGCACCGACGAAGGAGCTTGCCGCGATGGACCTGAGCTACGGCCCGAAGTACGAGGCCTTTCGTGACGAGGTGCGCGCCTTCCTTGACGCGCACCGCCACCTCGCCCCGCCCGCCGGCGGACCGCGCGACGACCGGGCGCGCGCCTGGCAGCGCCTGCTGATCGAGCATGGTTACACCGCCCGCACCATCCCGCGCGAGTACGGTGGCGCCGGCCGCGCTCCCGACATTCTCGAGGCGCGCATCATCGCCGAGGCCTTCTCGGAGGCCCGCGTCAGCCCGGGCCTTGGCGGGCAGGGCATCTCGATGCTCGTACCCACGCTGCTCGAGCTCGGCACCGAGGAACAGAAGCGCCGCTTCATCCCGCCCACGCTGTCGGGGGAGATGATCTGGTGCCAGGGCTACTCGGAACCCGGCGCCGGCAGCGACCTGGCCAGCCTGCGCACCTCGGCGGTGCTCGATGGCGACCACTGGGTCGTCAACGGCCAGAAGATCTGGACCAGCACCGCCCACCTCGCCCACTGGATCTTCTGCCTGGTGCGCACCGAGCCCGAGGCCCCGAAGCACCGCGGCATCAGCTTCCTGCTGTTTCGCATGGACACCCCGGGCATCGAGATCCGCCCGCTGGTCGACATGACGATGAATCGCAACTTCAACGAGGTCTTCTTCACCGACGTACGCGTGCCGAAGGACCAGATCGTCGGGCGGCGCGGCGACGGCTGGATGGTCGCCAACGTGATCCTGAAGAACGAGCGCGATTCGCTCGCCGACCCCAACATCACCCAGGCCCGGCTGAACGCGCTGATCGAGATCATGAAGGCCGAGACCGTCGACGGCACGCGGCTGATCGAGCAGCCGGCCTTCCTCGACCGGCTGATGCGCATCCAGGCGCGGGTGATGGCGATGCGCTGCAACGACCTGCGCGTGCTGTCGAGCAAGATCAACCCCGGCCAGGACGCGACGCTCGCCCGCATGATCGTCAAGCTGCAGGGCACCGAGCTGCGCCACGAGCTCGAGGCGCTCGCCATCGATGCGATGGGCGAGGGCGGCCTGGCCTACGGCAGCCACCCCTACCTGCGCGACGCGGGCAGCTGGCAGTACGCCTACATGTATTACCTCGGCCTGATCATCGGCGGGGGCACCAACCAGATCCAGAAGAACATCATCAGCGAGCGCGGGCTGGGCCTGCCGCGCGAGCCGCAGACGGGAGCGCAGTGATGGAATTCGGGCTTTCTTCCGAACAGGTGCTGCTGCAGGACAGCGTCGGGCAGTGGCTCGCGGCGCACGCCCCGCTTGCGCGGGTGCGCCGCTGTGCCGATGCCGGCGATGGTCGCGCGTCCGATCTGGTCGCCGGGCTGGCCGAACTCGGGGTCTTCGGAGCGCTGATCCCCGAATCGCACGGTGGCGTGGGGCTGGCGCCGCTCGATGCCTGCCTGCTCGCCGAGATGCTCGGACGGCATGTGACGCCCGCGCCCTTCGCGGCCAGCGCCGCGATGGTGCCCACGGCACTGCTGCGCGCCGGCAGCCCCGGCCAGCAGGCGCAGTGGCTGCCGGCGATCGCCGCGGGCCGGCAGGTGGTGGGCGCCGCGTTCTCGGAAGCCGCGGGCGCGCGGGCCGGCGCCGGCGTCACGGCCACCGACGGGCGTCTGAGCGGGCGGGCGCTGCACGTGCTCGACTGGCAGGCCGACGCCTGGCTGGTGGCCGATCGCGAGGGCGGCATGCATCTGGTCGCCGCCGACGCGCCGGGGCTGACGAGCCGCGCGCTCGAGACCGTCGACCGCACCCGCCCGATCGGTGAGCTCCTGTTCGACCGCACGCCGGCCGAAGCGCTACCGGGTTCCGGGCCGGCGGCGGTGGCGCTGGTGCTCGACGTCGGCCGCCTGATGCTCGCCGCCGACACGCTGGGCGCCGCGCAGGCGATGCTCGAGCAGGCGGTCGCCTACGCGAAGCAGCGCGAGCAGTTCGGTCGTGTCATCGGCTCCTTCCAGGCGGTCAAGCACCTGTGCGCCGACATGGCGGCGCAGCTCGAACCGTCTCGCGCCTTCGTCTGGTACGCCGCTCACACCCTCGGCGAAAGCCTCGACCAGGCCCGCGTCGAGATCTGCCTGCTGAAGGCCCACCTCGACGAGGTCGGCCGCCAGGTGGCCAAGAGCGCCACCGAGGTCCATGGCGGCATGGGTTTCACCGACCTGCTCGGGCTCCATTACTGGTTCAAGCGGATCGGCTTCAATCGGCAGATGCTGGGATCCCCGGAACGCCTGCGCCTGGAGGCCGCTCGCGCTCAGGGGCTCGCCGCCTGACAATGTCATGTTGGCGTGCGCGGGCCGACCCCCCCGGGGGGCGCGATCCCGCGCCTGCCGCAACACCCCCCTGCTTCCCCCGGAAGCCCACGAAGGAGATCACCCGATGACAACCAGCACGGCCAAGGCGGGCACCACGCCCGCGACCGGCTTCGGCTCCAACCCGCAGGACGACCTGCACGACCTGCGCATGAGCGAGAAGTCGATGCCGCTGCTCGAGCAGGTCAAGCGCTTCGTCGCCGAGGTCGTCGACCCCATGTCCGAGAAGTTCTTCGCCCTGGGCGAAGGTCGCGCCGACCGCTGGAGCTACGTGCCCGGCCAGCTCGAGATGCTCGAGGAAGCCAAGAACGAAGCCAAGCGCCAGGGTCTGTGGAACTTCTTCCTGCCCAACGCCGAGACCGGCGAGGGCCTGAGCAACCTCGACTACGCATACATCGCGGCCGAACTCGGCAAGAATCCGCTGGCCTCGCAGTGCCTGAACTGCTCGGCCCCGGATACCGGCAACATGGAGGTGCTCGAGCGCGTGGGCACGCCCGAGCAGAAGGAGCGATGGCTCAAGCCGCTGCTGTCGGGCGAGATCCGCTCGGCCTACGCGATGACCGAACCCGATCGCGCCTCGTCGGATGCCAAGAACGTCGGCATGCGCGCGGTGCTCGAGGGCGACGAGTGGGTGCTGAACGGCGAGAAGTACTACATCTCGGGCGCCGGCGACCCGCGCTGCAAGATCATGATCACGATGGTCAAGACCAGCCCCGACGCGCCGCCGCACAAGCAGCAGTCGCAGATTCTGGTGCCCATCGACACCCCGGGAGTCAAGATCCTCGGCCCGATGTGCGTCTTCGGCGACGACGATGCGCCGCATGGCCACATGCACATCCGCTTCGACAACGTGCGCGTGCCCAAGGAGAACATGCTGCTGGGCGAAGGTCGCGGCTTCGAGATCTCGCAGGTGCGCCTCGGACCGGGCCGTATTCACCACTGCATGCGCTCGATCGGCCAGGCCGAGAAGGCGCTCGACCTGATGCTCAAGCGCGGTCTGACGCGCGAAGCCTTCGGCAAGAAGATCGTCTGGCTGGGCGGCAATATCGAGATCATCTCGCGCGCCCGCATCGAGATCGAAGCGATGCGCCTGATGGTGCTGAAGGCCGCCAAGGCGATGGATGTGCTCGGCAACCGCGAGGCCCGCATCTGGGTGCACATGGTCAAGGCCATGGTGCCCGAGAAGGTGTGCAAGATCATCGATCAGGCGATCCAGATGCACGGCGCCACCGGCGTATCGCAGTGGACGCCGCTGGCCGGCATGTACACCGGGCAGCGCACGCTGCGTCTGGCCGATGGGCCGGACGAGGTGCATCACCTGGTGGTCGGCCGCAACGAGGTTCGTCGCCTCGAGGCCTCCGAGGAGGACACCACCTCCGCGATGGTCTGGCGCAACTGAGGCGGGCGAGATGAACGCGCCCTTCGACGACCTTTTCTCGATCCGCGGCAAGGTTGCGCTGGTCACCGGCGGCTCGCGCGGCATCGGCGAGATGATCGCCGCCGGTTTCCTCGCGGCCGGCGCGAAGGTCTACATCTCGTCGCGCAAGGCCGACGCCTGCGAGGCGACCGCGCAGCGCCTGATGCAGTCCTTCGGCGGGCAGTGCATCGCGCTGCCGGCTGATCTGTCGCGCATCGAGGGCGTGTACCAGCTCGCGAAGGCGCTCGCCGAGCGCGAGGAACGCCTCGACATCCTCGTCAACAACGCGGGGGTCGCCTGGGGCGCGCCGATCGAGAGCTTCCCCGAGATCGGCTGGGACAAGGTCATGG
>JBIIHU010000019.1:0-25019 GCA_044235405.1 Burkholderiaceae bacterium
CCAGCCTCTGCTCGACGTCGGCGTCGAACAGCAGCAGCGGCATCTGCGGCGGGCCCGACTGGCGCAGCCCCACGCCAGCCTGCCGGGCCTGTACCGCGAGACCGTCGCGCAGCCGCTGCCCGGCGCGGGCCATCACCGCCGGCGCATCGACGCGGCGCAGCTCGCGCAGCGTGGCGAGCGCGGCGGCCATCGACACCGCCGAGCACCAGAACGAGCCGGTCACGAAGACCCGCGAGGCGGCCTCGCGCAGCCAGTCGCGGCCGGTCACGGCGGCCAGCGCATGGCCGTTGGCGATCGCCTTGCTGAAGGCCGAGAGGTCGGGCTCGATGCCCAGCGGCGCCCAGCTGCCGCGCAGATCGAGGCGGAAGCCGGCGCGCACGTCGTCGACGATCAGCACCGCACCGCGTTCGGCGCTGAGCGCGCGCGCGGCCTGCGCGAAGGCGGCCGTCGCGAGCTCCTGGTCGCGGGCGAGGTCGTGGCGCAGGGCCGTGACGATGATCGCGGCCAGATCGTCGCCCGCCTGCGCCACCGCGGCGGCCAGGCTGTCCGGGTCGTTGTAGTCGAAGGCGATCAGGTGCAGGCGGTCGGCCTCGGTCGTGCCCGCAGGCACCGGCGTGCACCATGGCGCCGAGCCGTGGTAGGAGCCGCGCGCCACCAGCACCTTGCGCCGTCCGGTGGCTGCGCGCGCGATCATCACGCAGGCCGTGGTGGCGTCGGTGCCGTTCTTCTGGAACATCGCCCAGTCGGCGTGGCTCACCATCCCTGTGAGCGTCTCGGCAAGGTCGACCAGCACCGGACCCGGCCCGTCGAGACAGTCGCCGAGTTCGCGCTGCGCCTGCGCAGCCGCCTCGACGGCCGGATGGCGGTGGCCGAGCACGATCGGCCCCCAGCTGCACATCAGGTCGACGTAGCGCCGCCCGTCCACGTCCTCGACCCGGCAGCCCTCGCCGCCGCGGAAGAACTGCGGGTAGCCCTCGGGCAGCGAGGCGGCACGCTGGTGCCCCCAGAGGCCCCCCGGAATGACGCGGGCGGCGCGTTCGCGCAGCGCACGGTCGATCGGACCGACGCCACCGGACGACGCCGCTGCGCTCGCCATCAACGGCGGCGGTATCGCGCCGCCCTCGCCACCGGCCCGCGTCACGATCAGGCCGCGGCGCTCGGGCGCGCCTTCATGCGCTCGCACAGCGCGGCAACGTGGGTGTTGGCGGGGTCCAGCGGCTGGCCGACGGTCTTGCCGAAATCGAGGAACACGAACAGCAGGATGTCGGCCAGCGTCAGCCGGTCACCACAGACGAACTGGCGGCCGGCGATCAGGCCGTCGAGCCAGCGCAGCTTCTCCTGGGCCAGCAGCTTCAGGTCGGGTGCGGCCTGCGGAATGCAGCGGATGCGCGACTCGAACAGCTTGATGCCCTCGGCGAAGCGAAAGCCGTTGGCCAGCGGCTCGAGGATGTTCAGGTCGATGCGGCGCACCCACATCCGGGTCTCGGCACGCTGCTCGGGCGTGCTGCCGATCAGCGTCATGCCGGCCGGGCCGATCTCGTCGAGGTATTCGCAGATCGCGGTGATCTCGGCGAGCACCATGCCGTTGTCGAGCTCGAGGGCGGGCAGCTGGCCCGACGGGTTCTTGGCAAGGAAGGGCTCGCGCCGGTTCTCGCCACCGCGCAGGTCGACCTTCGTGCTGGGCAGGGTGACACCGCGCTCGGCGGCGAACATGCGCACGACGCGCGGGTTGGGGCCGATGGAATCGTAGAACAGCATGGCGCTCTCGCGGATGAGGCTGGGGGGCGGCCCGCCGGCTTGGCGGCTGACCGGGTATGCCGCACGGCGGCCCGCGAAGCTTAACCGCCGGGTTCAGGGCCGGTCATCCGGCGGGCCTTCGAGCAGATCGCCGAGCTCGAAAAAATGGTCCAGGATCGCATGGTGGTCATCGACCAGCGTGCCGCCGTCGCCGCGCAGCTCGGCCAGCGGGACCCACGCCGCTGGCGCAGGGTCGCCACCGCGCAGGCCGGGCTCGTGCTCGCCGAGCTCGAAACGGTGGGCATGCGCGATCGCGCGTCCCGACCATGCCCGCCGCGGATCATCGAACACCACCGCCTCGCGCAGGGCGTCCTCGAGGCTGATCGGCAGCACGCCGATGCCTGTCTGCTCGCGCAGCGCGCGCATCGCCGCCTGCGCGAGCCGCTCGTGGCAACGGGGCTCATCGCCCGGCAGGGCCCACAGACCCTCGCCTGGCGGCGCGCTGCGGCGAGCCAGCAGGACGCGGTCGCCCGAACGCACCACCGCATCGGCGCTGACCCTCACCGGCAGCCGCGGCGCCCCGGCCCAGCGCTCGCCCTCGACACGCAGCGCCTGCCAGTCGGCAACCAGGGCCCGCAGCCACGGCAGCTCGACCCAGGCATGCAGGTAGGCGAGCACCGGCGCGGGCAGATGCTCGCGCAGCACGGCCAGGCCGGCAGCGCTCGTGGGGGCGGCGAACAGCGCCCGGCGCAGCGCGCCGGAACCCACCCCGGCTCGTCGCGGCACGAGCTCGAACTCCCAGCCCGGCAGCGCGCTCGGGCGATCGAGGCGCGGCGACGGCGCGCCGGCGAACTGGCGGACCGGCAGCGCCGTCCCCACCTGCCCGCGCACCGCGCGCAGCACCGCCGAGCGCCACCGCGACTCGCTGGCCGCATCGCGCACCGGCACGAAGGACAGCCTGGCGGCCTGCTCGCCCGCCGCCGCAGCGATCATCGCCGCGCGCTCGCGCCACGAGAACGGATGCCGCGGGCTTCGCGCAAGCCAGGCCGAGCCAAGCACCACCACCACCCGCGGCGCACTGCGCAGCGCCCGCTCTAGCAGCGAGAGATGGCCGAGATGGAAGGGCTGGAAGCGGCCGACGACGATCGCGGCGGCCGCCGGCTCCTCGGAGGGCGGCGGCGGGCAGGGCTTGGCTGGCATCGGCGGGCGCGGTCGCGGGCGGGAGTTCCGCTACCATGCCCGCAGCGGCACGCCCGGGCATTGATCCCGCGCGCAGGCGCGTCGCTTCCTCCCTTGGACAGCACCCGCCACCCTACCCTCGCACTCTGGTCGCTGAGCCTCGCCTACTTCGCGATGGGCACCTCGGCGATCGCGCTGGTCGGCCTGATCAACGAGGTGTCGGCTGCCTTCGACGTGTCGAAGCCGGCGATCGCCGCCGTGGTCACCCTGTTCGCGCTCACCTTCGCGGTGGTCGCGCCGCTGCTCCAGATAGCCGCCGGACGCCTGCCGCGACGCACCGTACTGATCGCGGGGCTGCTGACCATGGGCGCAGCCGGTCTGTGGACGGCGCTGGCCACCACCTACCCGAGCCTTGCCGCGGCGCGGGTCCTGCTTGCGCTCGGGTCGGCCGCGGTCGGGCCGGTGGCCTCGTCGCTGGGCGCCGGGCTGGTGCCTGCCGAACGCCAGGGCCATGCGCTCGCGGTGGTCTTCAGCGGCATGACCTTCGCCACGGTTCTCGGGCTGCCGCTGGCCACCTGGATCGGCGCACTGGCGGGCTGGCGCTGGGCCTTCGCGGGCCTGGCGCTCGCCTGCACCGGCATCGCCGTGCTGGTGGCGCTGCTGGTGCAAGATCGTCGGCCGGCGCCAGCGGTGTCGCTTGCCAGCTTCGGCCAGGTGCTGCGCGACCGCGCCGCGGCCTGGGCGATCACCATGGCGCTTTGCCAGATGGCGGCGATCTTCTCCCTCTACGCGCTGGTGGCGCCCTTCCTGCAGGAGCGCTTCGGCGTGCCGGCGCGCCTGCTGCCGCTCGCCTTCCTGATCGCGGGCGGATGCAGCGTGCTGGGCAATCTCGCGGTCGGCCGTCTGGGCGACCGGCTGGGCAGCGAGCGCACCCTGATGCTGTCCACCGGCTGCCTGCTCGCGGCCTTTCTCGTCGTGCTGCTGCTGCCCGCTCATCCGGCGGTCGGCATGACCGCGTTCGCGATCTGGTCCATGATCGGCATGACCTTCTACGCACCGCAGCAGAAGCGTCTCATCGAGCTCGCGCCAGCCGCGCGCAACCTGCTGCTGGCCATGAACGCGTCGGCGCTCTACATCGGCATGTCGCTGGGCGCCGCCGCGGCCGCGCAAGCCTGGCTGCACGTGGGGCCGTGGTCGCTGCCGGCGGTGGCCGCCGCCTTCGTGGTCGGCGGCATGCTCGCCTTCCGCGCCTCGCTGCGGGCGCAGCAGCGCCGCGCGCAGCACCCGGCTGGCAGCGTCCTATAATGGCCGGTTAGCCCGAACCCGTGCCAGGCATCCCACCCATGCAAGAACGCTACCTCCCCGGCGAGGTCGAGCGCGCCGCCCAGGCGCACTGGGCCGCGATCGACGCCTACCGCGCCCGCGAGAACGATCCGCGCTTCCCGAAAGGCAAGTACTACGCGTGCTCGATGCTGCCCTACCCCAGCGGCAAGCTGCACATGGGGCATGTGCGCAACTACACCATCAACGACGTCATGTACCGGCACCTGCGCATGCAGGGCTACAACGTGCTGATGCCGATGGGCTGGGACGCCTTCGGCTTGCCGGCCGAGAACGCCGCGATGAAGAACGGCGTGGCGCCCGCGAAGTGGACCTACGAGAACATCGCCTACATGAAGAAGCAGATGCAGGCGATGGGGCTCGCGATCGACTGGAGCCGCGAGATCGCCGCCTGCGACCCGTCGTACTACAAGTGGAACCAGTGGCTGTTCCTGCAGATGCTCGAGCGCGGCATCGCCTACCGCAAGACCCAGGTCGTCAACTGGGACCCGATCGACCAGACGGTGCTCGCCAACGAGCAGGTCATCGACGGCCGCGGCTGGCGCACCGGCGCGCTGGTCGAGAAGCGCGAGATCCCCGGCTACTACCTGAAGATCACCGACTACGCGGCCGAACTGCTCGAGCAGGTCGAGAACCACCTCGACGGCTGGCCCGACCGCGTGCGCACCATGCAGTCGAACTGGATCGGCCGATCCACCGGCGTGCGCTTCGCCTTCCCCCACAGCATCCGCGATGACGCCGGCGCCCTCGCGGGTGACGGCCGCCTGCACGTCTTCACGACCCGCGCCGACACCATCATGGGCGTCACCTTCGTCGCGGTGGCGCCCGAGCATCCGCTCGCCGAGATCGCCGCCGCCCGCGATGCCTCGGTGGCCGCCTTCGTCGCCGAAGCGCGCCGTGGCTCCGTCATGGAGGCCGACATGGCCACCATGGAGAAGAAGGGCGTGCCCACCGGCCTCGTGGTGTCGCACCCGCTCACCGGCGAGCCGGTGCCGGTCTGGGTCGGCAACTACGTGCTGATGAGCTACGGCGACGGCGCCGTGATGGGGGTGCCCGCGCACGACGAGCGCGACTTCGCCTTCGCGCGTCGCTATGACCTGCCGATCCGCCAGGTCATCGACGTCGGCGGCCAGCCCTTCTCGGCCACCGACTGGGCGTCGTGGTACGAGGACAAGGCCACCGGACGCTGCATGAATTCCGGCCCCTACGACGGTCTTGGCCACGCCGCGGCCGTCGACGCGATCGCCGCCGACCTCGCCGCGCGCGGGCTGGGCGAAAAGAAGACCCAGTGGCGCCTGCGCGACTGGGGCATCTCGCGCCAGCGCTACTGGGGCACGCCGATCCCGATCATCCACTGCGACGACTGCGGCGCGGTGCCGGTGCCGCTGGCCGACCTCCCGGTACGCCTGCCGGAAGACCTCGTGCCCGACGGCAGCGGCAACCCGCTGGCGAAGTGCGAGTCCTTCCTCGCCTGCCGCTGCCCGTCCTGCGGCAAGCCGGCGCGCCGCGAGACCGACACGATGGACACCTTCATCGACTCGGCCTGGTACTACATGCGCTACTGCTCGCCCGACAACGACACCGCGATGGTCGACGCGCGCACCGACTACTGGATGCCGATGGACCAGTACATCGGCGGCATCGAGCACGCGGTGCTGCACCTGCTCTATGCGCGCTTCTGGACCAAGGTGATGCGCGACATCACCGGCCAGGTGC
The DNA here is from genome assembly GCA_044235405.1 of Burkholderiaceae bacterium. Lineage (GTDB taxonomy): Bacteria > Pseudomonadota > Gammaproteobacteria > Burkholderiales > Burkholderiaceae_E > Quisquiliibacterium. The sequence continues at coordinate 5,974 of JBIIHU010000019.1, forward strand.
CGGGCGACCCGGCGCGCGGCCTGGTCACCTTCGACGAGCCCTTCACCCGCCTGCTGTGTCAGGGCATGGTGCTCAACCACATCTACTCGCGCAAGACCGAGCGCGGCGCGATCGAGTACTTCTGGCCCGAGGAAGTCGACAACGTCCACGACGAGACCGGCCGCATCACCGGTGCGCGCCTGAAGTCCGACGGCAGCGCGGTCGACTACGGCGGTGTGGGCACGATGTCCAAGAGCAAGAACAACGGCGTCGACCCGCAGGCGCTGATCGACCACCACGGCGCGGACACCGCGCGGCTGTTCGTGATGTTCGCCAGCCCCCCGGAGCAGACCCTCGAATGGTCCGACGCCGGGGTCGAGGGCGCGCACCGATTCCTGCGCCGGCTCTGGGCGTTCGCACAGGCCCACGCGGGCGCCATCGCACAGGCACCGGCCGCGGTGCCGGCCACGCTCGACCCCGCGGCGCGCACGCTGCGACGCGAGATCCACACCGTGCTGCGGCAGGCCGACTACGACTACCAGCGCCTGCAGTACAACACCGTGGTCTCGGCCGCGATGAAGATGCTCAACGCCCTCGAGGGCGCGAAGCTGACCGCCGATGCCGCAGGCGCCGCGGTGCTGCGCGAATGCCTTTCGGTCCTCATCCGGGTGCTCTACCCGGTGGTGCCGCATGTCACCCACGGGCTATGGGTGGCGCTCGGCTACGCCGGCGCGCACGGCGACCTGCTCGATGCGCCGTGGCCCGAGGTCGATCCGCAGGCGCTCGTGCAGGACACCCTCGAGCTCGTGCTCCAGATCAACGGCAAGGTGCGCGGGTCGGTCAGCGTGCCCGCCGATGCCTCGCGCGAGGCGATCGAGGCGGCTGCGCTCGCCAGCGAGCCCTTCGCGCGGCACGCCGAGGGGCGCGCCGCCCGCAAGGTGGTCGTGGTACCCGGGCGCCTGGTCAACGTCGTCGTCTGATGCCGTGAAACCCGCGGTGGTGTTTCGGCCCGCGCGCAGGCTGCTGCTGGCGGCGCTCGCGGCGCTGCCCGCGGGCTGCGGCTTCCAGCTGCGCGGCAGCGCGCAGCTGCCCTTCGAGACACTGCACGCGAGCTTTCCGCCGAACTCGCCGACCGGCGCCGAGTTTCGCCGCCTGCTGCGGGTGCAGGGCGGCACCCGGCTGGTCGACCGGCCGGCCGACGCGCAGGCCCGCCTCGACATCCTCGAGGAGCGGCGCGAAAAGGAAATCGTCGGCTTCTCCAGCAGCGGCCGCCCGCGCGAATACCAGCTGCGGCTCATCCTGCGCTACCGTCTGCTCGATGCGCGCAGCGGCGCCGAACTCGCCGCCGACGGCCTGATCACGCTGCGCCGCGAAATCACCACGACCGACACCCAGATCGTCGCCAAGGAGCAGGAAGAGGCGCTGCTCTACCGCGAGATGCAGGGCGACATGGTGCAGCAGCTGCTGCGCAGGCTGGCCGCGGCCCGCGCGCCGCGCGCCTGAACGGCGCGCGCCCGAGCCGACGATGGCAGCCCCCTCCAGCGATGCGGTCGCCGCGGTGCTGCGCCGCGGCCTTCCCGCCCTCACCTGGATCCATGGCGACGAGCCGCTGCTGGTGATCGAGGCGGCCGACCAGCTGCGCGCGGCGGCGCGAGCCGCCGGCCACGAGCAGCGCGAGGTCTTCGATGTCGATCGCAGCTTCCGCATCGAGGCGCTTGTCGCCGAAACGATGTCGCTTTCGCTGTTCGCCTCGCGGCGCCTCATCGAACTGCGGCTCGCCTCGCGCCCCACGCGCGAACTCGGCGCGGGCCTCGCCGGCATCGTCGACGCGCTGGACGATGCCACCCGACTGCTGGTGTGCAGCCCACGGCTCGAGCGCGCTGTCACCGACACCGCCTGGTTCGCCGACCTGCAGCGGCGCATCGCGCTGGTGCCGGTCGCTTCGGTGAGCCTCGCGCAGCTGCCCTCGTGGATCGCGAACCGGCTGGCGGCCCAGCAGCAGCAAGCCGACCCCGACACGCTGCGCCTGATCGCCGACCGTGTCGAAGGCAACCTGCTCGCCGCGCACCAGGAGATCCTGAAACTCGGCCTGCTGCTGCCCGCGGGTCGCCTCGATCCCGATGCGGTTCGAGCCGCGGTGCTCGACGCCGCCCGCTACGATGCCTTCGGCATGGCGCAGGCGATGGTCGCGGGCGACGGCGCGCGGGCCCTGCGTGCCCTCGAAGGCCTGCGCGGCGAAGGCGAAGCGCCCCCGCTCGTGCTGTGGGCGCTGGCCGATGCGATCCGAGCGCTGCTGCGGCTGGTGCAGGCGCGCGACGCGGGGCGAAACCCCGGCGCGCTCGCGCGCGAACTGCGGCTGTTCCCGCCGCGCGATCGCATCTTCCTCGACGCGACGCGTCGCCTCGATGCCGCGAGCCTGCGCCGCGCGCTGCACGAAGCCGCGAGGATCGATAGAATCGTCAAAGGCCTGATCGCGGCCGACCCGTGGCAGGCGATGGCGTCGCTCGTGGCCCGGCTGGCCGGCCTTCCCGCCCCGGTCGACCCCCTCTGACCCGCCAGCCAGGCACACGACCCCAGGTCGCCGGCGCGGCGACCTCCGCCAGACCTGTCCCCCTACCGGGGCAACCCCCATCAGGCAACCCATGGATCACGCACCCCTCGACATCGCCGCTTGCATCGCCGACGTCGGTCAGCGCGCGCGCCGGGCCAGCCGCGCGATGGCCTGCGCGAGCACCGCCGCCAAGGATCACGCGCTGCGGGCCACCGCGCAGGCGATTCGAGACGGCGTCGCGCTGCTGCGCGAGGCCAATGCCCGCGACCTCGCCGCCGCGCGCGAGGCGGGTCACGACCCCGCCTTCGTCGACCGGCTCGCCCTGACCGACGCGGTCGTCGCCTCGATGGCCGAGGGCCTCGAGCAGATCGCGATGCTGCCCGACCCGATCGGCGAGATCACCGACCTGCGCATGCGCCCCACCGGCATCCAGGTCGGGCGCATGCGCGTGCCGCTGGGCGTGATCGGCATCATCTACGAGAGCCGGCCCAACGTGACCGTCGACGCCGCGGGCCTGTGCATCAAGTCGGGCAACGCCACCATCCTGCGCGGCGGCTCCGAGGCCTTCCACAGCAATCAGGCGCTGGCCGCGCTGGTGCGCGAGGGCCTGCGCGCGGCGGGGCTGCCCGACGACGCCGTGCAGGTGATCGAGACCACCGACCGCGCCGCGGTCGGCGAGCTCATCACGCACCCGGAGCACGTCGACGTGATCGTGCCGCGCGGCGGCAAGTCGCTGATCGAGCGCATCTCCCGCGAATCGCGGGTGCCGGTCATCAAGCACCTCGACGGCATCTGCCACGTGTACATCGACGACACCGCCGACACCGCGATGGCGATCCGCATCGCCGACAACGCCAAGACACAGCGCTACTCGCCCTGCAACACCATGGAGACGCTGCTGGTCGCACGTGCCGCCGCCGACCGCGTGCTGCCCCCGCTCGCGCGGATCTACGTCGACAAGGGGGTCGAGCTGCGCGGCTGCGCCGAAACGCGGGCCCTGCTCGCGCGCGACGACCTGCCCTGCGGCGCAGCCACCGAGGAAGACTGGCGCACCGAGTACCTCGCGCCCATCCTGTCGATCCGCATCGTCGCCGGGCTCGACGAGGCGATCGCGCACATCGGCACCTATGGCTCGCAGCACACCGACGCGATCGTCACCGACAGCCATGCGCACGCGATGCGCTTCCTGCGCGAGGTCGACTCCGCCTCGGTGATGGTCAATGCCTCAACGCGCTTCGCCGATGGTTTCGAGTACGGGCTCGGCGCCGAGATCGGCATCTCGACCGACAAGCTCCACGCGCGCGGCCCGGTCGGCCTCGAAGGGCTCACGTCGGTCAAGTACGTGGTGCTCGGCAGCGGCCAGGTGCGCCGATGAGCGGGGCCTACCTCTGGGTCAAGGCGCTGCACATTGTCTTCGTCACCAGCTGGTTCGCCGGGCTCTTCTACCTGCCGCGCATCTTCGTCAACCTCGCGATGGTCGAGCCCGGCCCGAGCGCCGAGCGCGATCGGCTGCTGCTGATGGCCCGCAAGCTGTGGCGCTTCATGCAGCCGCTGATGCTGCTCGCGCTCGGTCTGGGCCTGTGGCTGTGGCTGGGCTACGGCGTGGGCGGCGGCTGGATGCACGCCAAGCTCGCGGTGGTCGTCGTGCTGCTCGGCTACCACCATGTGTGCGGGCGGCTGCTGCGCGGCATCGCCGCCGGTACCGACCGGCACTCGCACGTCTGGTATCGCTGGTTCAACGAGGTGCCGGTGCTCGCGCTCTTCGTGGCCGTCGTGCTGGTCGTCGTCAAACCCTTCTGAGGAGTCCGCCCCATGAGCCGTGTCGTCGACTACTACATGCATCCGCAGTCGCCGTGGAGCTGCCTTGGCCACCAGGAACTGCGCCGCATGTGCGCGCAGCACGGCGCCGACATCCGCATCAAGCCGATCGACCTCGGCGTGAAGGTCTTCCCGGTCTCGGGCGGCCTGCCGTTGGCCAAGCGCGCACCGCAGCGCCAGCAGTACCGGCTCGTCGAGCTCGCACGCTGGCGCGAGCGTCGCGAGGTCCCGATCAACCTGCATCCGAAGTTCTTCCCGGCCAACGCCGACACCGCCTGCCGCCTGATCATCGCGGCCGACCGCCTGCATGGCACCGACAGCGCACTCGACGTCGCCGGCCGCCTGATGCGGGCGACCTGGTGCGAGGAGCGCGACGTCGCCGACGATCACGTGCTGCGGGCGGTTCTGCACGAGGCCGGGCTGCCCGCCGACCCGCTGTTCCACGCGATCCCCGATACGCATGCGGTATTCGACGCCTACACCCAGGAGGCGATCGACCGGGGCGTGTTCGGCGTGCCGTGGTATGTCTTCGACGACGTGCCCTACTGGGGCCAGGACCGGCTCGACTTTCTCGAGCAGGCGCTGGCCGCCTCGGCTCGGTGAATACGCGCGCCGCGGCGGCGATGCGCCTTTTCGCGCCCTGCCCGCGGGGCCTCGAGGCGCTGCTCGCCGACGAGCTCGTGGCCCTCGGTGCGGCCGGGGCCCGCATCGTGCCGGGCGGGGTCGCCTTCGAGGGTGACACCGCACTGGTGTACACGGCCAACCTGCGCTCGCGCCTGGCGAGCCGCATCCTGCGCGAACTGACCGATGGCGTCTGTCGAGACGAGGACGAACTGGCCCGGCTTGCGCGCCGCATCGCCTGGGAGCGGCTGATGCAGCCGCGCCAGACGCTGCGGGTCGACACCACGGCCGTACGCTCGCCGCTGCGCAGCCTCAACTTCGCGAACCTGCGCGTCAAGGACGCCATCGTCGATCGCTTCCGCGAGTTTCGCGGCGAGCGTCCCTCGATCGACACCCAGCGCCCCGACGTCCGGATCTTCGTCTTCCTCACCGAGGGCCGCGCGACCCTTTATGTCGACACCTCGGGCGAATCGCTGTTCAAGCGCGGCTGGCGCCGCGAGCGCGAGGACAAGGGGCTGGCGCCGCTGAAGGAAAATCTCGCGGCAGGCCTGATCGCGCTGTCGGGCTGGACGCCCGACAAGCCGCTGCTCGACCCCTGGTGCGGCTCCGGCACGCTGCTGATCGAGGCTGCCCAGCGAGCGCTGGGCATCGCGCCGGGGCTGTCGCGGGCGTTCGGCTTCGAGAGGCTGCTCGATCACGACAGCGCGCTGTGGGCGCGTCTGCGCTCGCAGGCGATCCGCGAAGCCCAGCAAGCAGGCGCGGCGCCAGGCCCGCGCCTGCGCATCGCAGGCTCCGACATCGACCCGGTCGCGATCGCGCAGGCCACGCGCAACATCGAGCGCGCGGGCCTGGCCGATGCCGGCATTCGCCTTGCCGTCGCAGACGCCGCCGACATCGCGCCGGCCGACGATTCACCCGGTGTCATCGTCACGAACCCGCCCTATGGCGAGCGCATCGCGGCGCTGGCCGGCGCGGATGGCGGGCAGTCGGGCCATCCACGCGGCGCAGCCGAGAGCATCGCCTGCAGGCAGACCCGGGACGCTCCCGCTGCGGCTGCCGCCGAACCCGACGACACCCATCGACTCGCGATGGCCGCGTTCGGACGCGCGCTGAAGACCCGCTTCGCCGGGTGGCAGGCGCATGTGCTTTCCTCGGATCGCGAGCTGCCGCGCCAGCTCGGCATCCGCGAATCACGCAAGATTCCGCTGTTCAATGGCGCGCTGGAGTGCCGCCTCTTCCGCTTCGATGTCTTCGACCGCCAGACCCGCGAAGCGCATGATCGGGAGCATCAGGCCCGCCACGACCGGCTGCGTGGCGTCTGATCAGGACCGCAGGGCGCCGTCCCCGAGCCGCTAGACCACCCCGAGGTGCTCGATGCCCCGGTTCAGGTCCTTGTCCGAGTGGCGGCTGTTCAGCTTGATGTTGAGCCGCAGGTCGTTGACCGAGTCGGCATTGCGCAGCGCGTCCTCGTAGACGATCAGCCCTTCCTCGTAGAGCTGGAACAGGTGCTGGTCGAAGGTCTGCATCCCGACCTCGCGGCTCTTCTTCATGATGTCCTTGATCAGCCCGACCTCGCCCTTGAAGATCAGTTCGGCGATCAGCGGCGAGTTCAGCATCACCTCGACCGCCGGCACACGGCCCGCACCGCCGGACAGCGGAATCAGCCGCTGAGAGACGATCGACTTCAGGTTCAGCGACAGGTCCATCAGCAGCTGCTGCCGACGGTCCTCCGGGAAGAAGTTGATGATCCGGTCGAGCGCCTGGTTCGCGCTGTTCGAGTGCAGCGTCGCGAGGCACAGGTGACCGGTCTCCGAGAACGCGACAGCGTGCTCCATCGTCTGCCGGTCGCGGATCTCGCCGATCATGATCACGTCGGGCGCCTGCCGCAGCGTGTTTCGCAACGCCACTTCCCAGCTCTCGGTGTCGACACCGATCTCGCGGTGCGTGACGATGCAGTTGCGGTGCGGATGGACGAACTCGACCGGATCCTCGATCGTCACGATGTGGCCAGCCGAGTTCTCGTTCCGATGCCCGATCAGCGCGGCGAGCGTGTTGCTCTTCCCGGATCCGGTTGCGCCCACAACGATGATCAGGCCGCGCTTGGTCATCGCGAGATCGCGCAGCACCGGGGGCAGCCGAAGCTGCTCGATCGTCGGGATCTGGCTCTTGATCGTCCGCAGCACGATGCCGACGCGCCCCATCTGCATGAACGCGTTGACCCGGAAGCGGCCGATCCCGGTCGGGCTGATCGCGAAGTTGACCTCCTTGCGAGCCTCGAACTCGGCCGACTGGCGGTCGTTCATCAGAGCCCGAGCCAGTTCGATCGTGTGCTGGCTGCTCAGCGGCACCGTCGACACCGGTGTCACGCGCCCGTCGATCTTGAACGCGGGCGGGAACTCGGCGGTGAGAAAGAGGTCCGAGCCGTTCTTCCCGACCATCAGCCGCAGCAGGTCGTTCAGAAATCGGGAGGCCTGATCGCGTTCCATCGCATCTGCTTTCGAGGGGCCTCGCGCGCGGCAGCACCGCGCGGCCAGCCAGGCGGGGCTCAGCCCGGGAAGTTCTCCTTGACCGCCGCGTGCACCCTGGCCTCCGACATCGAGATGATGTTGCGTCTCACGAGGTCGGTCAGGCACTGATCGAGGGTCTGCATGCCGACCGACGCACCGGTCTGGATCGCGGCGTTCATCTGCGCGACCTTCGACTCCCGGATCAGATTGCGCACCGCAGGCGTGCCCAGCATGATCTCGTGCGCGGCGACGCGCCCGGTGCCGTCCTTCGTGCGCACGAGCGACTGCGAGATCACCGCGCGCAGCGACTCGGACAGCATCGCGCGGACCATCTCCTTCTCGGCGGCCGGGAAGACATCGACGATCCGGTCGATGGTCTTCGCGGCTGACGACGTGTGCAGCGTGCCGAACACCAGGTGGCCGGTTTCGGCGGCGCTCAGCGCAAGCCGGATCGTCTCGAGATCGCGCAGCTCGCCCACCAGGATCACGTCGGGATCCTCGCGCAGCGCCGAACGCAGCGCATTGTTGAACGACAGCGTCTGCGGCCCGACCTCGCGTTGCGAGATCAGGCAGCGCTTGGACTCGTGCACGAACTCGATCGGGTCCTCGACGGTCAGGATGTGACCGTAGACGTTCTCGTTGATGTGATTGATCATCGCCGCGAGCGTCGTCGATTTGCCGGAACCTGTCGGACCGGTGACCAGCACCATGCCGCGGGTCTGGGCGGTGACCTCGGCGATGATCTTTGGCGCCTTCAGTTCCTCCAGCGTGAGGATCTTCGACGGGATCATCCGCATCACGGCGCCGGCGCCGCGCTGCTGCAGGAAGGCATTGACCCGGAACCGCGCCAGTCCCGGGATCGCGAACGAGAAGTCGCACTCGAGGTTTTCCTCGAAGTCCTTCCGCTGCGCGTCGTTCATGATGTCGTAGATCATGCCGTGGACGTCGCCATGCGCCATCGGCGGCAGGTTGATCCGCCGGACGTCGCCATGCACCCGGATCATCGGCGGCATGCCCGCCGACAGGTGCAGGTCGGAGGCCTTGTTCTTCACTGCAAACGCCAGCAGCTCGGCGATATCCATCGTTGCCTTCCCTCCCCGGGGGCAGGCCCCCGGCAACGGTAGAATCGCCGGATGCATGGCGACTCACCGCACGCGCCCCTTTGCGCATCCGCCGGCGCCGACCCTGGCGCCGATTCCCTGCACGACCGGCTCCCGGTCGTCGAAGCCCGTATCGCGTCTGCCTGCCGTTCGGCGGGTCGACCGCGGGACGCCGTCGCGCTGCTTGCCGTCAGCAAGACCTTCGCGGCAGAACGCGTGCTCGCGCTCGCCGACCACGGGCAACGCCGCTTCGGAGAGAACTATCTACAGGAGGCGCTGGAGAAGATCAGCCACTGCGCAACCCAGCGGCCGGATTTGCCGCTCGAGTGGCACTTCATCGGACCCATCCAGTCGAACAAGACACGCCCGATCGCCGAGCACTTCGACTGGGTCCACAGCGTCGACAGGGAAAGAATCGCCCGGCGTCTTGCCGAGCAGCGCCCGCGGCAACTCGGACCGCTTCAGGTGTGTCTGCAGGTCAACATCGATGACGAGGCCAGCAAGAGCGGGTGCTCGCTCGCCGAGGCGCCGACGCTCGCCCGCCTGATCGCGCAGCTCCCGGGCCTGCGCCTGCGTGGCCTGATGGCGATCCCGCAACCGCAGGCCGACGCGCAGCGCATGCGCGAGCCGTTCGGACGCCTGCGGGAGCTTTTCGAGCGGATGCGCGCGGACGGGCTACCGGTCGACACGCTGTCGATGGGAATGTCCGACGATCTGGAAGCCGCCATCGCCGAGGGCTCGACGATGGTCAGGGTGGGCAGCGCGCTCTTCGGCCGTCGCGAACGCTCGGCCGCGTGACCGCGGCCCCCATCGGCAGGCGCGCCGGCCAACGCCGGTGCGCGGTGACCCCAGAGCCGTCAGGCCATCGCCTTGATGGCGCTCGCCAGGCGGCTCTTGGTCCGCGACGCGGTGTTCTTGTGGACGATCTTCTTGTCGGCGATCGAGTCGATCGTCGACTGCGATGCGCGAAAGACCGCCGTGGCGGCGGCCTTGTCGCCAGCCGCGATCGCCTTGCGAACCGCCTTGACGGCCGTGCGCAGGCGCGAACGCAGCGTGGTGTTGTGAGCGTTCTGCTTGACCGCCTGGCGGGCGCGCTTTCGGGCGGAGGCGATGTTGGCCATGCGAAAATCCTGAGAAGTTGAATGCCACCGACACAAACGGCCGGAAAGCGAAAAGCCTTGGATTTTAGCCTACCCACTTTTGCTCGCGCAAGCCGCGCGGCATTCGGCGCGCCCGCGAAGCCTCCCGAGCCGATCGTTCACCTGTCATCCGCGTCGAACGCCAGTCGCCTGCCGTGCCGCGACGTCCGCGGTCGCAGCCGCAACCTCGCGACCCGGCTCGCGCCATGAACCTGTTGCGTGCGCTGGCCACGGTCAGCGGTCTCACGCTGCTGTCACGGGTCACGGGACTCGTCCGGGAGAACATCACCGCGAGCCAGTTCGGCGCCTCGGCGATGACCGATGCCTTCTTCGTCGCCTTCCGGCTGCCCAACCTGCTGCGGCGCCTGTTCGCCGAAGGCGCGTTCTCGCAGGCCTTCGTGCCGATGCTCGCGCAGGCGCGCGAACGCGGCGACCCGCAGCAGTTCCGCGGCTTCGTCGACCGCGTGGCCACGCTGCTGTTCTGGTCGCTGGTGCTGGTGTCGATCGCAGGCGTGGCCGGTGCGCCCGCGCTGGTGCTGCTCACCGGATCAGGCCTGGCGCGCGATGCGCTCGCCTTCGACGCCGCGATCCTGATGACCCGCTGGATGTTCCCCTACATCCTGTTCATCTCGCTGGTCGCGCTCGCAGCCGGAATCCTCAACACCTGGCGCCGCTTCGCGGTGCCTGCGTTCTCGCCGGTTCTGCTGAACCTGAGCGTCATCGGCGCGGCACTGCTGCTGCATGACCGCTTCGCGCAACCGGTCTACGCGCTGGCTGCCGGCGTCGTGATCGGCGGCGTTGCGCAGCTCGCGCTGCAGCTGCCGGCGCTTGCCCGCATCGGCATGCTGCCGCGGATCTCGATCAACCCGCTGGCGAGCCTGCGAGACCCGGACACGCGGGCACTGCTCGCGCGGATGGCGCCCGCCGTGCTCGCGGTGTCGGCCGCCCAGGTCAGCCTGATGATCAACACGCATATCGCGAGCCTGCTCGCCGCGGGCAGCGTGTCGTGGATCAGCTACGCCGACCGCATCATGGAGTTCCCGACGGCCCTGCTCGGGGTGGCGCTGAGCACAGTGCTGCTGCCCAGCCTGACGCGGGCGAGCAGCAGGCAGCATGATGACGACTACCGCGCGCTGCTCGACTGGGGCTTGCGGCTCGCGCTGGTGCTCGCGCTTCCGTGCACCGTGGGCATGGCCCTGATGGCCGAGCCGCTGGCGGCGCTGCTCTTCCACTACGGACGCTTCCAGGCGCACGACGTGCAGATGACCGCGCGCGCGATCGAGGCCTATGCGGTCGGGCTGCCAGGCCTGATCGCGGTGAAGGTACTCGCTCCCGGATTCTTCGCCCGCCACGACGTGCGCACACCGGTGCGCATCGCGCTCGGGGTGCTGGTTGCCACGCAGCTGCTCAACCTGGTCCTCGTGCCCTGGCTGGATCATGCCGGCCTGGCGCTCGCCACCTCGATCGCCGCGACGCTGAATGCGCTGCTGCTGCTGGCCGGGCTGCGACGCCGCGGCGCGTGGCGGGCGTTGCCCGGCTGGCTGCGCCTGCTCGCGCAGACCGCGGCGGCCGGCCTCGCGCTTGCCGCGCTGCTCGCCTACACGGTACCGATGATCGACTGGACCGGGATCGGCGCGCAGCCGATCCGGCGCGCGGCCCTTGTCCTGGGACTCGTCGCCGCGGGCGCGGCCCTGTACCTCGTTACCCTGCTGGCCTGTGGCCTGCGTCCGCGTCATTTTCTTCGGAGAGAGGCATGAACATCACCTTCCTTGGCGGCGGCAACATGGCCACCGCGCTGATCGGCGGGCTGGCGGGACGCGCCGATGCAGCCGGCGCATCCGCGGCGCCGCCGTCCATCACCGTCATCGACCCCTCCGCCGCGCAACGCGAGCGACTGGTCCGCGAATTCGGCGTGACCGCCCTCGCCGCCGCCGACCCGCGGGTTCCGGTGGGTGATGTGCTCGTGCTCGCGGTCAAGCCGCAGCAGATGCGCGAGGCGCTGCTGCCCGTGGCGGCGAGCGCGCGCGACGCGCTCGTGGTCAGCGTTGCCGCGGGCATCCGTGCCGCCGATATCGCACGCTGGCTCGACGGTCACCGGCGCGTGATCCGGACGATGCCGAATACGCCAGCCCTGATCGGCGCGGGCATCACCGGACTGTGGGCCGCCGACACCGTGGGCTCGGCCGATCGGGCTCTCGCCGAGCGGATCGTGCGCGCGGTCGGCGATGCGGTGTGGGTCGGCGAGGAGATCCTTCTGGATGCCGTGACCGCGGTCAGCGGCAGCGGGCCGGCCTACGTGTTCGCCTTCATGGAGGCGGTGCAGGCAGCCGGCGCACGGCTCGGCCTCGACGAAGCCAGTGCCGCCCGGCTCACGCTGGCGACCTTCCGCGGCGCGGCCGCGCTGGCGGCAGGCGCCACAGTGCCACTCGCCACGCTGCGCGAGCAGGTGACCTCGAAAGGCGGCACGACGGCCGCGGCGCTGGCGCACCTGCAGGCGAGCGCTGTCGGCGCGCGGATCGACGAGGCCGTGGAGGCCGCATTCCGCCGGGCCGGCGAGCTCGCCGACGAGTTCGGCCGCGACCCGTCAGCTCACGGCTGACCGGGCGATCGGCCGGGATCTGACACTGCGGCGGCGCGCGACCCTGTCGCGGCTCAGGCCGGCCGGTTGCGTCGCCACTGCATGTACAGGACCCCGGCCATCACGATCGCACCACCGAGCAGCTGTTCGGCGGTAGGCAGGATGCCGAACGGAATCGCGAGCAGCACGCCGAACGCCGGTACCGTGTTCTGCCAGAGCAGACCGAGCTGCAGGCCGGCGCGCGCTACGCCGATGTTCCAGGCAACCCCGCTCAGCGCCGTCGAGAATACCGCGGTCACGAGCAGCCACAGCAGCGATTGCGGGGTCACCGTCAGCAGCGGCGGACCGGTCAGGCCAGTGAGCCACATCAGCAGCCAGCAGCCGTACATCCAGGGCAGCGCCCCAAGCAGCCCGAGCAGCGTGCGGCGCAGCTGCGTGACGCCCGGCGCGAAGAAGCGCTGCGCGTAGATCGAGTACAGCGTCCAGCAGGCGAGCGCCAGCACCAGCAGCGGCTCGCCGCCCTGCAGCGCAAAGCCCTGCCCGGCATCGCGCGCCCGGCCCCAGATCGCGATGCCGGCGCCCAGCAGCGTCAGCGCGGCCGCACCCGCGAAACCACGCTCGAGCCGAGCGCCGGTCGCCAGCCACATGGTTGCAGCGGCAACGACGGGCGAGCCGGCGATGATCGCCGCCGCGGTGATCGGGTGCGTGAACTTGAGCCCGAGGTTGTACAGGATGAAGAACGCGGCGGCCGAACCCGACATCAGCGCGTGCTGGCCGAAGCTCAGGCCATGCGCCGGCTGCCCGGGCTGGCGCTGCCAGTGGGCGATCAGCCACAGCACACCAACCGCGAGGCTCGCGCGCACCGCCGACATGAAGAAGGGGTCGAACGCACCGAACAGCACCGCGGTGAGTGGCAGGTTCGCCCCCCAGAAGAAGGCGGCGAAGGCGTAGCCGAGGACCCCCGGGTTCACGGCAGCCAGTACTCCAGCAGCAGCCCGGCGAAGATGGCGGCGCCGAACCAGTTGTTGTGGTTGAAGGCCCGGAAGCAGCCTTCGCGCCCGCGATCGCGGATCAGCGTGTAATGATAGGCCGAGATCGCCGCGGCAACCGCGAGGCCGGTCCACCAGGGCGGACCGAAATCGAGCCAGTGGCCGGCCAGCGCGAGCAGCGCGATCGTGGATGCATAGCACGTCATCACCGCGACGACGTCCCATCGCCCGAAGGTGATCGCCGCGGTTCGGATGCCGATGCGCAGGTCGTCGTCGCGGTCAACCATCGCGTACTCGGTGTCGTAGGCGACGGCCCAGCACACGTTGGCCGCGAGCAGCAGCCACGCGACCGGCGGCACGGCGGCGTCGACCGCCGCGAAAGCCATCGGGATCCCGAAACCGAAGGCGATGCCCAGATAGGCCTGCGGGATCGCGAGGAAGCGCTTCGTGAACGGATAACTGGCCGCGAGAAACGCACCGACGAGCGCCAGCGCCCAGGTCAGCAGGTTGAAAGGGATCACCAGCACCGCCGCGACCAGTGAAAGCACGGCGAAGACCACGACCGCTTCCCATGGCCGGATCAGGCCCGCGGTCAGCGGGCGGTCGCGGGTACGGGCGACATGGCGATCGAAATCGCGATCGGCCCAGTCGTTGATCGCGCAACCGGCCGCACGCATCAGCACGGTGCCGAGCACGAACGCGAAAAGCAGGTAGCCGTCGGGCTCGCCACGGGAGGCGATCAGCACGCCCCACAACGTGGGCCACAGCAGCAGCAGGATGCCGATCGGGCGATGCATTCGCACGAGCCGCCAGTACAGCGCGAAGCGCCCCAGCGACGCGTTTCGCGTGTCGCTCATCGTGTCCCGGTGGCCGCAGGCGCGCGATACTCGCGGATCACGCCACCGCCCAGCGGGGTTGTCGTGACGGCAGGCCCATCGGCACCCGGCGCCGCGCCTGTCGTTCCGGTTGCTTCACCGCCAGCACGGGCGGCCGCACCGCCAGCGACCACCTTGCCGCTGGCGCCGCGCACGACCAGGCCCGATTCCGCGAAGCGCCGCACGCTCGCCGGGCCAATGCCCTTGACCCGTGCCTCCAGGTCGGCGAGGTCGCGGTAGGGGCCGCGTGCGCGCTCCTCGACGATGCGCGCTGCGATCGAAGGACCGATGCCGCGCACCGTCTGCAATTCGTCGGCGGTGGCGACATTGACGTCGACACCCGCAGGCCTCGTCGGGGGCGCCGCAAGGCCGGCCAGAGGCAGCATGTTCGCGCACGCGAGCAGCAGCGCGACCAGCAGTGCCCGCACGCCGGCGCCCCGGCACCGCGCGCGAGCACTCACGGCTGCCGCGTCGCGAGCCACTCGACGTAGCTTGCGACGCCCTGCTCGACACCGCGGAAGGCGAGATCGCATCCGGATGCACGCAGCAGCGACGCATCGGACTGCGTGAAGCTCTGGTACTTGCCTTTCAGCGCGTCGGGGAATGGCATGTAGCGCACGAGCCCCGCCTCCACCAGTTCGCCCAGCGGCAGCGGGGGCTGGCCGGCGCGACGCCGCATCGTGTTGACGACGGCGCAAGCGACATCGTTGAAGGGTTGCGCCCGGCCGGTGCCGGCATTGAAGATGCCGTGGGCCACCGGGCGATCGAGGAAATGCAGGTTCAGCGCGACGATATCGTCGACATGGACGAAATCGCGCGACTGGCCGCCGGCGCTCCAGCCATCCCAGCCCTCGAAGAGCCGGACGTGGCCCTCGGCGACGAACTGGTTGAACGCGTGGAAGGCGACCGACGCCATCCTGCCCTTGTGAGTCTCGCGCGGGCCGTAGACGTTGAAGTAGCGCAGGCCGACCACGGTCGAGGTGGCGAGCGCGCCTGCGGCCAGCTCGCGCCGGACGGCCTGGTCGAACAGGAACTTCGAGTAGCCATAGACGTTCAGCGGACGCTCGTCGGCACGACGCTCGACGAATGAGCGCCCGCCGCCATAGACGGCAGCCGACGAGGCATAGACGAGCGCGATGCGACGACGCCGGGCGAAGTCGAGCAGCCGCATCGAGTAGCGGTAGTTGTTCTCCATCATGTAGCGGCCGTCGGATTCCATCGTGTCCGAACATGCGCCCTGGTGGAGGATGGCCTGCGCGTCGCCGAACTCGTCGAGCCGCTCGAGAAACTCGCGTTTGTCGAGGTAGTCGGCGATGTCGGCATCGGCCAGGTTGCGGAACTTGTCGGCACGTTCGAGGTTGTCGACGGCGACGATGTCGGTGCGTCCGCGCGCATTGAGCGCATGCACCAGGTTGCTGCCGATAAAGCCGGCCGCACCGGTCACGATGATCAAGATTCGCCTCCGTCGAGTTCGGCCGCTGTCACGGCCGCCGTGCCGAGCTTGCCCACGACGATGCCCCCGGCGCGGTTGGCCAGCCGCACCGCCTCCGCGATCGGGCGACCCAGGGCGGTCATCGCCGCGAGGACCGCCACGACGGTGTCGCCGGCGCCGGACACGTCGAAGACCTCGCGAGCCTGCGCAGCGACATGCAGCGCGCCATCGGCCGAGAACAGCGTCATGCCTTCCTCGGAGCGAGTCAGCAGCAGGTGCTCGATACCGAGCGATGCCCGCAGCGCGTGCGCCCGTTCGTGAAGGTCGGACTCCGACGACCAGCCTCCGACGACCTGCCGCAGTTCGGCGCGATTCGGCGTGAGCACCGTGACGCCGCGGTAGCGCTCCCAGTCGTCTCCCTTGGGGTCGGCGATGATCGGCACACCGGCAGCAGCAGCCCTGCCGACGATCCGGCCGATCTGCGCGAGGCCGCCCTTGCCGTAATCGGAGAGCACGAGCACTCGCGCGCTGCCGAGCGCGGCGTGGACATCGTCGAGCTTGCGCTCGAGCGCCGCAACCGCCGGGGGCTGCTCGAAATCGATGCGCAACAGCTGCTGCTGTCGCCCGATCACCCTCAGCTTGATGATCGTGGGCATCGTGGGATCGCGGGCCAGTCGGCAGTCGATGCCGGCCTCCCGCGCAAGCGATTCGATGCGTGCGCCGGGCTCGTCGTCGCCGATCACGCCGACGAGGCAGGCCCCCGCACCGAGCGAAGCGAGATTGCGAGCGACGTTGGCCGCGCCGCCGAGCCGTTCGTCGCTGCGCGTCACGCGCACCACTGGGACCGGCGCTTCCGGCGAGATCCGCGCGACTTCGCCGAACCAGTAACGGTCGAGCATCACGTCGCCGACCACCAGCACGCGCGCAGCCGAGAAATCGATCATCGCAGCACCTCTGCGACCTCGTCGCGCTGCGGCGAGAAGCTGTCCCAGCTCCCGCAGCCCGGGCACTGCCACGCGAACTGCCGGGCTCTGAAGCCGCATTGCGCGCAGGCATGGCGGCTGTGCCGCTTCACGTGCGCGCCCAGCAGTCCGGCAACCATCTCGGGATCGGCTGCATGGTGCGGCGCACCCAGGGTCAGCAGCTTCTCGAGACCCGCGAGCGTGGGTCGTTCGCGCAGCCGCGCCTCGACCCACGACCTGGCATCCTCGAGCCCGCGATGCGTCAGGCGGGCCTCGGCGATCTCGGTCAGGAGGTCGGTGCCGGGATGAACCTCATGCGCGCGCTCGAGCGTCGCCAGGCCCTGATCGAGCCGCTCGAGCGCCTCGTGCGCTCGCAGCCAGCCGCGGGCGATCCGCGGCGCATGCGCGGGATGACGATCGAGCAGCCGTTGCCAGGACTCGATGGCCGAGCGCGCATCGCCGCTTGCCAGCGCGATCTCGCCGCGCAGCGCGAGCGCGCGCGGATGCTCGGGGTCGGCGGCCAGCGCCGCATCGACCGCGCGAGCGGCCTGGCCCAGACGCTCGGCAGCTCCGCCCGAGAGCGCCGCGACGGCGAGTTCGCAGTGGAAGTGCGCGATGTCTCGCCCTACCGGGAAATCACCTTCGCGCTGGAGTCGGCCGGCCAGTTCGATCGCCAGGGGCCAGTCACGAACCTGCTGCGCGATCGACATCCGATGTCGCAGCGCCGCCACCGCATGGCGCGAGCCCTCGAGGCGATGGAAGGCGTCCTCGGCCCGATCGAGCAGGCCGGCGCGCAGGAAGTCCTGGCCGACCTCGAAAAGTGCCTGCTCGCGCTGCGCCGCAGGCAGGTCGGAGCGCTCGGCGAGATTCTGATGGACCCGGATCGCGCGATCGGTTTCGCCACGGCGCCGGAACAGGCTACCGAGGGCGAAATGCAGCTCGATGGTCTCGGGATCGAGGCGCACGACATCGAGAAAGGCGTCTATCGCCTTGTCCGGCTGCTCGTTGAGCAGGAAATTCAGGCCCCTGAAATAGGCGTCGGGCACACTCCGGGGGGATTTTGGCGTCTGCCGTGCATCGAGGCGCGACGCGAGCCATCCCAGACCGAAGAAGAGCGGGATGGCGAGCAGCCACCAGAACTCGAATTCCATGGGTGGCAACGCGATTCAGGCCCGGGGCTCGCCCTGGACCTGCAGCGGGTCGGCAGCCGACCCGCCAGGCACGCGGGTCGCACCCTGGAGTTGGCGCCGCAGGCGACCGATCTCGCGACGCTGCCGAAATAGCGTTGGCACGACGCCCGCGATCCCGAGCGCTACGCCGGCGACGAAAAAGCCG
The DNA here is from genome assembly GCA_044235405.1 of Burkholderiaceae bacterium. Classification (GTDB taxonomy): domain Bacteria; phylum Pseudomonadota; class Gammaproteobacteria; order Burkholderiales; family Burkholderiaceae_E; genus Quisquiliibacterium. The sequence continues at coordinate 23,860 of JBIIHU010000019.1, forward strand.
AGCAGGAAGACCACCAGCGGCGCGCGCCACGCGAGATCGACGCCGAAGAAGCGCAGCTCGGAGACACCGGTGTTGGACAGCGCGAAGCCGAGAGCCACCACGAAGAGCGCCCCGCGCAGGAGCCAGACGACGAGCTTCATGGGGAAGCGCCGTCGGCCCGTATCGCGGTATCGACGCGCTCGCGCAACTCCTTGCCCGGCTTGAAGTGCGGCACCCGCTTTTCGGGTACCAGGACCCGCTCGCCCGACTTCGGGTTTCGCCCGATGCGGGGCGGGCGATGCGACAGCGAGAAGCTGCCGAAGCCACGGATCTCGATGCGGTGACCCTCGGCAAGCGTGCGTGCCATCGCGTCGAGAATGGTGCGCACCGCGAACTCGGCATCCTTGGACACCAGTTGCGGGTAGCGCTCGGCAAGCCGGCCGATCAGCTCGGATTTCGTCATCGTGGGGACGCCATCGTCCCCACGGTCATCGAGGAAGTCCTCGTTCACGGCCGGCCGCCTGCCTTGCGTCGATCGCCCTGCGGCGATTACTGATCCCGCTGGCTGTCGAGCTTGGCACGCAGCAGCGCGCCGAGGTTCGTGGTGCCGGAAACCGCCGAGCTCTCGGCCGCGATCCGCTGCATGGCCTCGGCCGTCTCGACGTTGTCCTTCGCCTTGATCGAGAGGCTGATCGAGCGGGTCTTGCGATCGACGTTGATGACCATCGCCTCGACGCTGTCGCCTTCCTTGAGCAGGTTGCGCGCATCCTCGACACGGTCGCGCGAGAGCTCGGAGGCACGCAGGTAGCCCTCGATGTCGTTGCCGAGATCGATCACGGCGCCGCGCGGCTCGACGCTGCGCACCACGCCACGCACCACGCTGCCTTTCTCGTGCACGCCGGCGTAGTTGTTGAAGGGATCACCCTCGAGCTGCTTGATGCCCAGCGAGATCCGCTCGCGCTCGGTGTCGATCGCCAGCACCATCGCCTCGACCTCGTCGCCCTTCTTGAAGTCGCGGACGGCTTCCTCGCCCGACTTGTTCCAGGAGAGGTCGGAAAGATGGACGAGTCCGTCGATGCCGCCGGGCAGGCCGATGAACACCCCGAAGTCGGTGATCGACTTGATGGTGCCGCGAACCTTGTCGTTCTTGCGGTAGTTGTCGGAGAACTCTTCCCAGGGAT
>JBIIHU010000181.1:0-7891 GCA_044235405.1 Burkholderiaceae bacterium
GCCGCCTTCACGAAGCGCCCGCAGGATGTCATTGGCACGCACTTCTTCAGCCCGGCCAACGTGATGCGCCTGCTCGAGATCGTGCGCGGCGCCAAGACTGCCAGGGACGTGCTCGCCACGACCATGGCGCTGTCCAAGAAGATCGGCAAGCTCGGTGTGGTCTCGGGCGTGTGCGACGGCTTCATCGGCAACCGCATGATCGAGCAGTACAGCCGCCAGGCCGCCTACATGCTCGAGGAGGGCGCCACGCCGCAGCAGGTCGACCGCGCGATCGAGCGCTTCGGTTTCGCGATGGGCCCGTTCCGGATGGCCGACCTCGCCGGCAACGACGTGGGCTGGTACATCCGCAAGCGCCGCTACGCCGAGCGCCCCGACATGCAGTACCCGAAGATCCCCGACAAGGTCTGCGAGCTCGGCCGCTTCGGCCAGAAGACCGGCGCCGGCTACTACCGCTACGAGCCCGGCAAGCGCGACGCGATCCCCGACCCGGTCATCGAGAAGCTGATCGCCGATCATCGCGCCGAACTCGGCATCACGCCGCGCCGCATCAGCGACGACGAGATCGTCCACCGCCTGATCTTCGCGCTGGTCAACGAGGGCGCGAAGATCCTGGAGGAGGGCATCGCGCTGCGCGCCTCCGACATCGACATGATCTACCTCACCGGCTACGGCTTCCCCGCCCATGTCGGCGGGCCGATGCTGTATGCCGACGTCTGCGGCCTCTACAACGTGGTCAAGCGCATGCAGGGTTACGCGGCGCTCGGGCACGGCGACACCGCGTTCTGGACCCCGGCACCGCTGCTCGCGCGGCTGGCCGCCGAGGGCAAGGGCTTCAACGGCTGATCGCGGCCGACCACCTGAAAGGATCGAACCATGCGTGAAGCAGTCATCGTCTCCACCGCGCGCACCGGCCTGGCCAAGTCCTGGCGTGGCGCACTGAACATGACCCACGGCGCCACGATGGGCGGGCACGTCGTGCGCGCCGCCATCGAGCGCGCCGGCATCGAGGCCGGCGAGGTCGAGGATGTCCTGATGGGATGCGCCACCCCCGAGGGCGCCACCGGCGGCAACATCGCCCGCCAGATCGCGCTGATGGCCGGCTGCCCCGTCACGGTGTCGGGCGTCACCATCAACCGCTTCTGCTCGTCGGGTCTGCAGACCATCGCGATGGCCGCCCAGCGGATCATCGCCGGCGAAGGCGACGTCTACGTCGCCGGCGGCGTCGAGTCGATCTCCTGCGTCCAGAACCAGGCCAACCGCCACATGGGCGAGGACCCGGCGCTGAAGGGCGCCAAGCCCGAGATCTACTGGTCGATGCTGCAGACCGCCGAGATGGTCGCCAAGCGCTACGACATCTCGCGCCAGCGCCAGGACGAGTACGGCGCGCGCAGCCAGCAGCGCGCCTGCGCGGCCGCCGCGGCCGGTCTGTTCAAGGACGAGATCGCGCCGATCACCGTCACGATGGCCACGGTCGACAAGCACACCAGCGCGATCGTGTCGCGCGAGGTCACGCTCGCCGACGACGAGGGCCGCCGCGAGGGCACCACCTACGAGGCGGTGTCGCAGATCCGGCCGGCGCTGCCGGGCGGGGTGATCGCCGCCGGCAACGCCAGCCAGTTCTCGGACGGCGCAGGCGCGGTCGTCGTGATGGAGCGTTCGCTCGCCGAGAAACGCGGGCTGAAGCCGCTGGGCGCCTTCCGCGGCTTCGCGGTGGCCGGCTGCGAGCCCGACGAGATGGGCATCGGCCCGGTCTTCGCGGTGCCCAAGCTGCTGGCGCGCGCCGGCCTGAAGGTCGAGGACATCGACCTGTGGGAGCTCAACGAGGCCTTCGCGGTTCAGGTGCTGTACTGCCGCGACCGTCTCGGCATTCCCGACGATCGCCTGAACGTCAACGGCGGGGCGATCGCGATCGGCCATCCCTACGGTCTGAGCGGCCAGCGCCTGACCGGCCACGCCCTCATCGAGGGTCGCCGGCGCGGCGCACGCCACGCGGTCGTCACGATGTGCGTGGGCGGCGGCATGGGCGCGGCCGGCCTGTTCGAAGTCTACTGATCGCTCGCTGCCGATGCGCCTGCCCGGACCGCCCTTCCTGCAGCACCTCGGAGGCAGCATCGCCGACCTCGACGAGGGCGGCGAGGTCACCATCGATCTGAGACCGGAGTTCTGCAACTCGCGCCAGGTCGCGCACGGCGGGGTGGTGATGACCATCCTCGACGTGTGCATGGCGCGGGCCGCCCGGGCGCGCCGCCGCGCCGACGGTCACAGCGACCACGGCGTGGCCACGATCGAGATGAAGACGACCTTCCTCAAGCCCGGCACCGGCGGCACGCTCACCGCCCACGGCACCTGCCTGCAGCACAGCGCCTCGATGGCCTTCTGCGAGGGCGAGGTGCGCGACGAGCGCGGGCGCGTCGTGGCCCGCGGCTCCGGCACCTTCAAGTACATCCTGCCGCGACCGAGCGCCGCGGCTGACGCCTGATTCCGTACGGAGCCTCCCATGTCCCTCCAGAACCCGCGAATCGTTCTCGCCAGCCGCCCGCGCGGCCAGGTCGTGCCCGACAATTTTCGCCTCGAGACCGTCGAGGTTCCCGCACTCGCCGACGGCCAGCTGCTGGTGCGCAACGACTGGCTATCGCTCGACCCCTACATGCGCGGTCGGATGGACGATGTACGCTCCTACGTGCAGCCGCAGGCGCTCGACGAGGTGATGGGCGGCGGCACCGCCGGCGAGGTGATCGCCTCGCGCCATCCCGGCTTCGCCGAAGGCGACAAGGTGGTCGGCCGCCTCGGCTGGCAGCGCTACGCGGTATCTGACGGAACCGGCCTTGGCAAAGTCGACACCTCGCGCATCCCGCTGTCGGCCTATCTCGGTTGCGTCGGCATGCCGGGCGTGACCGCCTGGTACGGTCTGACGCAGATCATCGCGCCCAAGGCCGGCGAGACCGTGGTGGTGTCGGCCGCCAGCGGCGCGGTCGGCTCGGTCGTCGGCCAGCTCGCCAAGGCGCGCGGCTGCCGGGTCGTCGGCGTGGCCGGCGGGCCCGACAAGTGCCGCGCAGTCGTCGACGAGTTCGGCTTCGACGCCTGCATCGACTACAAGGCGGGACGCCTGCGCGAAGATCTCGCCGCAGCCACCCCGCAGGGCATCGACGGCTACTTCGAGAACACCGGCGGCGAGGTGCTCGACCTGGTGCTCGCGCGCATGAACGCCTTCGGTCGCATCGCGGTCTGCGGGCTGATCGCCGGCTACGACGGCCAGCCGATCCCGGTCAACAACATCCGCGCCATCCTCGTCAGCCGCCTGAAGGTGCAGGGCTTCATCATCTCCGAGCATCCGGAGTTCTGGCCGGCCGCGCTCGCCGAACTCGGCGAGGCGGTCGCCACCGGTCGCCTGCGCTATCGCGAGACGGTTGCGCAGGGCCTGGAGAGCGCGCCCGAGGCGCTGATCGGGCTGCTGAAGGGGCGCAACTTCGGCAAGCAGCTCGTCCGGCTCGGCTGAGCTCCGGCAGCGTCGCTGCCATGGCCGACGACACTCGCGTGCCAGGGCGAGTGTCGGTCCCGACGTCGCGCTGACGATGATCGATCCGCAGGTCGCCAAGATCCTCGCGTGGGCCGAGCGGGCCCGCGCGCCGTCCTATCCGGTGCTCGGGGTGGCGCAGGCGCGCGAACACTACGCGCGCGCGGTGCTGACGCTCGACGTGTCGCCCAGGCCGATGCACGAGGTGCACGACCATCCGGTACGGCTGCCCGGCCGCACGATCACGGTGCGCCAGTACGTTCCCCGGCCGCATGGCTGGAGTGACCCGCAGCCCGCGTTGCTCTTCTTCCATGGTGGAGGCTTCACGATCGGCTCGCTGGAAACCCACGACCGGCTCTGTCGACTGCTTGCCGACGCATCGGGCTGCCATGTCTATTCGGTCGATTATCGGCTCGCACCCGAGCACCGCTTTCCGGCGGCGGTCGAGGATGCCTTCGCGGCTCTCGACTGGTTGCTTGCGCAGGCATCGGTTCTCGGGGCGGACCCCGCGCGGATCGCGGTCGGGGGCGACAGCGCCGGTGGAACCCTCGCGGCTGCCACCGCGATCGATGCGGCGCGCCGTGGCATCGCACTGCGGATGCAGATGCTGATCTACCCCGGGCTCGCGGCCCGGCAGGACAGCGAGTCGCATCGTCGGCTCGCGCGCGGCGTGCTTCTCGATGCCGACGTCATCCAGTGGTTCTTCGGGCTCTACCTCGGCGATGACGCGCAGCGTCATGACTGGCGTTTCGCGCCGCTCGAGGCTTCGCCCGACGCGTTGCGCGGCGTGGCACCGGCCTGGATCGCGCTTGCGCAGCATGACCCGCTGCTCGACGAGGGCTTGGCCTACGCCCGGCGGCTTCGCGACGCGGGTGTCGCCGTCGACTGCAGGGTCTACGACGGCATGATCCATGCCTTCTTCCAGCATGGAGGCTTCGTCGTCGGCGCGCGGCGCGGGCCGCAGGAGGCGGCCGCGGCGCTACGCGTGGCGCTCGACGGGGAGCCGCGGTGATCGGGAACCTGCAGCTGTCCGTGGGAACCTGGGAGGCGCTGCGACCGCAGGCCTCGATGGTTCGCCGCGCGGTCTTCGTTGTCGAGCAGGGTATCGCCGAGGATCTCGAGTGGGACGACAGCGATCCCGCGAGCCTGCACTGCATCGCGCAGGTCGATGGGGAGCTCGCGGGTACCGGACGCCTGCTGCCCGACGGCCATATCGGGCGCATGGCGGTGCTGCCCCGATGGCGGGGCCGGGGCGTCGGTGGCGCGATCCTCGAGCGGCTCATCGTCGCGGCTTGCGAGCGTGGGCATGAGTCGGTCGAGCTCAGCGCGCAGGTCGCTGTCCGCGCGTTCTACGAGCGGCACGCCTTCGTTGCGCTGGGCGAGGTCTACCAGGAGGTCGGGATCGCCCACCAGCGGATGCGCCGCGAGATCGGCGATCGTGCCCGAAGCCCTTCGGGAGCTGCGGCCCGGTCACTGCGTATCCGGCGATGGCGGGCACGGCAGCCGCATGGCGGCGGTATCTACGTGCTGCACGGGCTGGGCGAGCATGGCGGGCGCTACGACGCGCTCGCGCGCTGGCTCTGCGATCGCGGCTGGACCGTGGGATCGCATGATCATCTCGGGCACGGCGAGTCCGACGGGCGCCGAGGCATCGTCGATGTCGGTGATCGACTGTCGCTCGATGCGCGCGAACGCGTCGCGGCTTTCGCTCGCGAGATCGGTCAGCCTCCGGTATTGCTTGGCCATAGCCTCGGTGGCGCGGTCGCGGCCGATCTCGTCGCGTCGCGAGGCTTGCCGGTCGCGGCGCTCGTGCTCTCGTCGCCCGCGCTTGCGCTGCGTGTGGGCAGACCGATGCGCGCGATCGCCTCGCTGCTCGCGCGACTTGCGCCCGATCTCGCGCTGCCCAACGGCCTCGATCCGGCTCGACTTTCCAGCGATCCCGCGGTCGTGGCTGCCTATCGAGCGGATCCGGCGGTCCACGACCGCATCAGCCCGAGGCTATTCGCCTGGCTGGCCGCCGCTGGCGAGCAGGCAAGGGCAGCCGCGCAAAGCGTGCGCGTGCCGGTGCTGCTGCTGGTGGCGGGCGATGACGCGATGGTCGATCCCGAGGGCAGTCGTGCCTTTGCACAAGCGCTATCCGAGGGTCCTGGAACGCTGCATGTTTTCGAGCGGCTGCGGCACGAGCTCTTCAACGAAGCGCCCGCGGGACGCGATCGGGTGCTCGCGGTGCTTGAGCCATGGCTTGCCGCTCGCGTACCGCGCGCTGGCGGCTGACAGCGCCCGCTGTTCGCTCAGGCAAGCCGGAATCGAATGCCGCGCCGCGCGATCGGCCCGGCGACCGTACCCTGCGGGCTCCAGCTGCGCTCGTCGAAGCTGACCTCGCCGTCGGCGTCGATCACGAGCACGCTCGAGGCGCGCGTGCCGTAGGTCGGATCATCGACGAAGGCGGCCGACAGCAGGCGTTCGCGCGCGTAGGGCAGGCCGGTCGCCGGGAGGCAGCCATCGTGCGCCGGCTGCGGGTCGGCAAGCGCGGTGAACAGCCGCTCGATCATGTCGTCCCGACGCGTGTCCTCGAGCGCGGACGCGAGCGAACGCTTGAGCGCGACCACCTTCGGCCAGGGCGTGTCGAGCAGATGGTTGGAAACACCGTAGATCCCGGGCGAGAGGGCGCAGGCTTCGCGGCGGTGGTTGCTGAGCCAGGCCCCCTCGAGCTTGCCCCCTGGGGTTGCCGCGAACATCAGCAGATTGAAGCCGCGGTAGGCCTCGAGTGGTGCACGGTGGTCCGCGGCGAGCGCGCGCGCATGCGCGAGCGGCACGGATTTCGCGTCGAGGAAGCCGCGGGCGAGGTCGCCGCGCGAAGGCTCTCGTCCGCTCGGTGCCGCGCGGGCAGGCTCCCGCACGTTGGTGATCGCGGCCACGCGACCCTGTCGGTGCACGCCGAGCCAGGTTCCGCCCGCCTGCAGATCGCGTCCGGCGGCGATGTCGGGCGCATCGGCCCACCACTGCAGACCCTGCGCCGGGCGGTCGTGGAACTCGTCGCGGTTGCCGGCCAGCACCAGCCGGTAGCGGGGATCGGTTCCCAGGGCGAACGCGATCAGGCACATCGCCGGGACGGTCGGCAGGTAGCCTGGATCATCGCGCTGCGCGCGCTCGTCAGAGTCGGGTGACCGGCTCTGGGGCGGGGATCGCGTAGGGCAGCCTGCCCAGCTCGAGTGGCACCCCCGCCACGCGCAGTGCATGCCCCTCGAGAACCGCGGTCTGGGACTCGAAAAGAACATCGAAGCCGCCCGAGGGCGACGCAGCCGCGAGCACCACCTGCCCACAGGCTTCGGTCTGCCCCTCGCTGATGATGTCGGCACCGGGCATGGGCAGCTCGCCATCGGCGTGGCCGAGCGACATGCGGCGCTTCAGCTTGCCGAGGTACTGGCTGCGAGCGACCACCTCCTGACCGGGGTAGCAGCCCTTGCGGAAGCTCACGCCGCCGACCAGCTCGAGATTGACCATCTGCGGAACGAAGCACTCCCAGGTACCGGGCAGGACCTGCGGTACCGCCGAGAGCACCGACAACCACTGCCAGAACGTGCCCGATGCGGCTGCGAGTGTGGATCGCAAGTCCGACCAGGTTGCGGCAGCGTCGTCACTCGGGCAGACCAGCAGCCAGCGAGGCACCATCCGACCGCCGCCGCCAAGGCGATCGACATCGACGGGCTCGAGCGCGAGCAGCACTCGCGCCCCCTGGCGCTGCAGGCTTCCCGGCGGGGGCAGTTTCCCGAAGGCACGCTCGATCCAGGCACGGGCGCTGTCCCCGCTGAGCCCGAAGAAGGCCTGCGAGCTGCTGCGGTCGTGCAGCCGGACCTTGGCGCGTAGCACGAACATCGAGAGCCGGCGGCGCAGCACCTCGACCATCGGCAGTGGCAGGGCGAGCGCCATGCCGGCGCCATCGACGCGCCAGCCGGTGAAGATCGCCTGCAAGCGGCCTTTCGCGCTGCAGAATCCGAAGCGCCGCCACTGATCCTCCGGCATCAGCTCGACGTCGTTGGTGAGCTGCGACTGCAGGAAGCTCACGGCGTCCGAGCCTTCTGCGACGATGAGGCCGAGGTCGAGAAGCGGAACCGCGTTACCCCCCAGCGGATCGGGTCTTGCGTCGCCGTCGGCCCGGGGCCCTTCCGGCGCATGCAGGGCGGTGAGCCCGAGCGAGGCGGCACGGGCGTCGACGACGGCCGCGTCGTAGCCGAAGGCGGGACGGGCGGGGGCTGAGGCGTTCATCCTGGGCTCGAGCATCGGGGTGGTCACGACAAGGCGGCGCACGGCGATCGGCCACGCGACGGCCGTCGGCCCCCGAGACGCCGGCGACCGATCGCCTATTATAGGAAGGCC
>JBIIHU010000182.1:0-7878 GCA_044235405.1 Burkholderiaceae bacterium
TGTAGTACGCGGTATCGGTGATGGCGCCGCCGTCGAGCGTGTCGTTGCCGGGCCCGCCGATCAGCAGGTCGAGCCCGGGCCCACCCTCCAGGCGATCGTTGCCCTGACCACCCGAAAGGGTGTCATCGCCCGCCTCGCCACGCAGGGTGTCGTCACCGGGCGTGGCGCCACTGAGTTTGTCGTTGAGCGGCGAACCGATGACGAGATCGGGGGTCCAGCCGTAGTTTCCAACGATGGACGACAGCGGCATGCTGCCCTGGGTGAACGTCTGCCGGGCGATGTCATAGCGCTGCGCATTCGTGCCGCTGGGCGAGTTGCTGACGCTCACCCCCTGGACGACCGACCTGAACTGCAAGCCGGTACCCCAGAGGATCGCCGACTCGACATCGACCGACATCCCTGGCTCCGCGGGGAACGACCCGTCGGCGACGAGCTCGATCAGCAGGCTCTCGCCGGCGTAGCGGTAACTCTGGTAGCCCGATGTGGCGGTGGGATCGTATCGGGGGTTGGCGGCAAACAGCGTGGCGTTGACACGCAGGAAGACCGAGCCGCCGCTGACCGATTCGACGACGACGCTCGGCAAGGGCTCGTTGTCTGGATACACCAGGTAATCCGGTTCGGGGAAATCCGGCGCGTCGCTGATACCGAAAACAGCACCCGACAGCGCCACGATCTCGCGTCCGGGCGACAGCTTGGCAACCAGCGGCTCGGGTGTCGAGGCGACATCCACGCCGCTGTAGACCTGCAGCACGCCGGTGCTCTGGTCGCCCGCCGAATCCCGGTACTCGACCGTCACCGATGCGCCCGCCGGGATGGCCTGCGAAAGGCGCAGGTAGACCTGCTCGAAATACGTGCTCTCGGCGATCGTCGCGATAACGCCATTGACCCGGATGGTGAACCGGCTCAGATCCAGCGAGGTGCCCTGCAGCCCGTCGGGCGCATCGTCGGTGGCGATGAACAGCGCCACGGTGGAGCCCGAAAAGTAGGCTTCGCGGATCACGGTACCGGTGGTCTGGGGCATGTCGGGGGGTCTCGGGGCTGAGGTGAGGTGGAGCGAGGCGGCGCGGCAAGCAGCACCGGTCGACGGCCCTCAGATTACCAAAGACCGCTCGGCGACGGCCCCGTCCGCCTCCTTCGACGGCCGGCGTCCTCCCGAGGAGAACGGTCGGGTACTGGCAGCGACCGCAAACAATCGCTATCGTCGTGGTCTTACCAGCTCAAGGTCTTAGCATGCGATCGATCCTTGCTGCGCTGCTGCTCACCATCGGACTGGTCGCCTGCAGCAGCCACGAAGGCTCGTCGCCCGCCCGCGGCGATGGAGCCCCCCTGCTGGCTTTCGATCAGGCCACGGCGCCGCGCAGCATGCTGCTTGCCGACGCGATTCCAGCCCCGTTGCGCCCCTCCCCGCAGCGAGCGCGCGGCAGCACCGCCAGCGCGATCGAGGCCGACGAGCTCTTCGACTGGGCCGAAGGCGTGCTGCCCACGGTCTTCGGCGGCACGCCCGCTTCTCAGGCACTGCAGGGCTTCAGGTACCGCTACTACGCCTCCTCCGACACCTACCTCGCGGTCTTCGGCGGCACGGTGCTCGCGCTCGGCCCGGTCACGGGCGGTCAGGTCGCGATCCTGGGCGACCTCCAGGCGTTCGCCTGCCCGTCGCGGCCGGCGAGCTGCGGCGTGCCGCTGAGCGGTCTGGTCGCGCGCGGACCGGCTCTCGCAGGAGCGACCGTGACCGTCTCGGCCGCCGGCACCACGGTATGCCAGGCGACCGCCGACAGCGCCGGAAGATTCGCCTGCAACCTACCTGGCAGCGCCCGCGGCCCCTTCGCGCTGCAGGCCTCGTCGGGCGACCTGCAACTGGCCAGCCTCACGCCTTCGGCCTACCCGGCCAACACCAACATCACCCCGCTCACCACGCTGCTGGTATCGCGGCTGGTGCCGTCGGGCAACCCGGCCGATCTGCCCTCGGCGCTCGCGGCGTCACCCGCGCTATCCCGGCCTGCTTCGCTACAGGGCGCGGCCGACCAGATACGGCAGATGCTCGCCCCCGTGCTGACCGCCTCGGGCGACACCACCGATCTGCTGCAGGGTACCTTCAGCGCGAGCGACTCGACGCACGCCCGGGTGCTGAGCGCGCTGCAGATCAGCATTCGGCCGGAGGCCACCGCAGCCAACATCGAGATCACGGTCAAGGCGGCGCCTACCGACGACAGCAGCGCGCCTCTGAAGCTCGCCTTCAGCAGCGCGGATCAGGCGCCGCCGGCGCTGCCTGCCGGATCAGTCACCGCACAGACGCTGCCCGCGGCGTCGATCGATGTGCAGATCGCCGATTTCATCGCGCGGGCCAACGCCTGCTATGCACTGCCGCTCGCTCAGCGCATCCGGAACGTGCCGACGGGCACCACGACCATGACCGGCACCGCGGCCGACGTGGCCGCCCCGCTGTGCAGGCAACTGTTCATCGACGACGACCCCACCCGGTTCCTCGATAACGGCTTGCTGGTCGGCCGCGACGCGAGCGGCGCGGGGGCCTTCAGCGGCATCTTCCGGGAGGCATCCACCGGCGTGATCTTCGATAATGCCTTGCTGCAGCACCAGCGCGCCAACGGCGATGTCGTGATCACCTTCAGGGCCGTGGGTACGACTGGCGCGGTCAGCTATCCGGCACCGCTGACGCTGCGCTCGCAGTCGGGCGCACTCAAGGCGGTCGGCAACCAGTACCAGCAAGACATTATGGTTCGCCCCTGGTTCGACGATCGCGAGTTCCTGCCGCAGCCCGAACTGAGCTACTACAGCACCGGCTACTCGGTGCTCGTGCGCAACAGGCTCGATTCCAACGGCAACTCGATCTTCAGCAAGGTCACGGTGACCAATCCGCAGGGCGCCGCCAAGGTCTACCTGCCCCGGCCCGGGCGCACCTACCTGACCAGTGTCGAGAAATCCTGCTGCTCCTCGCAGCGCATCGGCTCGGCCTACCAGAGTTCCGGCACGACCGGCAGCCCGACCGAGCGGGATACCGCGCTGCTGCACATCCTGCCGCAGCTTTCCGATGCCGAGATCCGGAGCATTCCCGATCAGGGCGTCTGGCGCTTCGACATCGAGTTCGCCGACGGCCGTCCACCTTCTACCCAGATCGTGCGCACGCTGACGCGCGCGCTGACCATCGGTGAAATCCGTCAGATCCGCCTGTTCCAGTTCACACCCGCGTACAAGCAGGAACTCGCCGGCCTCACCGATCTTGCGGGTGGAACGGCCTACAACTTCGGTCCGGTCAGTGCCTCGAACCCGAACGTGTTCGTCGTCGGCACCGCCAGCGGCGGGCCTGGCTGGCTCGACCAGGATCCAGCCGTCCCCGGTGCAACGACGGTAACGATCTACGGTCAGAACGGCGTGTTCGACGAAGGCGCGAGCTTCACCCGAGGCACCTTGCGCGCCACGATAAGCTGCCTGAAGAACGCAGCGCACTGCAGCACGGCTACCGGCGTCCGCCAGTTCGCCGAGGGCGCCCGCGTCCACACGGTGGAGCTCAGTACCGTGACCGAACGGCAGATGACCTACATCAAGTCGCTGAACCTCTACCGCCTGAGCACGCCCTGAGCGAGGTTCATAGGTAGTCGAGGCCGGTGCCGGCCAGACCCACGAGGTCGACCGGCGCCAGGCTGGACACTGCCTGGGCGAAACTGGCCTGAGTGTAGGCGCCCGTGCTCAGGAACCCATCCACGAAGCTCTGGGCCACCGCATCGGTGGCCTCGACCGCCAGCAGATTGCGAAACATCTGCCTGATGAAGGCGAGGTCGTCCGCCCCCCCGGCGAGCGTCCTGAACCGGTCCGACGCGATCGCCTGCTCGTAGGCACCGCGCGACGAGGCGCCGGCGTCGAGAGCTCCGAGGACCAGACCCACCGCCGAGGGATCCAGCAGCCCGCCGGCCCCGAATACGGTCGCCGCGATCCGGGCAGCCTCCCCAGCGCGCCCGTCGATGTCGAGCGCAACCCGACGGTCGCTGAAGTACAACCGCGAGATACCCAGCAGCGTGTCGGCGCCAACGCTGCCCGCGACATCGGACACGACCCAGGCCCCCGATCCGTCGGCGAGGCGCTCGATCCGGTTGCTTGTACGGGTCGTCGCGAACAGCACCGTATCGAAGCCGCCTCGGCCCTCGACCCAGTCGTTGCCGCTGCCGGGCAGGAAGAAATTCACGCCATCGTTGCCCAGCAGCACGTCGTCGAAGCTCGTGCCGATCGCCGCCTCGATGACCGAGCCGGGCTCGATGAACAGGTTGTCGACGCTGGCCGTGCCGCGCGAGGTCAGGCCGACCGAGCAGTAGCCCCCCGGCTTCAGGTCGAGGTAGGCTCCAACCGAAAGCGTGGACGCGTCGAGGATGTCGAATCCCCCGACATCGCGAAGCGAGCTCAGGCTCGACCCGACGTTATCGACGAGATGGTGGAAATCGTTGCCGGGGTTGCTGACCTGCTCGCGAGCGCCGTACAGACGCTGCAGCGCCTGCAAATCGAGCGGACCGAACCATGATTGCCAGAGGCCGCTGGTCGCCTGGTTCGGCGACATCACGGTGAAGCCGTTGTGGTTCCAGGCGTCGAGCAGCACGGTGGCCGTGGTGTCGGTGCCCTCGTCGATCGGGTGCGACAGGCCGAGCGCATGGCCGAGCTCGTGCAGCAGCACCTGCCAGCCTTCCTCCCCGGGCTGCAGCACCGAGAGCGTCTCGACATCGAGCCAGACATCACCGGCCCGGTCGTTGGCCACGGTCCCCGGCACAAAGGCGTAGCCCTTGGTGGCGGTCTGCTGGTTCGCGCCGAAACGCAGCTGGCCGTAGCCCGCGGGGCCGTCGCCCACCTCGGCAAAGCTGACGTTCAGCTGGGTGCCGAGCTTGGCGAGAACGGCGCGCACGGCATCCTGATAGGCCACGGTGGGCGCGACGAAACCCGTCCCGCCTTCGGCGCCGCCGTAGACCGGCGCGGCGGTCATGAAGCTGTAGGTGATGGTGCTGCCCCAGCCGGCCTGACCGGGCGCGAGCAGCGTGTCGGGACCGACGCGCGAGAAGTCGATCAGGTCGAGGGCGCGGAAATCGCGCTCGATGCGCCGAGCCCAGTCGTAATCCGCCGGCAGTTCGATCAGGCGCAGGTTCTCGACGTTGGCGAGCGTGACGGTGTAGTTCTTTGCCGAGATGGTGATGGAGCGGCCGTCGGAGGTGGTCGTGATGACAGCCTGCTGCGGCGCAAGGCCCGGGATCGTGACGCGGTCGACACCGCCGCGCAGATCGAGCGTGGCGCGGGCGGGCGCGCCACGCTGGGCCCAGTTGAAACCGTTGACGAAGATATCGTCGTCTCGAGCGCTGCCCAGCACGAGGTCGCCATCGTGCCCGGGGGTATGGGCGTGCGCGAAGCCGCTGACGGTGTCGCGCCCACCCCACGCTTCGAGGGCGTATCCGGCTTCGAGATCCAGCGTGATCGGCCCGGGGCTGTCCCAGTAGCCCAGCCCGCCGTGGCCGCCGGGGGTCAGGTTGATGATGACGTCGTTGCCGGGCCCGCCGACGACATTGGAGCCGCTGTACAGCGTGATCCGGTCATTGCCCTCGCGCCCGTAGATGCTGACCCATGGCTGATCCGCCGGGTGGGTATAGACATCGTCGCCCGCCGTGAGGTTCAGCTCAGACATGCAGATACCCCACGGTCTTCTGCGTGAAGTTGCGCAGGTTGGGCATCACCGTATCCATCGTGGCCAGCGGCACGCCCAGCCAGGCGAGCGCATCGGCCGCCACCTGGTCGGTAGATAACTGTGGCACGAAGTAGCCGCGCCGGCCGGGGTCGCCGTCGTCGGGGCCGCCGAGCAGCAGCCGCGGAAAACGCGCGCCGTACATCTGCGCACCGCGCACCGGACCGCCCATCGCGATCCAGTGATTGCCCCAGGCATGGTCGGAGCCGCGGCCCGAGGCCGGGTCGAGGGTACGGCCGAACTCGCTGATCACCAGCAGAACGACCTCGTTGGCCATGCCGGCGGCGGTCACCGCATCGTTGAACGCGACCAGGGCCGAGGCGAGCTGCGCGAGCTGAGGGTCGAGGCCCATCGTCGCGCTGTCGCCGGTGTAGCGCTGGTTGGCATGGGTGTCGAACTGCCCCCACTCGATGCCGAAGACCTGACGTGATGCGCCCGCCGAACGGTAGTAGGGCAGGAAGCGCGCGACGGCGCGCAGCCGTCGGCCGATGTCGTTGTCCTGGAAGTTCGCCTGCGGCTCGGGCGTGCGCTCGGCGGCGAGCGAGAGTTCCTGCGCATCGAGAAAGGTGGCGCGCAGCGAGCGGGCCAACTCGGTCTCCACGGTGACCGGCGACTGCAGTCGCGTCAGTCCGGCGAGCGTCTGGGTCCAGGGGTTGGTCGCCGACGCGAGATCGGCCGGCCCTACCCAGCGCGAGTTGTGGGAGTTCATGCTCACCATGCGACTGCGCTGGCCGAGCACCAGCGTGGCGGCACCCTGGTCCACGCTCACCAGGGGCGCCTTCGTCGGCCCGAGCGCCTCGATCGCTCTTCCCGCCCAGCCTGAGGGGTCCTCGTCGCCCATCCAGCCCTGCACGTACTGCGACTGCTCGGGGTGCGAGAACAGGAAGGGAGGCACCGCCACCCGGCGATTCAGCACATCGGCCGCCGTGGCCGGCTGCACCAGCGGCCCGGCATTGACCAGGAAGGCGAGTTGCTGGCGCTCGAAGATCGGCATCAGCGGCGCGAGCGCGCTGTTCAGGCCCAGCCGCTGATCGAGGTGGGTTCGCGCGAAGGGGGTCAGCGCGGCCTGGGTTAACGCGATGCTTTCACGCGCGCGGGTGTAGTCGGTGTAGGCGCCATCCATCGGCACGAGCAGGTCGTGGCCGTCATGGCCACCCTGCAGATGCACGACCACCAGCGCCTTGTAGCCGGGCAGCGAAGCGGAGTGGCCGACGACGCTGCCCAGGCCGAGGGCGCCGCCCAGGCTGGCGAGGCCGAGGCCCGACAGCCGCTTCAGATGGCTGCGACGGTGCGGGTTCATCGGACAACTCCTCCATAAGGGGACGTGAGCGCGACGCCCATCACGCGCGCGAACTTGCGCACCGGCGTCTCGTAGGACAGCGCCGACGAACGCAGCAGGTTCTGCAGCGTGAGGCGCACTGGCGGGGGCATCGCGCCGCGCATGAAACGCTCGGCCACGAAGGCGATCAGCGCCTCGTCGCCTTCGGCCACCTTGGCCTCGATCAGGTCGATCTCGCAGCCGGCGTTCCGGAACGCCGCGGGTATCTCCAGCTCCCAGTGCATGCCATTGAAGCGACGGTTGAGCTCGTTGCCGCCGAGCAGCTTTTCTTCCGGCGCGGGCCTGAGGGTTTCCGCTGTGCGATGGTTGGGCGAGAAGTAGCCGAAAACGCTGGGCGCCTCGAAGGGCGTCTGATTGGGCCAGATGGGCCACAGCGGGTCGTGCGGGTTCATCACCGCCGTGCGGCAACCCATGCCACGCAGCGCCATCGTGTGCGCGAGCAGGGGCTCCTTGATCTTGCCGATGCGCGGATCGCGATATGCCGGGTTGTCGCCCGCCCTCGCCTCGGGATCGAGCAGGATGGCGCGGACCACGGCCTTGAGATCGCCGCGGGTCTGCGCGAAGACCGCCGACACCCGGCTCAGATAGGCCGGAGAAGGGTCGCTGGTGACCATGTTCTGAATGAGCCGCCGGGCCACGAAGGGCGCGGTGTTGGGATGGTCGACCAGAATGTCGAGCAGGCTCTCGAGGTCGGCCTGGATGCTCTGGCCCGCCGGGATGGTGCGACCCATCAGCACCTTGGCGCCGGTGTCGTGCGCGCCCTGATGGGTCTTGGGCACCATGGAGCGGCCGAAGTTGCCGAAGTTGGAGTTCG
>JBIIHU010000184.1:0-7826 GCA_044235405.1 Burkholderiaceae bacterium
CAGGTGCGGGTCGCGCCAAGGCCGACTGCTCCTACGGCGACTGGAAGGTCGGTCTCACGAAGGAAGTCGCGGGCCTGACGATGGGCCTGGCCTATGTCGACACCGATGCCAAGGGTGGTGTCGGCCAGTGCTATCGCAATGCCTACAACCGCGACCTCGGCAAGGGCACGGTCGTGTTCTCGGTCGGCAAGACCTTCTGATTCAACGCGTGAGCGCCGGCCCGCGGGGTCGGCAGCCAGGGAGACCCCATGAAGCTGATCACCGCCATCATCAAGCCCTTCAAGCTCGACGAAGTGCGCGAAGCGCTCTCGGGCATCGGCGTGCAGGGCATCACCGTCACCGAGGTCAAGGGCTTCGGCCGCCAGAAAGGCCACACGGAGCTCTATCGTGGCGCCGAATATGTCGTCGACTTCCTGCCGAAGGTGAAGATCGAGGCCGCGGTCGCCGAACCGCTGGTCGAGCGTGCCATCGAGGCGATCGAGGGTGCGGCCCGCACCGGCAAGATCGGCGACGGCAAGATCTTCGTCTATGACCTCGAGCAGGTGGTGCGCATCCGGACCGGCGAGACCGGCAACGAAGCGCTCTGAGCCGCCCCCTCATTCCGACCACGCAATGCGCAAACGGAGAACACCATGAAATCCATCCTGAGGGCGCTGGCCCTCGCGCTGGCCCTGGCGCTCGCCTCGTTCGGGGGCGTGCACGCCCAGGACAAGGCTGCCGAGGCGCCGAAGGCCGAAGCCAAGGCCGACGAGAAGAAAGACGCTGCACCGGCTGCCGACGAGAAGAAAGCCGAGGCGCCTGCCGCCAAGGCTGAGGAAAAGCCGGCCGAGGCGGCCAAACCGCCAGTGCCCGACAAGGGCGACACCGCCTGGATGTCGATCGCCACGGTGCTGGTGGTGATGATGGCCGTGCCGGGTCTCGCGCTGTTCTACGGCGGCCTGGTGCGCAGCAAGAACATGCTGTCGGTCCTGATGCAGGTCTTCGTGATCTTCTCGCTGGTCGTCGTGCTGTGGGCGATCTACGGCTACACGCTGGCCTTCGGGGGAAGCGGCACCTTCTACGGCAATTTCGACAAGCTGTTCCTGAAAGGCATCACGCTGGAATCCGTGGCCGCCACCTTCAGCAAGGGCGTCTACATCCACGAGCTCAGCTTCGTGGCCTTCCAGGCGACCTTCGCGGGCATCACCTGCGCGCTGATCGTCGGCGCCTTCGCCGAGCGCGCGCGCTTCTCCGCGATCCTGCTGTTCACGGTGATCTGGTTCACGTTCGCCTACATCCCGATGGCGCACATGGTCTGGTACTGGGATGGTCCCGATGCCTTCACGTCGGCTGATGTCGTCGAGAGGGTGACCGCCAACGCGGGCCTGCTGTGGCAGTGGGGCGCGCTCGACTTCGCCGGCGGCACGGTGGTTCACATCAACGCGGGTGTCGCCGGTCTCGTCGGTGCCTACGTCATCGGCAAGCGCGTCGGCTACGGCCGTGAGGCGATGGCGCCGCACTCGCTGACCTTCACGATGGTCGGCGCCTCGCTGCTGTGGGCGGGCTGGTTCGGCTTCAATGCCGGCTCCAACCTCGAGGCCACCGGTGGCGCGGCCCTCGCCTTCCTCAACACCCTCATCGCAACGGCGGGCGCCACGGTGGCCTGGGTGCTCGGCGAGTGGATGTCCAAGGGCAAGCCCTCGATGCTCGGTGCGGCTTCCGGCGCGATCGGCGGCCTGGTTGCCATCACGCCGGCCTGCGGCTTCGTCGGGCCCATGGGTGGTCTGATCATCGGCCTGGCGGCGGGCGTGGTCTGCCTGTGGGGTGTCAACGGGCTCAAGCGCATGCTTGGTGCCGACGACTCCCTCGACGTGTTCGGCGTGCACGGCGTCGGCGGCATCCTCGGTGCGCTGCTGACCGGAGTCTTCGCGGCGCCCTCGCTCGGCGGCATCGGCTTCCCCGACTGGGTGACCATGCAGACCGCCGATTACTCGATCGGCGCCCAGGTCTGGACGCAGTTCAAGGCGGTGGTGGTCGCAGTGGTCTGGTCGGGTGTCGTTGCCTACATCGCCTACAAGATCGCCGACATGACGATCGGCCTGCGCGTGCCCGAGGACGAGGAGCGCGAAGGCCTCGACATCACGGCGCACGGCGAATCCGCCTACCACGGCTGAGCACCACACCACCGGCCCGGATGCCACTCCCGCACCCGGGCCGGCCCCGCGCAACGCACGCACGCTTGCCTCTTCCCTCTCCTGGGTGGCCCTTCGCGGGCCGATGATCCGGTCGTCGCCCCTCAACGGCGACCGGCGCGACGGGCTCCTTCGGGAGCCCGTCGTTTTGGCATCGACGCTTTTGGCTACAATCATCGGTCCCCCTGCCCCGTATCCCGGCGCCTTCGCGCCACCGGCCGCTGGTCGAGTCCGCCGACGATGGTTCCGCACCTGCTCACCGCCCTCAAGGGGCCGCTCCTCGACCTCGAGCGGCGCCTCCTCGATGCCACCCCGCAGATCGAGCGCTGGCTGCGCATGGAGTGGCAGGAGCACACGCCGCCCTTCTACTGCTCGGTCGACCTTCGCAATGCCGGCTTCAAGCTCGCCCCGGTGGATGCCGGACTCTTCCCGGGCGGCTTCGACAATCTCTCGGAGTCCACGCTGCCGCTCGCGGTGCAGGCCGCGATGGCCGCCATCGAGAAGTACTGCCCCGATGCCCGCAACCTGCTGCTCGTGCCCGACGCCGGACGCCGCTCGCCGGCGTACCTGGCCAGCGTGCAACGGCTGGCGGCGATCCTGCGCCAGACCGGCCTCAACGTTCGTTTCGGCTCGCTCGATCCCGCGCTCGCCGCGCCGCTGCGCATCGAACTGGCCGATGCGTCCGCGATCACGCTCGAACCCCTGCGCCGCCAGGGGCGCCGCGTCGGGCTGGCCGACTTCGACCCCTGCTCGATCCTGATCAACGACGAGCTTGCCGGCGGTACCCCCGAGATACTCGCCGACCTCCACGAGCAGGTGCTGCTGCCGCCGCTGCACGCCGGCTGGGGGGTTCGCCGCAAGTCGCAGCATTTCGCTGGCTACCGCGATGTCGCCAGGCGTTTCGCGAAGCTGCTCGACATCGATCCCTGGCTGATATCGCCGCTGCACGCACCGGGTACGCAGGCGGCCTTCGGCAGCCGCGAGGCCGAGGACGCGCTGGCCGCGGCGGTCGACGCGCTGTTGCGCCAGATTCGCGGGCGCTACCGCGAGTACGGCATCCAGTCGGCGCCCTTCGTGGTGGTCAAGCCCGATGCCGGTCCCAGCGGCTCGGGTGTCATCACCGTGCGCGACGCCGCCGAGCTTCGCCGTCTCGGGCTTCGCGAGCGCGACCGCCTTGCGGGCGGCGCCGCCTCCGGCCAGGTCTTTCTCCAGGAGGGCGTGCCCACCGTCGAGTCGGTCGACGACGGCGTGGCCGAGCCGGTGGTCTACCTGATCGACCGCTATGTCGTCGGCGGCTTCTACCGGACCCATGCGGCGCGCGCCAGCGACGAGGCGCTCGATGCGCCCGGCTCGCAGTTCGTGCCGCTGCCCTTCGCCACCAGCTGCCACCTGCCCGATTCCAGCGCCGATCCCGACCTGGCGCAGAATCGCTTCTACGCCTACGGCGTGGTTGCCCGCCTCGCAACGCTCGCCGCGTCGATCGAGCTCGAGAAGACCGACCCCGACCCGTCGCTCTATGGCTGACGGTCCATGAACGCGTCCGCAGCGGCCGCGTTCGCCCCGTGAGCCGCCCTTTCCCACGGAGATCGTCCCGATGCGCATCGCCATCGTTCTCGACCCCCTCGACACGCTGAAGACCTACAAGGACTCCACCTTCGCGATGATGGTCGCGGCGCACGCGCGCGGCCACGAGCTGCATGTGTGCGAGCAGGGCGAACTGTCGCTGATCGGCGGGCGCGCGATCGCCCGGATCCGTCGTCTGCACCTGACCGACACCACCGGCACCCAGACCGCGTGGTACCGCCTCGAGGCCGAGCGCGACGAGCCGCTCGCCGCCTTGGATGCGGTGCTGATGCGCAAGGACCCGCCCTTCGACATGGAGTACGTCTACTCCACGTACCTGCTCGAGCACGCCCAGCGCGAGGGCGCGCGGGTATTCAACGACCCCCGCGCGGTGCGCGATCACAACGAGAAGTTCAGCATCGCCCAGTTCGCGCAATTCACGGCGCCCACGATCGTCACCCGCGATGCCGGCCGGCTGCGCGCCTTCGCGCAGGAGCACGGCGAGGCGGTGTTCAAGCTGCTCGACGGCATGGGTGGCGCCTCGATCTTCCGCGCGCGCGCCGATGACCCCAACCTGTCGGTGATCATCGAGACCATGAACCAGTTCGGCGCCCGAACGGTCATGGCGCAGCGCTACCTGCCGCAGATCGTCGAGGGCGACAAGCGGGTACTGCTGATCGGCGGGCAGGTCGTGCCCTACTGCCTGGCCCGCATCCCGAAGCAGGGCGAGGCGCGCGGCAACCTCGCTGCCGGCGGCACCGGCGTCGCGCGTGAACTCTCGGCCGCCGATCGGCGGATCGGCGAGGCGCTCGCCCCGGTGCTCGCCGCGCGCGGCCTGCTGCTGGTCGGACTGGATGTGATCGGCGAGAGTCTCACCGAGGTCAATGTCACCAGCCCCACCTGTTTCCGCGAGATCGCCGACCAGACCGGCTTCGATGTCGCCGGCATGTTCATCGAGGCGCTCGAGCGGGCGGTCGAAAGCCGGGTCTGAACGCGCCCGGTCGCGCGCCGCGGCCGCCGCGGCGCCGGCCGCGCGCAGATCCCCCGCGGCACCGAGTGCCGCCGCGTCTTATCATCTCGACATGATCGGGATCCTGATCGTCTCTCACGAGCCTCTGGGCACCGCGCTGCTCAATTGCACGCGCCATATCTTCGGACGCCTGCCGGTGCAGCTCGCCGCGCTCGACGTCATCCCCGACGAGGATCCGGCGATCGCCTGCCGTGCTGCCGGCGAGCTGATGTCGCGCATCAACGACGGCAGCGGCGTGGTCGTGCTCACCGATGTCTTCGGCGCCACACCGTCACGCATCGCGACGGGGCTGGCCGATCCGCTGCGGGTCATCGTCATCGCCGGCGTCAATCTGCCGATGCTGCTGAAAGCGCTCGGCAATCGGCGTGCGCCCCTCGAGGAACTGGCCGCGCTGCTGATCGCCAGCGCCAAGGGCGGCATCCTCGAAGTCCATGCCGAGCCGCAGCCCGAGTCGGCCCAGCCGCCGCAACCGCCGCCGCTGTCATCCCCGTCGCGGCAGTCGCTGCAGTCGTCCCAGCCACCCGTCTCGCCCGTGCTGCCGGCGCCCACGGGTGGGCGTCCCTGATCCGGCCGCCGGCCTCCGATCGTCGAGCCCCATGCGAAGCCTCGAAGCCGTCATCGTCAACAAGCTCGGCCTGCACGCGCGTCCTGCCGCCAAGGTATCCCAGCTTGCCGGCCGATTCCACTCGGAAGTCTGGATGAGCAAGGGAGCCCGCCGGATCAACGCCAAGAGCATCATGGGTGTGATGATGCTGGCGGCAGCTCGGGGCACCACACTGGTCATCGAGGCTACCGGCCCCGACGAGGACCAGGCCGCGCAGGCGCTCGCCGACCTGATCGCCAGCGGGTTCGGCGAGGAAATCTGATGTTCACGCTGAGCGGCACCGGCATCGGCGGCGGCGTGGTCATCGGCCGCGCCCGCGTGCTCGAGTCGCGCCGCTTCGATGTCGTCCGCTATCACATGGCCGAGGATCAGCGCGAGGCCGAGCAGGCGCGTCTGCGTCGCGCACTCGGCGAGGTCAAGGCCGATCTCGCCACGCTGGCCGACGAGCTGCCCGCCGAGGCGCCGACCGAGGCGCGGGCGCTGCTCGAGGTGCACTCGATGATCCTCGACGATCCGTCGCTTGCCGACGCATCGCTCGCGCTGGTGCGCACCCAGGGCTGGAATGCCGAGTGGGCGCTGTCGCACGAGGCCGATGCGCTCGCCGAGCAGTTCGCCGCCTTCGACGACCCCTACCTGCGCGAACGCGGTCGCGACGTCCAGCAGGTGACCGACCGGGTGCTGAAGGCCCTTGCCGGCATGCGCGTTCGCCCGGTTTCCGGCGAGCCGGCCATCTACGTGGCGAGCGACATCGCGCCCGGCGACATGCTCGCCCTGAAGAATGCGCTGGGTTTCGCGATCGATCTCGGAGGCACCACCTCGCATACCGCGATCCTCGCGCGCAGCATGAACCTGCCGGCGGTCGTCGGGCTGGGCAGCGGCTCGGGTCTGGTCGAGGACGACGAGTGGCTGATCCTCGACGGTGACGCCGGCGTGCTGATCGTCGGCCCCGACGAGCCGCTGCTGGCCGAGTACCGGCGCCGGCAGGCCGAACAGATCGTCGAGCGCGAGAAGCTGCTGCAGCTTGCGAGCGTGCGCGGCTGCACCCGCGATGGCGTGGCGGTTGCGCTGCATGCCAACATCGAACTGCCCGAGGAAGCGCAGCAGGCGCGCGACCTAGGAGCCGACGGCATCGGGCTGTTCCGTTCCGAGTTCCTGTTCATGAACCGGCGCGACCTGCCCTCCGAGGACGAACAGTACGAGGCCTACCGCGCGAGCGTGCTGGCGATGCGTGGTCGTCCGGTGACCATCCGCACGCTCGACATCGGCGCCGACAAGACCCTTCAGACGGTGCCGGCGGCGATCGCGAGCAACCCCGCGCTCGGCCAGCGCGCGATCCGGCTCTGCCTGGCCGAGCCCGCGATGTTCCTGGTCCAGCTGCGGGCCATCCTGCGTGCCGCCGAGCACGGACCGGTGCGTATCCTGCTGCCGATGCTCGCGCATCGGCATGAGATCGATCAGTCGCTGCAGCTTATCGCCCGCGCACGCGAGCAGCTGCGCGACGACGGCATCCATGACGGCCCCGGCGTGGCCGTGGGCGGCATGATCGAGGTGCCGGCCGCGGCGCTTTCGGTGCGGATGTTCCTTCGCCGGCTCGACTTCCTGTCGATAGGCACCAACGACCTCATCCAGTACACGCTCGCGATCGACCGCGCCGATCATGCGGTCGCGCCGCTCTACGACCCCTTCCATCCGGCGGTGCTCAAGCTGATCGCAGGCACCATACGGGCCGCGAACCGGGCGGGGCGGCCGGTGTCGGTCTGCGGCGAGATGGCGGGCGAGGTCGAGGCCACCCGCCTGCTGCTCGGCATGGGACTGCGCGAATTCTCGATGCACACCGCCAGCCTGCTGCCGGTCAAGCGCGAAGTGCTCGGTGCCGATGCCCAGCGCGCCGCCGCGCGGGTGGCAAGGCTGTTGCGCACCGATGAGCCGTTGCGCGCCGCGGCGGCGATCCGCAGCCTGCGCGCCGACTGACGGGATCCGAGCGCCGACTCACAGGGGCTGAGCGCCGGTCTCGCTGCGCCGGCGATCGACCCGGGCCTGCGTTCAGCGCGACCAGCGGCGCACCAGGTCGAGCGCGTGGATCAGCCCTGCGCCGATCAGCGGCAGCACGACCCATGGCCATGCGGCGGCCTGCAGGGCCGCGCGCAGTGCGAACATCAGGCACAGTCCTCCACCGATCGCGAGCATCAGGTCGGCGGGTGGCGGCCCCGTGCGCCGCAGGCGTCGCCAGACCAGCAGCAGCGCCAGCTCGAGCAGCGTGAAGGCGATGACCGCATCGACCAGCCTGCCGCTGGCAAGGAACTCGGCCAAGGGGCGCCCGGGCGGTCGCGTCGCGGCGCCGTTGGCTCAGACCCGCGCGAGCCCGAGCAGGTGGGCCATGTCCTTCAGGAAGATGCGCACGTGCGCGATCGGCTTGCGGCGCACGAGCTCCTTGTTCATGTACGACTCGAAGGTGAGC
>JBIIHU010000183.1:0-7826 GCA_044235405.1 Burkholderiaceae bacterium
ACGAAGGCCGCGAACTCGCGGTTGCTGACCGCGGTACGCGCGATCCGAAAGGGCCGCAGCGTCACCCGCCGCACCGGTGCCTCGCCGTCGCCCGGTTCGCCGTCACCGGCATCGCAGCCCATCAGGAACTCGCCGCCCGGCAGCGACAGCATCCCCGGCAGCGGATCGTCGCTCACCGCGGCCCGCGACCCTGGCGCGGTCCAGGCGGCGGCGGACGCCGCCACCGCCCCGGCCGCCACCGCACCCCCTCCCCCGGCGACCTCGACGACTCCGGACGGGCGACCGGGCGTGCAGCAGGTGCGGGTGGCCATCGACGACAGCCGTCGTGCCGTGCGGGCTCAGCGGCGGCCGCCGCGCACCAGGCGGCCTGGCCGCGCGCCGGTGTCGCGATCGTCGCGGCGCGTGCGCACGCCGGAGATCCAGGTGCCGACGTAGCCCTGCGCGGGCTGCAGCAGGCGCGCGCCGCCGGCCGGCAGGTCGCGGTGCAGCGCGAGCGGGCCTAGCGCAAGCCGATCGAGGTCGATCAGATTCAGGTCGGCGCGCTTGCCGACCTCGAGCGAGCCGCGGTCGTTCAGGCCGAACAGCTGCGCGTTACGCAGCGTCTGGCGGTGCACCACCCGGGCCAGCGGCAGGCGAGGGCCGCGCGTGCGCCCGCGCACCCAGTGCGTCAGCTGGAAGGTGGGCGCTACCGCGTCGAAGATCACGCTGACGTGGGCGCCCGCGTCGCTCAGGCCGGTCACGGTCAGGTCGCTGGCCTGCATCTCGCGCAGCGCCTCGTGGTCGCGGTCGCTGTAGTTCGCGAAGTAGCGCACGACGAAGTCGCGGCCGTCGCCGGCGACCAGGAAATCGTAGAGGAAGGCGGCCTCGTCCTGGCCGGCCGCCGCCGCGCGTGCCGCGAACGAACGCTCGGGCGCGGGCTCGGCATCGTCGAGGTCGGCAAGCGCGTAGGTCTGCGGATAGTTGGCGCGCGCGAAGGCGATCAGGTTCTCCATGCGTCCGGGCTGCGCGTGCGGGACGCTGTCCTCCGCGAGGATCGCGGCGCGCACCGCCGGCTCGCGCATGCGCGCGGCGCGCTCGGCGACCGGGAGCTCGCGCAGCGCGAGGCAGGAGGGCCGGCGCATGAAGGGATGGTAGGTGTCGAGGCTCATCACCACGCCGACCGGCCGCGCGCCGACCTGCGGGAACAGGCTCGCGCCCTGACGGTTCAGCTCGCCCACCCGCGCGAGCACCTCGCGCCACAGGCCGGGGCTCTCGTCGTTCTGCATCAGCGTGAAGGTCAGCGGCCGGCCGCTCGCGCGCGACAGGCGCGCCATCCGGTCGACCTCGTCGAGCAGCGTGTGGCGCTCGCCGCCGAACTGCGGCGCGCTGCCCAGCGTGCTGGCCGGAATCATCTGGAACACGCCGTGCCCGGCCTGCTTCAGCGCGCCCGCGAAGGCCAGCAGCTCGTCGTCCTCGGCGAAGGTGCCGGGCACCGGCGCGCCATCGACCGCACGGTGGCCGACGATGCGCGAACTCGAGAACCCAAGCGCGCCCGCGTCGAGCGCCTGCGCGACCTGGGCCGCCATCGCGCGCGCGTCGTCGGCGGTCGCCGGCAGGTTGGCCCGCCCGCGTTCGCCCATCACGTGATGGCGCAGCGGCCCGTGCGCGAGCATCGAGCCGACGTCGAGCGCGTACTCGCGGCTCGCCAGCAGGTCGAGGTACTCGGGGTACGAGCGCCACCGGCCCCAGGGCATGCCTTCGTGCAGTGCCGTGCCGGGGATGTCCTCGACGCCCTCCATCAGCTCGATCAGCGCCTGCTCGGCGCCCGGCGCGACCGGCGCGAAGCCCACGCCGCAGTTGCCCATCACGATGGTGCCCACGCCATGGCTGGCCGAGGGCTCCATCGCGTCGTCCCAGGTGACCTGTCCGTCGTAGTGGGTGTGGATGTCGATCCAGGCGGGCGCGAGCAGCGCGCCGCCCGCGTCGAGGGTCTCGCGCGCACTGCCGCTCACGCGCGGCCCCACCGCAGCGATGCGGCCGTCGGCAATCGCGAGGTCGCCGGTGAAGGACTCGCCGCCGCGGCCGTCGACCAGCGTGGCACCACGGATCAGGGTGTCGTACATCGGGAAACTCTCCGCAGAGGGGGCGGCCGGAACGCCAGAGACCAGGCATCCGGCGCGCAGCCATTATGATGGGGCCATGCTCTGCGACCCCTCCCTGCGCGACACCATCGTCCGGCATCTCGCCGCCTTTCCGGTACGGGCTGCCGACACCGGCGCGCGCGCCGCGGCGGTCGCGGTCACGGTCACCGATGCCGGCTTCGGCTCGCAGCTGTCGGGCATGCCCAGCCACCCGAGCTGGCATCCCGGTGCGGCCCTGGTGCTCACGCGGCGCTCGCTGAAACTGCGCAACCATCCCGGGCAGTGGGCGCTGCCCGGCGGTCGGATCGACCCCGGCGAGACACCCGAGCAGACCGCGCTGCGCGAACTCCGGGAGGAGGTCGGCCTCGTGCTCGACGAGCGCGCGGTGGTCGGCCGGCTCGACGACTTCGTCACCCGCTCGGGCTTCGTGATGACACCGATCGTCCTGTGGGCCGGGCCGCAGTCGCACCTCGAGCCCAACCCCGAGGAAGTCGCCTCCATCCACCGCATTCCGGTCACCGAGTTCATGCGCACCGATGCGCCGCTGCTCGATCCGGTCGAAGGCGGCGGCGCGCCGGTGCTGCGCATGCCGGTGGGCGACGACTGGATCGCCGCCCCCACCGCGGCCATCCTGTACCAGTTTCGCGAGGTCTGCCTGCGCGGCGAGGCCACGCGGGTCGCCCACTACGAGCAGCCGGCCTTCGCCTGGCGCTGAAACATCGGGCAAGCGGCCGGCGCCGCGACGACCTCAGGGAATCGCCGCAAGACCGAAGGCCGGAGCGCCCCCGACCGGCATCGCGACGATCTGGCCCATCGCCACCCCAAGCCCGGTGGCGGCGCTGATGTTCACCTGGTGCGTGACCAGCATCGCCGGGGCCCCGATCGGCTGCGCGGCCACGAAGGCGCGAAGCTGCGCGGTGCGCGCGGGCGCGGCGTCGGCGGCATCGAAGAAGGAGTTCAGCGCCGGCCACACCGTGTGGCGCCCGAAGGCGAGATCGGCGGTATCCCGGCATCGGCACCAGGCACTGGACCGGACCTCGCCCACCACGAGGCCCGCCGCACGCAGCGCCGCGCCGACGCGGCGCGCCTGCTCGCGCCCCTCGGCCGACAGGTTGCGCTGCGAGGCGCAGTCGTCGAGGCGGTAGCCCGGCGGATCGCCGACCCCGGGCTCGGTGATTGCATGACGCATCAGCAGCACATGCGGCGCGGCCTGGATCCGGCGCAGCGCCTCGCGCAGTCCGACCGGCGCCGCGCTCACGGGCGCGGCTTGCGCACCCCCGACCAGGCCCGCGGCCAGCCCTCGCGCAACGCCGGCTCCGCGGCCCAGGACGGCGCCGCCACCCGTGACGAGCGCGGCCCCGAGGGCGCGGCGCGCCGGGTTCATGCCTCGCGCTCGCCGCTGCGCCAGCGCTCGAGGACGCGCCGGTCGCGCTTCGTGGGACGTCCGCCGTCGATCGTGTGCGCCGGCTCGGGGGCGAGTGCGCGACGCGCCTGCGCCGCCACCCGCAGGCGGACCGATTCGTCGGTCTCGCGATACAGCGCCTGCGCGACCGGCGCGGGGCCACGTCGATCGGAGAGAGCGACCACCTCGACGCTGCGCGGCGTCTCGCCGCCACGGATGGTCACGATATCGCCGACATGCAGCACCCGGGCCGCCTTCGCGGGCGCACCCGCCACCAGCACCCGCCCCGCGGCGATCGCTTCCTGGGCCAGACCGCGCGTCTTGCAGAAGCGCGCTGCCCACAGCCACTTGTCGAGACGCACCTCGTCGGCGTCGCCCACCTAGTGGCCCTCGAAGTCGACCAGACAGTGCAGCGCGAGGCCGGACTCGCGAAGGCGACGCGAGCCGCCGAGCTCCGGCAGATCGACGATCGCGGCGCCCTCGACCACCACGGCACCAAGACGCTCGAGCAGACGGCGGCCGGCCATCATCGTGCCGCCGGTGGCGATCAGGTCGTCGATCAGCAGCACGCGGTCGCCCGGCTGGCAGGCGTCGGCATGCAGCTCGACCGTCGCGCTGCCGTACTCGAGCTCGTACTCCTCGGCCACCGTGGTGAACGGCAGCTTGCCCTTCTTGCGGATCGGCACGAAGCCCAGGTTCAGCTCGTAGGCGACGATGGCGCCGAGGATGAAGCCGCGCGCATCGATGCCGGCCACCAGGTCGAGCCGGGCGTCCATGTAGCGATGGACGAACAGATCGACCAGCACGCGCAGCGTGCGCGGGTTGGCCAGCAGCGGCGTGATGTCGCGGAACATCACGCCCGGCTCGGGCCAGTCGGGCACCGTGCGGATATGTCGTTTGATGTAGTCGGCGTCGAGCATGGTGCGCGATTCTAGGCATACTCGCGCGCCGGCGGCGCGAACGCCGCACGGCGAGCGGCCCGCCCGAGGACGGCGCGGCCAGCCGCCGCGCCAGCGGCCTGTCCGGGAGACGCGATCATGCTGAGGATCTGGGGACGGGGCACCTCGTCCAACGTGCAGAAGGTTCGGTGGCTGCTCGAGGAGGCCGGCATCGCGCACGAGCGCATGGAGGTCGGCGGGCCCTTCGGCGGCACACGCACGCCGGAGTACCTCGCGATGAACCCGAACGCGCTGGTGCCCACGCTGCAGGACGGCGACTTCTCGCTGTGGGAGTCGCACACGATCGTGCGCTACCTCGCCAACCGGCATGCGCTGCACGCCTGGTACCCGACCGACTGGCAGGCGCGCGCGGATGTCGAGCGGTGGATGGACTGGAGCCAGAGCGTGCTCGGCCCGGCGATCTTCGGCGGCTTCTGGGGGCTGATCCGCACCGCGCCGACCGACCGTGACCCGGTGGCCATTCGGGCGAGCGGCGACAAGACCGGGGCGGCACTGGCGATCCTCGAGGCGCGGCTGGCCGACCGCCCCTGGCTGTGCGGCGCACATCCCACGCTGGCCGAGATCACGCTCGGCATGCATGTGTACCGCTGGCGCGAACTGCCGTGGTCGCAGGTCGGGCATCTGCCGGGGGCGCTGCCGCGGCTGGCCGACTGGTTCGAGCGGCTCGCGCAGCGGCCGGCCTTCCAGCGGGTGGTGATGATCCCGATCGTCTGAGAGCCGTAAGCGCCGGCACGGCGCCGCAGAGCCGCGCGGCCCGGCTCAGAGGCCGCGAAACTGCGCGGCGTAGGCGCGTCCGACCGCCAGCCGCGCCTCACGCCCGCCGACCTTCTCGCGCAGGTGCACGAACTGCCTGCCGGCGAAGTCGCGCCGGATGGTGTCGATCGCATCGACCCGAACGACCGTGGAGCGGTGGATCTGCACGAAGCGCTGCGGATCGAGCGCCGCGAGCAGCTCGGACAAGGGCGTGCGCACCAGCGCGCTCGCCTCGGGGGTGACGACCGCCACGTACTTGTCCCGAGCCTCGAGGTAGAGCACCTCGTCGACCGGGATCTGGCGGATGACGTCGCCCAGACTCGCGCGAATGAAGCGCAGCGGCACCTGCCCGGGCGCCGCCGCCGCGGCCGCGCGCCCGGATGCCGCCCCGAGCGCCGCGGCGGGCAGCACGCCGGCCAGCGCGCGTGCCAGCGCCTGAAGATCGGCGACCGGCGCCGCCGCGGCAGGACCGGCGGCGAGGCGGGCCTGCAGGCGATCGACACAGCGGCGCAGCCGCTCGGCGGATACCGGCTTGAGCAGGTAGTCGACCGCGGCCGACTCGAAGGCCTCGATCGCATGCTGGTCGTAGGCCGTGACGAACACCACCAGCGGTGCGCGGCTGCCCGCGGCGCCCGGGGCGCACTCGCGCTGCGCCAGCTCCCGAGCCACCTCCAGCCCGCTGAGGCCCGGCATGCGGATATCAAGGAAGACCACATCGGGCGCCAGGGCCTCGATGTCGGCAAGCGCCCGCTCGCCATCGGCCGCGACGCCGACCACCGCCAGCCCCGGCCAGGCCTCGGCGAGCGCGTCGCGAAGCGCCTGCGCCAGCACCGGCTCGTCCTCGGCGATCAGCGCACGCGCAGCCACGCACATCACGACAGGCGCTCCCCGGCGCTGCTCGCCGACAGGCGCTCGCCGGTGGCCATCGCGGGCAGGCGCAGATGCGCGCGCGTGATGCCGCCATCGCGCTCGAGCACCACCGCGGCACCGGCACCGAGCGCCAGCCGCAGGCGCTCGCGCAGGTTGGTCAGGCCGCAACCCTCGGGGCGGCGGTCGGCCGGATGCTCGAAGCCGGCGCCGGTGTCGAGGACGTCGATCCCCCATCCACCGGCATCCCCGGTCGCCCGGATGGTGATGGCCCCGCCGTCGGCGAGCGGCTCGATGCCGTGCTTGATCGCGTTCTCGACCAGGGTCTGAAGGGCCGCCGGCGGCACCGGCAGACGCAGCGCCCGCTCCGGCACCTCCCAGTGCACCGAGAGCCGCGCGCCGAGCCGCTGCTGCATCACCGCGAGATAGCCGCGTACCGAGTCGAGCTCCTCGGCGAGCGGCACAAGGCCGCGCGCCATGTTGCGCGAGGAGGCGCGCAGATAGTCGATCAGCGCATCGAGCATGCGCTGTGCCGCGTCGGCGTCGCGCCCGGCCAGCGCGCGCACATGGGCCAGCGTGTTGTAGAGGAAGTGCGGTTCGACCTGCGCACTGAGCAGCGCCAGACGGGCCGCGATCGCCTCGCGCTCGGCGCGCGCGATGTCGCCGCGGGCCCGCTCGGCGGCAAGCTGGCGCGTCTGCAGCCGGCCGATCGCGGCGAACAGCGCGACGGCGAACAGACCCCAGAACAGCGGGATCAGCACAAGGTTGCCGCGCGCGCTGCCCAGCACCTGCGCGGTGCGACCGGAATCGCCGCCGGTCAGCGCGAACACCGCGACCGAGAACCCGATCCAGGTCCCCGCGACCACCACCACCGCCACGTAGCCGAGGCGCAGCATGCCGGGCAGCCCGAACAGTTCGAGACCGAGCCAGCGGTGACTGCCGTGAAAGAGCCCGTGGATGCTCAGGCCGATCGCCTGGCTGATGAGCAGGTTGCCGGCGAAACCACCGAGCGCGGGCTCCTTGGTGCGCTCTGGCAGGACCAGCGTGAGCACGACCGCGATGCCCAGGTTGAGCAGCATGGTCCAGGCCCACGGGGCCCAGGCCGGACCGTCATGCGGCAGATTCCACGCGGAAAACAGCGACCGCAGCACCGGGTGACGGCCCGGCGCTTCGGCAGCGGTCGCGTCGGTCATGCCGGCCGTGGAGCCCCGTGACCCGGCTTCAGCGGGGCAGCGTCGACGAACCCATCAGGAAGGTGTCGACCGCCTGCGCGCACTGGCGCCCTTCGCGGATGGCCCACACCACCAGCGACTGGCCGCGCCGCATGTCGCCGGCAGCGAAGACCTTCGGCACGCTCGTGTGGTAGCTGCGGGCGCCTTCGGTGTCGGCTCGCGCATTGCCGCGGCCGTCCTTGTCGATGCCGAAGGAATCGAGCACCGATCCCACCGGCGACACGAAGCCCATCGCGAAGAGCACCAGATCGGCCGGGATCTCGAACTCGGAGCCCGCGACCTCGCTCATGCGCATCTGGCCGGTGGCGGCATCGCGCACCCATTCGACGCGGGCACCGACCAGCGCCTTCACGCGCCCCTGGCCGTCCCCCCTGAAGGACTTGGTCGTGATCGCCCAGTCGCGATCGCAGCCCTCCTCGTGCGACGACGAGGTGCGCATCTTGACCGGCCAGTAGGGCCAGGTCAGTGCCTTGTTCTCGTGCTCGGGCGGCTG